>JAEEII010000287.1 GCA_016281295.1 Bacteroidales bacterium
GGAGCAATAAAAAACGGGACTTATGTCCCGTTATTGAATCGGCGAAGGGAGTCGAACCCTCAATCTGCTATCCAGGAGCCTCGCTACCATGTTGCGACCATCAACCGATTACGATGCAAAGTTAATATGGTTTTCCCAAACTCGCAAGGATTTCATGTTTTTTTTTCTTCTGAAGCCAAAGGTTATCGTTCCAAGAAACGCGAGCAGGCTTTGCTGGTGGAATTCCGCGATGTCATTGATGACCTTGCCCACGAAGCCGGTGGTGAGGTGTATTGGGATCGTCCCCTCCGTGATGCCCGATGGGAATGAGTGTGGTAATAAAATTTGCATTTTTTCTTGTATAAACTATTTATTTATAGTATTTTTGCGTTAAATTTGTTCAATAATCTCATTTTGTTTAGAAATTTTGAACAATGACTTCATATTAAACTATGAATAAAGCGGAATTCTTAGTTCTTTTTTATTGCCTACAGGACAAAGACCTTGTTTACTATCTCGGTTTACTTTTCTTGCCCCGCAAGTCAGGGCGCAATGGCAGGAGATTAACTTATCCGACAGTTTAACTCGGGGTGGAGAATCAGCTGCTGCCTTGATGGGATATCCGATCCAACCTGCCATCTTGGGTGACGCCCTTTGTTGGTCTCACAAATGTCACCACAACAAAGCCTCCATGATGTGTTTCATACCGACCCCAGTTTTCAATATAGGTTATAATTATACAGGACATTTGCTATAAGCGGATTGTATGGATATGATATGTGAGGCCGACGGATGCACCTAAGAGTCGAAGTTATTCGTCAAGTTGTATGATGTGTTATTTAGCATAGTTGCTAACATTATATATTTTATACAAGTATATTTAATTTATAAATATATAGAAATTAGTATCCGATTTAAGATTATTGTTACATCATCAGTCGTTTTTTTTGAAAAAAATGTTGAATAAGAAGGTAAAATTCTCGTATCTTTGAACCTTATTTAAAGCTTAGAGATACAAATGAACCATGTCAACACAACAAGAACGTGCTGAACTGCACAAAACTATTTGGAAGATAGCCAATGACTTGCGTGGAAGTGTGGATGGATGGGAGTTTAAGGCATACGTACTGGGGTCTATCTTCTATCGCTTTATTTCGGAGAATATTTGCGACTATATCCACCATCTGATGGAGGAGGCAGGGGAGCCTGATTTCGATTATTCTGCCATCGATGACACCAAAGCGGAAAACATCCGCAAGAAGATGGTGGAAGAGAAAGGCTACTTTATTCTTCCCTCACAGCTCTTTCAAAATGTGGTGAACACCGCTGACAAGGATGAGAACCTGAACGAGCATCTTACGACTGTTTTCCGTAGCATTGAGGCTTCGGCCAAAGGTACCGAGTCCGAGGATGACCTACGTGGGCTTTTTTCCGACTTCTCGGTAGATAGCGCCTCGTTGGGAAGCACCGTAATCAAACGTAATCAGTTGCTGGCCAAGGTGCTGAAAACAGTGGCTGCCATGGAGCTTGGCTCACGCTACAACGATACGGAGAACGACACCTTCGGCGACACCTACGAGTTCCTCATGCAGATGTATGCCTCCGATGCTGGTAAGAGCGGTGGCGAATACTTCACACCGCAACAGGTCTCAGAGTTGCTGGCACGATTGGCTTCCCATAACAATCCCAAGATCAACAAGGTCTATGACCCAGCTTGCGGTAGCGGTTCACTGCTGCTGAAGTTCTCCAAAACTATTGGCAAGACCAATCCCAACTTAAAGTATTTCGGTCAGGAGGTGAATCCCACCACCTACAACCTCTGCCGCATCAACATGTTTCTCCATAACGTGAACTATGACAACTTCGACATCCGTTTGGAAGATACGCTGCTGAAGCCCCAACATATAGACGATGCGCCCTTCGATGCTATTGTCTCCAATCCACCGTATTCCAAGAAATGGGATGGCAAGGACAACACCATTCTCATCAACGATGAGCGTTACGCTCCTGCTGGGGTCCTGGCTCCCAAGAGTGCTGCGGATTTGGCTTTCGTAATGCATATTTTATGGCACCTGTCGGAGCGCGGCACGGCTGCCATCGTCGAGTTCCCTGGTGTGCTCTATCGTGGCGGCGACGAGAAAAAGATTCGTCAGTACTTGGTTAAGAACAATTTTGTGGACACGGTCATCCAGTTGCCTGCTAACCTTTTCTTCGGTGTGGGTATCGCTACCTGCATCATCGTGTTGAAGAAGAGTGCGAAGACCGACAGTAATGTTCTGTTTATAGACGCCAGCAAACTATTCCAGAAAGATGGCAACAAGAACGTGTTGCTACCCGAGCACCAGGACAAGATTATGGAACTCTTTGCTGACCGCAAGGATGAACCATATATGGCCAAGTTGGTGAAGAACGACGACATTCTTGCCAACGACTGCAACCTCTCTGTCTCTTCTTACGTGGAACAAGAAGACACTCGTGAGATTATTAATATCGAGGAGGTTAATTCCAAGCTTGAGAATTTGGTTGCAGAAGGGAATGAGTTGAATGAGATAATAGCTGGAATAATCACAGAATTAGTGGAATAGTATGATGGATATAATAGTTCAATGGGCAACGATCTTGAGTCCGATTATTGCAGTACTTATTGCGGTTTGGGTGATATTAAGTAGTAAAAAGGATACCGATAAGCAAATTGAAAGCATAAAAGAACTTTCAAGTCAACAAATAGACGCATCTATTAAGCAAGTGGAATTGGAGATAGAAAAGAATCTACTATTAGCAAGACAAGCTAAACAAGAATGGGAAGGCATAAAAGATATAAATAATTCAGGTTTAAGTGGAATTGTTGAATGGAAGGATGGTGCTATGCGGAGTTTTAAAGAGAATAAGCCTGAAAGGGATTATAAACTCTATTGCAAGTTTATTAAAGATTTGGAAGGAATAAAGCAAGGACTTGTTTCTAACAAGAATAAAATGTGTTAATGCGTATGGTGGAATGGAAGAAAATTGAGTATGTTTGCAGCGTTATTACAGGCGGTGATGCACCCTTGGACTGTGTGAAAGGACAACTGAGCCCTACCACAACACACCCGTATCCTGTTTTTTCAAATGGAGATGGTGTTTATGGTTATTGTCCAAGTTATAGAATAGCAAAAGATGCTGTAACTGTATCCTCAATAGGTAATGTCGGTTCTGTTAATTATAGATTGGCTTTTTTTACTCCAATCATAAGGTTAAAGGTATTAGTTCCTAATAATGATTTATTGTTGACAAAATTTTTGTATTATGCGTTGATGGATGTAAAGTTTATCGGTACAAATAGTAGTTTGTCAAGTATGAAAGCAGCAGATATTAAAAAGATTCAAATCCCTGTCCCCTCCCTCGCCGAGCAAACCCGAATAGTAAACATCCTCGATACTTTTACCGCTTCCATCGAGAACCTGAAACAACAAATCGCGCAACGCCGCAAACAATATGAACATTACCGCGACCAACTGCTTGATTTGGAAGGGAAAGAGGGAGTGGAGATGAAGACACTGGGAGAGGTTGGTACATTTATTCGAGGCAGTGGAATTCAAAAAAGTGATTTTGTAGACGATGGTTTTGGTTGCATTCATTATGGGCAAATTCATACAAAATACGGCTTGTCGGCTACTAAGACCATTTCTAAAGTAATTGAGAGTTTATACAAAAAAAGCAAGAAAGCGGTAAAAGGTGATGTTGTGTTGGCTACAACTTCTGAAGATGCTGAAGGAGTTGCGAAGCCTGTGGCATGGTTGGGTGATGAAAGTATTGCAGTTAGCGGTGATGCGTATATTTTTCATCATGATCAGAATGGAAAATTTATGGCATATCAATTTGCGTCACATCGTTTTTGCTTATTTAAAATTGCTCATGCTACTGGTGCCAAAGTTGTTCGTATTTCAGGAGATAGTATGGCTAAATTCGCTTTTCCACTTCCATCAATAGAAGAGCAGCAGCGCATCGTCTCCATCCTCGACACCTTTGAGGCCTGCATCGCCAATTTGGAGCAGCAGCTGGCGCAGCGGGAGAGGCAGTATGAGTATTATCGGAACAAGCTATTAACTTTTGAATGATGCTACCGACGTTACCTCCACAACGGTTCTTGCTGCCAATGGCTGGGGAAGCCAAGGGCTGCGGGATAGACTCCAGGATAGCTGGAGAACAGCGTTGTGAGGTCTTGTGTCATCGTGTTGTTAGGTTCGATGATATTCATCCAGTAACGTATGATGGCCAACACAAAATAAACACGCTGTGTGCTGATAGCGGGTTGAGCAATAAACGCACGGTGCGGATGTCGGGGCATCAGAGGACGCACGCCCAAGATGCGATTCCACAAACGGGCGTGGTGAGCACAAATGTTGCGGATATAAACCAAGGTATGAAGCCACGAAGCAAACACCGTGTCACTTACGCCAAAGGCGGAAGCTACCTCTCGTTTGGGAAGTCCAGGCTTCAAGTTTTGATAGAGAATGGACATGGTGCCAAACGAGGTAATCTCGAGGGTTATCCAACTGGGTGGCAATGGATCGGAATACTTCCGTCGGAAAGCACGCACGAACTGTTCATCACTTCGTTGGTATTCGTCTTGAATGCTGGATATTATTTTGGCGAGCTGTGCTTGCTGTCCAAAAAGTTGCGCATCTTCGAACCAATATCCGTCATGAGCCATCGACATCACGTATGCCATCTGAGTTCGTATGGCAACTTCGATGCGTTCTATATAAGAAAGCACCATTTGACGCAAACGACTGTCAAAATCATAAAGCATGCATGCTTGCTCAAAGGTGCTACCCGTTTTGAAGACGTGATTCTGCCGGTCGGCCAAAAGCGGATACCAATAGCCACTCATACGGTAATAGCTTACCTTTCGAAGCCAAACCTCAGCGGCACTCTCGTCGGCAATCAACATGCCTCGTTGCTTCAAGATGCTGATTTGGCTGGAAAACGTCTGTATCTGTTTATTGTAAGGTACTCGTTGCATTTACGTCATAAAAAAAGGCTTACCCTAAGCGCGCTGTTCTATGGGAAGCGGGGTAAGCTTGTTGGGTGCAAAGATACGCAATAAATCCATATATGCAAGTTTTTTCAAGAAAAAAAATTAAAAAAATAGAATAAAAGTAAAAAGCCCATGAACGACTACAAGATCATAGTAGAGCAGGAACACTCCACGGTTATGGCCCATTATGAGGTGAAAGAAAAACCGGATGGGGGCTATCAGAGTGAGGCTAAGCTGGAAAACGAATTCATCAAGCAGCTGGTGGGGCAGGGGTATGAGTACCTAAAAGTGAAGGACGAAACCGGATTGTTGAAGAACCTGCGTGCTCAACTGGAATTGCTTAACGAGGTAAAACTGAGCGACAGTGAGTGGGCTCGCCTGCTACCTATGATCAGCAATGAACAGATGACCATCCAGGACAAGACGGAAATGCTGCAAGGCAAGGGTTATATCCTCAACCTCACGATGGATAACGGGCTCACCAAGAACATCAAACTCTGGGACAAGACCAACGTCCATAACAACCACCTGCAAGTCATCAACCAATACGAAGTGCCCAATGGCACGCACAAGAACCGTTATGATGTGACGGTTTTGGTCAATGGCCTGCCCTTGGTCCATGTGGAGCTGAAGCGCCGTGGAGTCGATATCAAAGAAGCCTTTAATCAGATTAACCGCTATCAGAGGGACTCGTTCTGGGCCGGTAGGGCGATGTTCGACTTTGTACAGGTATTCGTCATCTCAAACGGCACCGAGACCAAATACTATAGCAACACCACCCGTTATGCCAAGGAACTCGAATCCGAGAATAGCTCTCGCAAGCATAAGACCGATGGCAATACCTTTGAGTTCACCAGCTATTGGACGGACCAAGAAAACACCTTGTTGACCGACATCCGTGACTTCACCAACACCTTCTTCGCCAAGCATACCCTGCTGAACATCTTGACGAAATACTGTGTGTTCAATGTTGACAAGCAGCTGCTGGTGATGCGTCCTTACCAAATAGCCGCTACGGAAAAGATCTTGCAGCGCATCCAAACGGCGCTTTACAACAAATGGCAGGGAACCATTCGTGCCGGTGGCTACATCTGGCATACGACGGGCAGCGGAAAAACGCTTACTTCGTTCAAGACCGCCCAGCTGGCCTCTAAGATGGAAGGCATTAAGAAAGTACTCTTTGTGGTGGACCGCAAAGATTTGGATTACCAGACCATGAAAGAATACGACAACTTTGAGCCCAACTGTGCCAACTCCAATTCTTCAGCAAGGATACTGCAAAAACAGCTCAAAGACAACGATTCTTCCATCATCATCACTACCATCCAGAAGCTGTCGAACCTAATGAAACCAGCCATCTATGACAGCGATTCCGAGTTGCGTGAAGTGCTAACCAAAGAAAACATCGTCCTCATCTTCGATGAATGCCACCGTTCCCAGTTTGGCGACATGCACAAGCTGATTGTGAAGCGGGTGAAGCGTTACCTGATGTTCGGCTTTACAGGCACGCCTATCTTCGCTGTGAACACGAATGCAGGAAGCAAATACACTACCACAGCACAACTGTTTGGCGGAGAACCCGATAAAGACGGCAAGCCTACCAAACCACTGCATACCTATACCATCATCAACGCCATCCGCGACAAAAACGTGCTGAAGTTTCACGTGGACTATAATAGCACCATGCGGATGAAAGACGATGTGGAACGCAAACAGGTGTGGGGCATCGACACCGAAGAGGCGTTGCACGACCCAAGGCGTATCGAAATCGTGACGCGCTATATCATCGAACACTTTGCGGAGAAGACCAAGCAAGGCGCCGAGGCTTACACCATGAACCGCCTGCTGAATGTGCAGGAGGTGATCAAGAAAGGACGCAAAGCCGAAGAGGAGAAGACAAAGGTGAAGACCAATGGCTTCAACAGCATCTTCGCCGTGGATTCAGTGAAGTCGGCCATTCTTTATTACAATGAATTCAAGAAGCAGCTGGCTGATCCTGTTGCTCCCGACCTTCGAGTGGCCACCATATATACCTACAATGCGAATGAGGCCGAAGTGGATGAATGGGGCTTCGGAGGCGACGAGAATCCTGAAGATGTGGGCACCGCTCCCGATATGCAGAGCCGCGAGGCACTTGAACAAGCCATTGATGATTACAACCATTTCTGGACTCCCAATACCAACTACAGCACTGACGGCGATTCGTTTCAGTCGTATTACAAAGACGTTTCGTTGCGCATGAAGAACAAGCAGATTGACATCCTTATCGTGGTGGGTATGTTCCTAACAGGATTCGATGCCAAGACGCTTAACACGTTATGGGTTGACAAGAATTTGAAGCTTCATGGTCTTTTGCAAGCTTATAGTCGCACCAACCGCATCCTTAATGCGGTGAAGAACTGTGGTAACATCGTCTGTTTCCGCAATCTTGAAGAAGCCACCAAGAAAAGCTTGTCCATCTTTGGTGATGAGAACGCATCGGGTCTGGTTTTCCTGAAGAGTTATAAAGAGTACTATAGTGAGGGCTATGAAGATGATCGCGGCAACTGGCACGACCCCTACACGAAACTGATTGAACGGCTGCTGCAAGAATTCCCCGTGGAGGCGATGGCCAACATCATAGACGAGGACCAGAAAAAAGCCTTTATTCGCTTGATGGGCGAGATGCTTCGTGTACGCAACATCCTGGCTGCCTTCGATGACTTTACGGAAGCGGCGAAGATTGTTGACGAGATGCGCTATCAGGATTATCTTGGTTGGTATAACAACTATTACGATGAGTTCCGCAAACCCACGCATAACGATGAGCGAGAAGATATTTCTGACGATGTCATCTTTGAAATGGAGTTGGTCAAGCAGGTGCAGATCAACATCCGCTATATCTTGAATTTGGTGCAACAGTACCATGATTCCAATTGTGAAGACAAGGAAATCATCGTGAAGATCAAGAAGCAGGTGGATGCGAGCCCCGACATGCGTGACAAGCGTGAGTTGATCGAGCGTTTCATCGAGCAAATGACTCCAATGAAAGGTAAAGATGTTGGGGAGGAATGGGAGCAGTTTATTGAACAGGAAAAACGTGAGCAACTGAACGCCATTATTGCAGAAGAGCATTTGAAACCACAAGAGACCAGCGACTTCATGGAACGCGCCTTTGCCGACGGTTACGTTACTGAGACAGGAACCGGCATCGCCCAAATCCTGCCGCCCACCAACCCCTTCCTCCCCGAAAGTGGAAAGAAAAAGCAGACGGTGATTGAGAAGCTGAAAGCGTATCTCCGGAGGTTTATTAATACGACGGAATAGTGTTAAATTAGTTGCTTTTACCTTAATGAAGTCTTAATAAATTGGACTTTGTAACCTCAACCCTTAAACTCAATCTAATTATGAGCAGTATTACCCCGAAAGAACAAGTATTATTTGATGCGCTACACGAAGCTCGTGTAAAGGCAAATGAGGTTTTCAACCAGAGAGCTTTCCGTGGCGTAAAGCCCAATGTAGTTGATAAATACGCAGAAACAGCACACTTCGTTTATGAGTTATTGCAAAACGCCGACGATGCTAATGCCACAGAGGTTACTATTATTCTGAAAACAAACAGTTTGCTCTTCAAGCATAATGGCACCAAACACTTTGACATTACAGCTGAAGATGACGAACGGGTAGGCGACATCAATTCCATTACTGGTATTGGTAATTCATCAAAAGACATTACTCAAAACAAGATAGGTAAGTTTGGTGTTGGTTTCAAAGCAGTCTTCCAATATACTGATACACCTGAGATCTATGACGACCAATTCAAATTTAAGATTGAGGATTTGATTGTTCCAACGCTTATTGACCATGACTATCCCGATAGAAACCCAGGCGAAACATTGTTCGTTCTACCTTTCCGAAATATGATTAAATCTTTTAAGGATATCAAGGAAAGATTGGAGACTTTGGTAAATCCCATCCTGTTTTTGCGAAACATAAAAAGAATCATTTGGCACATAGATGCCGGTCAGCTTGATAATCATACCACAGAGTATAGCAAAGCTTTGCTTGAACAACATAAATACGGAGATATTACATTAGAAAAATATCTCTTGAAAAACGCTGACCACCGAGATACCATATTCCTCTTTTCAAGGGATATTACTATTACAATGGCAGATGGCAAAAAGATAGTATTACCTATCTATGTCGGTTTTTATTACGATGAGCAAAGGAAGAGTCTCATCACGAAAAACACCCAAAACATATACTGTTTTTTCCCTACAAAAGAGACTTTTAAAACCTGTTTCATTTCACATGCTCCATTCATTTTAACACCAGACCGTCACAATATCAAGCGCGATGAAAACCTAAATAAAGACTTGTTGCGCTGTTTGTCAAGTCTGGCTGCCGATGCAGTTATCCAACTTCGTAAGTATGGAAGGAAATATGGACATCTTCTTATTAACGAGAACATCGTTGATATAATTCCTCTATATGAATCAAGTTATCGGTACTCCGAAGAAAGTCTATTCGAAGAGCCCATGAGACAAGCATTCCAGGAAATGCTTGAGAACAAGCCAATACTTCTTTCGAGAAACAAAAAATATCTTAAAATTGAAGATGCCTACAAAACAACAGGTGCCATTCTGGAATTATTATCTCATGAACAGTTTTATTCTCTGCGCTGTAACAGTCGATCCAGAGATGAATATGATGAAGTTTCCAAAGATATAGATTTCCTCAAATGGGAACTCATAATGCGGTTAAGCAAAATCGATGATGTTAATGGTATATACGAAGAAATCAAGGAATACACTGTCGAAGATTTCGGGAACGAAATCTCATCAACGTTTATGGAAGAGCAAAAAATCGACTGGGTTACGAAATTTTATACTTTTTTGCGCAATGACGCACCTAAATATTGGAAGATTTCACCTCAAACAAAAGCCACTGCACACGTTTTTAGAAGAGCTCCGATAATCAAAACACAACGAGGAGATTGGGTTGCGCCATTTATCGACACAACAACTCTCAACGTTTTTCTGCCTATCGATAATAATTCAAGTGGAAATTCGGACTATAACTTTATCAGTGCAGAGTACCTCAAAGAGGAAATGGCTTGCAAGCTTTTCAATGAGTTGGAAATCAAGCAGCCTGATGAACATGATTTTATTCGAAATATTATCCTTAAAAAATATGAGGGCGATGAAAATGGTTATGTCGAAGTTGACAACAACATTCTAAAGTCTGATTTCCATCTTCTTCTTTCTTTTTTCAAAAAAGTTAAGGACACTGAAGAAGAGGATGAATACATCCAAATGCTTAAGAGTAAACTTTTACTTGTAGGAACTAATAACACTTTGTATTCGCCATCGGAGTTATATTTCAAGACGGATGTTCTCACTGCTTATTTTGGCAAGGAAGTAGTTTATTTCGATTCGTTGTTTTACAAAGATTCAATTCATGACTTCAAGATGTCTCTTGTCAAGGATTTTGTGTTTCGCTTAGGTGCAAATACTAAGCCGTGTCTTAAAGATGTCATAGAACGGTATTCGTGGCCTGTTCCTGCCAACATCAAAGCCCAGTTCCCAAGTGATAAAAAGGATTATTACAACGATGTGATTGTTGAGGACAAGGAACTTGATGGTTTTAGTGATGCATATCAAAACGATCGCATAACAAAAGAAATGTCCATTTTTTTATGGAACGATGTCTTGGATGATATTTTTACAAATCAAATAGATATCGATAGTTACAACACCACGTGCTTGATTAAGGCAAGTACACAAAGACGAAGTACATACGACATTTATAGATGCGAGCTTAAATTATTACTTGATCTCAGAGACTATGCCTGGATTTATAATAGGGATGGGGAACCATGCTTTGCCGAAGATGTATTTCTGGAAGACCTTCTTCCAGAGTATAATTATAACAAACTCATCGAGGTCTTGAAGATTCAGAAGCGGACCCAGGACTTAACAGAAAAATATGGTGCCACGGATGAAGAACAGAAAAGCTTTGAGTTTGGCGCAAAGGCAAGGAAGGAATTAGACGAGGACTTTACTGAAGAAGATTTATGGAAAGCTGTTCGGGAAGCAAAGGCAAAGAAGAAACGGGAAAAGGCGGCACAACGAGAGGCTGCCAAACAAAAAGAAGAACTCTCAGTAGGCGGTCAAGATGTTTTCGATGAGAAGGAGCCTGAAAAACAATCCGAGAATATTGAAGACAAGATGAAAAAACGTTGGGAGGAAAAGAAGAACAGACGAGTTAATAAGCCTCACTCTTCTGCTACTAATAGTAATGAGTTATTCTTTGATGATGCCAATCAAGGCATTGAAACGCCTGATAATGATGCGCCATTCTTTGTCCCTACAATATCAAAACAAGATTCAAATGGTGTTGGAGTTGAAGATACGACTCGGGCAGAGAAAAATCTGAAGGCGAAAGATACTTCAGCACAAACACAAGCCGAAAACGCCAAGGATATGGTGGAAATAATGAGCTTGCTCAAGCAGACCCCTGAATATTCTTTCAAGTGGTTCAAGATTCTCATGGAATTAATGCACGCCGGTCAAGATAAGATAACCGAACGTCGTGTGCAGATTGACTTCTCTCACTATGAGATGATTTGTTCGGATAAAATACTGCATCTTATCGAACCGACACTTCCTATACCATCTTGGATTTGCGATGCGGAACAGTTCTCAATAACGACACTTGCCGATGGTAAAACGGCAAAGATCGAAGGTTTGATTGTTAAGTCCGATGATGACAGCATTGACATTTCGGTCGAACTAACAGACAAGATGCTTGCCAACCTGCAAAATGCGAAAAAGATCCGTGTTGTTGCCGTTGACAACACCAACATTATTAACTCACTTGAAACCCGCTTCCTTCAACTCGAAAAGGATGATGATTTCGATATGAATGCAAACTTGCCTCAAAACCTCTCATTCATCTACGGTCCTCCGGGTACTGGGAAAACCACGGAGCTTGTTAAACGTGTTCGCGATTTACTGGAAAAAGAACCCGAGGCTAAGATTCTTGTCCTTACCCCAACAAATAAAGCAGCTGATGTGGTGGCGATTAAAATGTCAAATGATGAAGTGTGTGAGGGTGGTCTTGCACGTTTTGGGGCAACAGAAAGCCTGTATCTTATTGAGGAAATTGGTTGTGTTACAAACCGTGACACCACAGACTTAAAGGCCTGGCATAATATTGTTGTGGCTACAGCAGCCCGATATGCGTATGACTATGTCCAGCCTGACGATACCCCTATTTGCGATTACCCTTGGGACTATATTTTCATTGATGAGGCTTCAATGATTGATATTCTCACCATCACTTATATTCTATACAAAGGCGCAAGTGCTAAACTGATTGTTATTTCTGGCGATCCTAAACAGATACAGCCTGTCGTTCAAAACGATATGCCAGCTTACAACATTTACAATATGGTAGGCCTGCAAGGATTTGCCAATGCGGTCTTTGATTATTCCAGATACCCTGTAGAGGGGCTGACCGTTCAACATCGCTCAATCCCAGTCATAGGCAAAATGGTGAGTAAGTTTGCATACGATGATCTAGTCGATTATGATAGAAATCGTGCTCCTATGAAACCATTGAAGCTTGAAGGCATTCCAATCAAGAATGTAAACTTCATTGGCTTTGACGTATTGGAACTCGATGATATCAAAGGTTTGAACGTCATCGGTCAGTCGGCATTCAATCTATACTCCGTCATTTTTACCTACAATATGGTTGAATACACCATAAAACAGATCGAAAAGAATCATCCTAATAAGGACTACTCAATAGGTGTAGTGTGTGTCTATCGATCACAGTCGGATGCAATTAAGAATATGTTTGAAAATCGACCGCTCGACACTATGTTTTGCAAAGTCACCTGTGGTACCGTACACAGTTTCCAAGGGGATGAATGCGACATTATGTTTATTGTCCTCAATCCTCCAGCTGATTGCCCAAGCAAAGCTCATGTAAACAATGAAAACATCATCAATGTCGCTATGAGCCGTGCTAGGGATTATCTTTTCTTTATTCTGCCCAAAGGCCAGCTGAAAGGTTTCTTTATGAAGAATAGAATAGGTGAAGTAATTCCGAAATCAGAGAGCGTTATTTTGGATTGCAAGCAGATAGAGAAAGTTTTGTTTAACGGAAACGATAATTTCATTTACGAAAACACCCATGTCACTTGCCACATGCCAGTCAATGTTTATTGCGAAGACAATGCTCTTTACGAAGTTCGTATGTCTAACGATGCTCTTGATATAAAAATAAATCAAAGTGTTTATAAATAACTAGATAAAAACAACTTATATAATGCCCCCAATCCTACATAAGAAAACCTTCCAGGAACTGACCACGGACGAACTCTACGAGCTGTTGCGGGTTCGTAGCGAGGTGTTCGTGGTGGAACAAAACTGTGTCTATCAAGATCTGGACGGCGACGACCAGCTTTCCATCCACCTGTGGCTGACCGTAGGGGAGAAGGTGGTGGCCATGGCACGGGTGTGTCCCGCCGGCACCCACATGGAAGCGGTCTCTATCGGAAGGGTCATCACCACCGAAAGGGGCAAAGGTTTTGGCAAACAGATCATGCTCCACGCCATCGATGTTGCAATCGAGCATTTCGGTGCGACCCGCATCACAATCGAGGCGCAGGAGTACGCCAAGGGTTTCTATGAAGGGGTCGGCTTCAAGCAGTCATCCGAGAACTTCATGCTCGACGGCATCCCGCATATCCAAATGACTTGGACGAAGGAGTGAAGTTTTCCGAAAGGAGGGAAGAAGGAATCCTTCTGGAGTTATAACTATATGAAATTATTTGCTATAGTGAAAAACAGAGCATACCCAGCAACGTTGTTGGCCGCATATTCCGGCAAACGCCACGATGAGCTTGCAACGTTGCTGTCTGGAATAGAGGACGATACACATTTGAGTCCAGCATTGCCAACATGGAGTAGCAACTGGCGCAACGGGAGCGGCAGTATGAGTATTACCGGAACAAGTTGCTGAAATTTGGATGAAACAACCTGAAATTATCCAGCCGTTTATGATGTTTTTTAGCTTTCGCGGCTGATTTATTTTCTTGAATGTGTCATCGACAATTGCATCAGTCGCTTTTTTCAACATGGATATAATAGCTGTAAAATTGTGCCAATTGAATTGGCATTCATAATACCCATCGTCTTCTGACCATTCACTTGAAAAAAGTTCTCCAAATAATGAAACATCCATCTCATCTCTGATACCTAAATGTGAAACGTCCTTTAAACATTATAGAAATGAAAATCATTGATAAGAAAAAAGACTATTATGACTTCCTTGCAGGCGTATATGGTATGGATGACATGGTGGTTTATGACCGAAGAGGTTCCGTTGTGGTAAATTCGGAGAAGGTCCTGCTGGATGGTATGGATAATTATTTCAGCCCGAAGATTTTATTCTTCGACAAGCCTTTGGTTGAGAAAAAATATTGGGATTTGAAAGGTGTTTTGCGACTGCGAGAAGCGGCGTCAAAGGATTGTTCTTTGAGAAAAACATGGAGAGAAGGGGGCGTTTATCACTTTATTTTGGAGGCGGGGCGTGTTCATTATCGCTTTGAGGTAGAACGATGGATTGAAAACGGCTGTCGTGACTCCGCCCGTGTAGAATACAGACTGATCGACACTTTGAGGGATGTGGTGGTGCGGTACTCAGATGTGCCGATGTGTATCGTCCCATGCCAGGTTGATTATCGGTGGTGGACACACGAAGAACAATGGAAAGCGTCGAAACAACGAGTCAAGAATCCCATTCTCGCAGGCACATTCATCCCCAAAGTGATTCCCCCGTCCGAAATTTGGAGTGCGCTCTATGAGTATCTCTCTTCTCTCAATGACAAACCAATTATAGATACACGTTCTGACATTCAAAAGCTTGAGTCCGCAGGTTTCGACAAGAAGACAAGTTTTAGGAATGTGTAATCCATCGTTCCTGCCCCCTACAAGACTACCCTCACCAACACCGGACGATGATCGGAAGCCTCCGGCTCGTTGACCACTGTTGACTCCATCATCTCGGCCTGCCTGCCTTTGAAAATGGCGATGTAGTCGATGCAGTCCACAGGCATATCGGCAGGGTAGGAGGGCTCGGAAACAGAAAGCATGGTGAAGTGCTTCGCCATCTCCTGCAAGAGCACCGATCCAGGCGTGTCGTTCCAATCGCCAGCTAAAAGGAATGGCTTCTGCCAATGCTGTGCTTCCTCCACAATCAACGGCACGGACGCCAACCGGTCTTCTTCCTCGAGGTCGAGATGGGTGCAGGCTATCACATAATCCTTCAACTCCACTACCAACAGCACACGCGGCTCCTCGCCGGGCAAGGGGAGGGCCTTCCAGCTTAACGGCGTCTCGCGACAGAGGACGCCAACACCATACTTGCCTCCGTCGAAATCGATGGCGCTTCCAAAGACAGGGTGATACTGGGTGCGACGAGACAACTCACCTAACTGGTCGTGGCGCTCACTACGACCCGTCATGCTGTCGAGCTCTTGAAGTGCCACCACATCGGGTCGTTGCTGGATAATCACGGAGGCAGTGCGGTCATAGTCCACCTCGTAATCCATACCAGCGCAATGGCGTACATTGTATGTCATCACAAGAAGCTGCGGATGACGAGTCTCACAGGCAGTGAAGGTGATGACCAATAGGGTTATTAGAAGAAATAATCTAAACCTTATCATGATGAGGTGTTTTGGGGTCAAAAATACAAAAAAATGGGCAATTATAGATGACAGAGGAATGTTGTTTAAAGTATAGACGGAGCACATACACGCCAGGGGCGTAGTTGAGAGTTTAGCGTTGAGAGTTGGCTGCCAAGGAAAAAAATCGTATATTTGTCCCGAACAATTAAACGAACAATGAAACATTTATTCCTTCTTTTCGCTATCGCACTGCTGTCGCTTAGCGTCACAGCACAAAACACTAAACCTCAACCTCTTACACAAGAGGAATTCGAAGCCTTATGTCCAACTCCGCCCATGGGATGGAACAGCTGGAACCGCTTTGGCTGCAACGTCAGCGAACAGCTCCTCATGGAAGCTGCCGATGCACTCGTCGCATCGGGCATGAAAGACGCTGGCTATCAATATATCGTGGTGGACGACTGTTGGCAGATCGACCGCGACGCGGACGGCAACATCGTCTGTGACCCCGAACGGTTCCCGCACGGCATGAAGTATGTGGCGGACTACATCCACTCCAAAGGACTCAAGTTCGGCATCTACTCTTGTGTCGGCTCCCACACCTGTGCTGGTAGGCCGGGCAGCATGGGCCACGAGTATCAGGATGCAATCTTCTATGCCCGCACTGGAGTGGATTACCTGAAATACGATTTCTGCAACAACCGTGGCACCAACTCCAAAACGGCCTACACCGTCATGCGCGAGGCCCTGAAAGAGGCAGGACATCCTATCGTATTCAGCATCTGCGAGTGGGGGAGTACCAAACCTTGGGAATGGGCACAAGGCATCGGCCATCTCTGGAGGGCCACGGGCGACATCATCAACTTGTGGGACGGTAAGGAAGACTGGGGCGGACACGGCATGGTCAATATCATCGACCTGGTTCAGGACCTTTATCCTTACAATGGTCCTGGCCATTGGAATGACCCCGACATGCTGGAGGTTGGTAACGGCGGAATGAATGCCATCGAAGACCAAAGCCACTTCTCGATGTGGTGTATGCTAGCTGCTCCGCTGATGGCGGGTAACGACCTCAACAACATGAGCGACGACACCCAACGTATCCTTACCAACAAAGAAGTCATTGCCATCGACCAGGATCCGCTGGGCATACAAGCTCATCTGTCTGTAGCACTCGGCGACCGACAAATCTGGGTGAAACAGCTCGAAGGAAACCAATGGGCGGTGTGCTTCTTCAACCGAGGCAACGATGAATGGAACCTCAACTTCAACTGGAACGATATCCCTGAGCTGCGCAAAGCAGGTGGTAACTACAGCGTCTATGACCTCTGGCAACACAAGACCATCGCCAAGTCCACCGCCAAAAACGTGGTTTCAAACATTCCATCACACGGGGTGCTGATGGTCAAACTGAGTCCAGCCAAATAACTCCATTTTTAAAAAACATCACTGATTCAAAATGGTTGTTATTTTTCTTGCTTTTGAGCAACTAAGATGAAAGTTATAAGTGAATGAAAATAAAGTTAAAAAATGAATTTAAAAATGAAAAAACTGTTTGTTACCTTGATCGCTTTCCTGCTCTCCTCTGTGATGATGGCAGGAAGCTTTGTGAAAATCAACTATTCAGGACGCTCCAATTTGGAAAAGCTCTTTGCCGACCCGAATCTTACCATTCATTATTACACTGATACTGAGGTGTATGCTACAGCATCTACCTTCGATGCCAAGACCATGACCATGCTCGATGAAAACGCCTTCACGAACAATGAGGTCTATACCATCGTGTATTGTCCCAACGATGCTCAGGATGCCTATCTTGCCAAGAACAACATCAATGCTATGGTCAAGATGAACCATGCCATCCTCGCCAAGGGCATGGTGATGCCTTATAAGAATGATGGTGCCGTGGCGATCTTCAATAAAGAAGCCCGTCTGCCCCGCATGAACCGCGACTTCCCCACGGTGACGGTGGAAGATGCGCGTATTCGTGAAATGATGAACCAGGTGAACATGGACTCGCTGCAAGCTACCGTGCAGCATCTTCAGGATTATGAAAGCCGAATCTGGAACTCAGACAATGCTTTCGCTGCTTCCGACTGGATTGCTGGCAAGATGGAAGCCCTTGGCTTGGAAGTGGAACAACAACCCTTTAATGCTAACACCTGGATGGGTAGCGGTGCTGCCGGTCCTAATGTGATTGGCATTCAGCGCGGAACCCTCTATCCTGACACCTACGTGGTGTGTGGCAGCCACTTTGACTCGTTTTCCTACGAGGCTTGGTTCGGCGGTGGCACTGCGCCAGGAGCCGATGATAACGCCACCGGTGTGGCCAGCGTGCTTGAATCGGCCAGAATCATGAGCCAATATGAATTCGAGTACTCCATCGTCTATTGCGCCTACGGCTGCGAAGAGATGGGCCTCTATGGCAGCGAAGCATACGCCAGCCGCTGCCAACAACAAGGCATGGACATCATAGGCTACTTCAACAACGACATGAATGGCTACCTTTATGGTGACCAGATTCACATCGACTTGATTTATCCTAATTCAGTGGCACCTATCGGCGACTATTACATGAACGTTGCCAATGTTTATTTTCCTGAGATGCCGGTCCGACATGTCAACTTCAATGAGGGTGACAGCGACCATACCTCTTTTAATAACCATGGCTATATGGGCATCTATCCTTTCGAGGACTATCAACACTACAGTCCGAACATCCATACACCCCAAGACCTGATTGGTCCATCGGTCAACAGTTTTGGCATGTCGCAACGTTATTGCCAGATGAACATCGGGTGTTTGGCGGAGATTGCTAATCCGGTGGGAGAGGCCCCGGTCGTTTATTGCCAGCCCGTGCAAGATTTCCAGATTGACGAATACCCTTTTGTCAAAGATTTTTCTCTGATTGGCTTGTCATGGTCGGCACCATTGGAAGGCTCGACGGGTGTGTTGGATCATTATGAGGTGTTCCGAGATGGTCAGCTTCACGTTTCTGTGGAGTCTGATGTCTTTGAATACCTTGATACCATCACCGAAGGATTGACGGCGGAGTACTTCATCAACGCAGTTTATAGTGACGGCTGTGATGCGGCCTCAGAAACACTCGTGGGTGTAGGCAATCCCACCAATGTCAATGAGTCGGGTTCCGTGAATGCCCTGGTTTTCCCCAATCCTGTGAAAGGCGAACTGACTGTCAAGGCGGAAGGCCTGCTGCAAGTGGTCGTTTATAACCAGATTGGACAAAAGATCGAGGTGGTAATGCCGAAGCAAGATGAATGCCGGATTGCAATGTTGTATCCTCAGGGTCTATATTTCATTCAACTGGTTACCACACAAGGTGTTGTCACTAAAAAGGTAGTGGTTCGTTAAGAAACAGTTTAGTTTTATTATTCTTTTTTGACAATTAGAATCGTTAGAATTTGAGAGAATAACACGTGTGCTGTTCTCTTAAATTCTAGCGATTCTTCATATTTTGGAAGCTTCTTAATTATTTCATAACAGTTTTGAAATTTTGGATTTTGCATCGAAAAAAAACGTATTTTTGATGATTCTAATTTACTGTTATGGATGAAGTAAAAATCATTGAAATCAAAAAGAGTGTTTTTGCTGATAATGAGAAAGATGCGGATGCCTTACGGCATAAATTGAAGCAAAATGGAGTGTTCCTCCTGAACTTGATGTCTGCTCCTGGAAGTGGCAAGACTACCACCTTAATCCAGACTATTAACCAGTTGAAGTCCAAAATCCGTGTGGCGGTGATGGAGGCTGATATCGATGGTGACGTGGATGCCATCAAAATCAAAGAGGCTACCGGCGTGTCATCCATCCAGCTCCATACGGGAGGCATGTGTCATCTCGACGCGGAGATGACCCGTCAAGGCCTCTCAGCGCTCAACTCTCAATTCTCAGCACTTAACTCTCCATTCTCCCCCGATCTGGTCATCCTCGAAAACGTGGGTAACCTGGTTTGTCCCGCTGAATTTGATACGGGGTCATGCGCCAATGCCATGATCCTTTCTGTTCCTGAAGGCGATGACAAACCACTCAAATACCCTTTGATGTTTTCGGTTTGCGACCTTGTCTTGATCAACAAAATCGATGTGATGCCATATTTTGATTTCAATCTGGATAAATGCCGCGAATATATTCACCAACGTAATCCCAATGCTAAGGTTATCCCCATCTGTGCTAAAACAGGAGAGGGTGTGGATGACTTTGCCGATTGGCTTCTCAAAGAAGTCACATCGTGGAAAAACAAGTGATAACTTAAATCTGACAATTCATTATAAACTAACAAGCTATATCATGCCTGAAATGTCAACCAAATTTGTCCCTAAACACAAAGGCGACAAAAACCCGAATCCAAAATTGTTGAAATTTTTGCGCAAGGTCACTGACCGCATCCCTGGCAAATTGAAGATGACCACTGACGCTCCTGAATACTGGGGCTTGGCTTGCATCTTTGAGGACGAGATGGATGCGCAGACTCGTGAGGCCGCGCTCGACCTGCTCCTCGACATGCTTCCGAAAAGAGGACTCAAAGTACGTGAACATCACACTTATCAGCAGCTCCATGAATGGAATAACCAGAAACATTATACTTCTGATGACCAGTCACTTGACGCCCTGTTGGATAAGCTGTCCTATCTTGGCGTGATGGAATATGACTATGGTGACAAATACACCAAAGAAGGTCCTGTGGCTGGCGCTACCTTTAACAGAGAGGACCGTGTCTATTGGGTTCCGATGTTCGTGCCTGGCTCGGCAGAATATACCAACATGAATACCGAATTGATGGACAAGCATCCTGAACTTGCCATGTTCTTCGAACGCATGACCTTCTTGCCCTTGGAAAAGATTACGCCCAGTATCCCCATGGGTGGCGCAGGTATCGGAATGCATGTCATTCCTGTCGAGAAAGCCATCTCTATGGAGAACCAAAGCGTTGATATTGAGCATATTTCATATTGGCTGAAACGCTATGAAGGACACCTTGGCGTGGGTATTTGCTCCTGCCGTTATGGACGCAAGAAACTCGACGAGGGCTGCGCTGACGACTACCGCGACTGGTGTATCGGGGTGGGTGACATGGCTGACTATCTGTCTGAGACCGGACGTGGCCATTACATCACCTACGACGAAGCCATGGCCATCCTGAAAAAGGCTGAGGACAATGGCTTCGTGCATCAGGTTACCAATGTTGATGGCGAAGGAAAGATTTTCGCTATATGCAATTGTAATGTCAAGATTTGCAATGCCTTGCGTACCTCACAGCTGTTCAACACTCCCAACATGTCACGCAGTGCGTATGTCGCAAAGGTAGATCCAAAGAACTGTGTGGCTTGCGGTCGTTGTGTGGAATACTGTCCTGCCGGTGCCGTGAGATTGGGTCAGAAACTCTGCACCAAACACGGCGAACAGACTTATCCGAAACAAGAACTCCCCGATGCCAAAAAATGGGGACCCCACAAATGGACGGAGGACTATCGCGACAAAAACCGCATCAACTGCTATCCCTCGGGTACCGCGCCGTGCAAGACGGCTTGTCCGGCTCACATTGCCGTGCAGGGCTATCTGAAGAAAGCCGCTGAAGGCAAATACAAGGAGGCTCTGGAACTCATCAAACGTGAGAATCCTTTCCCGGCAGTATGCGGTCGCGTGTGTAACCGTCGCTGCGAGGATGCCTGCACCCGTGGCACAATCGACAAACCTATCGCCATCGATGCCGTCAAGAAATTCATCGCGGAACAAGACCTCCATGCCGCTACACGTTTCGTGCCTGAAATCAACATTGCCTCAAGCGTCATCCAACGCTGGGATGAGAAGATTGCTGTCATTGGCGGCGGTCCTGCCGGATTGAGCTGTGCTTATTACCTCGCTACCATGGGGTATTATCCCACAGTGTTTGAAAAGAATGAACTTCCTGGAGGCATGCTGCAATATGGTATCCCGTCCTATAAGCTTGAAAAAGACGTGATTAAGGCTGAGATTGACATCATGAGAGAGATTGGTGTTGACATCAAGACTGGTGTCGAAGTCGGCAAGGATATCACTATCCAACAGCTGCGCAAACAGGGCTATAAGGGCTTTTACGTGGCTATCGGCTGCCAAGGCGGACGCCTGCCAGGCATCCCGGGTGAGACCCTTAAAGGCACAACCACGGCCATCGACTTCCTTCACGAAATGAATTGTGGCCCCCAAAATCACTCCTCTTTCAATGCTCAACTCTCCAATAAAAAGGTAGTGGTCGTTGGTGGCGGTAATGTCGCTATCGACGCTGCCAGAGTGGCCAAGCGTAGCGGCGCCGAGACCGTGACGATGCTATCCCTTGAGAGCGAGGACATCATGCCCGCTTCCTTAGAAGAACGCCGCGAGGCTCGCGAAGACGGCGTGGTGATCAATCCTGGCTGGGGTCCCAAAGAGGTTCTGGGTCAGGACAAGGTCAGCGGCATTGTTTTCAAGAAATGCACCTCCGTGTATGACAAAGAGCATCGCTTTGCTCCTCAATATGATGAAAATGAACTTATTACTTTGGATGCTGACTTTGTGGTCTTCGCCATCGGGCAGACGGTGATACTCAAAGATTTGCTGAAAGACACCAAGGTCGAGTTTGTCAGGGGAGTCTATCCAGTGGCCGACAAGTTAACTTACCAAACCGCTGAGAAAGACATCTTTGTGGGTGGTGATTGCTATACAGGTCCCAAATTCGCCATCGATGCCATCGCCGCTGGCAAGGAAGCTGCCGAGAGTCTGCACCGCTTTGTGCAACATGGTCATTTGACCATCGGGCGTAATCGCCGCGACTTCATCGAACTGAACAAAGACGATATTCTGGTAGAGTCGTACGACAACAGCTCGCGTCAGGAAGAAGGCGTGGCAGTGAAGGAGAATCCCTTTAGTGAATATATGATGACGCTTAGCGAAGAGCAGGTGCGTAAAGAAACCGCTCGTTGCCTGAGCTGCGGAGCCTCCATCGTGGATGAGAACCGTTGCATCGGCTGCGGCATTTGCACTACCAAATGTGGCTTTGACGCTATTCACCTCTATCGTGAACACCCGGAGGCCTCGCACATGATTACCTCCGAGGATAAGTTTAGCGCCATCTTACCATACATGGTCAAACGTACAGGGAAGATTCTTTTTAAGAAAAAGTAATTGAAAATGCACGAATTAGGAATCGTATTCTATATCGTCAAAGATGTCAAGCAGGTGGCTGAGGAAAACCACGTGGATCATGTCTCTGCCGTTGTAATGGACATCGGGGAGGTGTCAACAGTGGTGCCACATCTGCTCACGGATTGTTGGCGCTGGGCTGCTGATAAGGAAGACCTGTTGCGGGGCTGCGAGATGAAAGTCAACACGGTCCCAGCAGTGACCTATTGCGATGACTGCAAGCAAGAGTATGAGACCGTCAGGTTCGGTAAGACATGTCCTTACTGTAACAGCCAGAATACTTGGCTGCTGCGTGGTAACGAGGTGGAAATAAATAGCATCATCGTTTAGACTTAAATTTTTACTTTAAATAATAGTATTTAAATCATTGAAAATTATAATTTTAAATCTTTAAATTATGTCATGTTTCATTGTTCCTTTGACGCAGGCTCTCGCCACGAGTGCCTATCGTAAGGCTCATAAGAAATCTATTGAGAGTGCTGATTCATCGGTGCTTAAACGTAATCTTCCCGCGCTGGAGAAAATGCTTTGGGGAGGTTCCGTGATGCTTGTGGTGGATCATGTCATCAACGGAGAGGTCACCTGGCGCTATCCTTTTTTCACGGCTTTGGAGCAGTCTGGAGGCTTCAACGTGATGCTCAAGGAAATGTTGACGGTGGGTTTGCCCATGTCGCTGGTCCTCACCGCGGTATGGGCCATTTATGCCTATGTAAAAGAACGTAAGAGTGTTTCAACAATTTCAATCAACAAATAAACAAATCAACAAAACAACAACATTATGTTTTTCCAAGTTTATGGGGCTAATGCCCTGTCTCAGTGGGGGATGCTGCTCGTCGTCCTCGTGGGACTAATCTTGCTTAACGAGTTTGCCCGCCGTACCAAGTTCGGTGGCGCAGTCATGTTTTTCGCTGTTCCTTTGGCACTGACCGCCTATTTCGTGGCCATCGCCATCGGTGTCCGTTCAGGTGCATCCTGGGCACTGAACAACCAGACCCATCTATACATGAACGGCTGGTTCCACTATGCCAAGCTTTATGCTGCCCTCACAGGCTGTATCGGCTTCATGATGATCAAATACAAATGGGGTATTGGTGCCAAGCATTGGTTCAAACCTTTCCCGTTCATCATTGTGGCTATTAACATTCTCATTGCTGTGGCATCCGACTTTGAGTCGGCCATTTTGGGATGGAACAAGTGGTGGCTCTCCAGCGAAGGCGTGTGGCTCTACGGTGGATGGCATAATGTGATGAACGGCATCGCTGGTATCATCAACATTTTCTGTATGACCGCATGGTGGAACGTGTATGCTTCCAAAGATAAGAAGGACATGATTTGGGCCGACATGACCTGGGTTTACATCGTGATCTACGATATCTGGAACTTTGCTTACACTTACAACTGCCTGCCTACGCACTCATGGTATTGTGGTATCGCTCTGTTGCTGGCTCCGACGGTGGCCGCTTTGCTGTGGAACCGTGGCGGTTGGATTCAGAACCGTGCCAACACCCTGGCTATCTGGTGTATGTTTGCTCAAGTGCTCCCGCTTTTCCAGGAGACTTTCAAAGACGGACGCCAATGGTTCAGCTGGGCTACGCTGCCTGTACAATATCCCGAAGGCGTGGAAACCATCAAGCAACTCTATGAAGTGGCCGGTCAGGAAGCTGCCGCTGTGGGCACTACCGTTGACAGTGTCGCTGCCAATCCGACCATGATGACGGTGATTAGTGCTTTGGCTCTGATTACCAACATCATCGCTATCATCTACATCATCTCTGTCTCCAAGAGACGTCACATCAACCCGTATAAGGAAGATGTCTTCGTTGACCAGAAGTACTATAAAGACTCCATGGCTCGCGCTGATGTGGATTAATGAAGAGTGCTTGAAAGCACGAATATGAAAAAGAGGATGACTCAACAGGGTCATCCTCTTTTTTGTTATCCTTAAAAATTGTGGTCTTTTAGTGCTTCCCCGATGAAGGTAGCCGACATTCTTACTAACTCCACGCAGGGTCGTTTCTTGTAATAGGCTTCGGTGCGAGGCGAGGGGACAGGTGACGCTTTGGCGGGGGCAATCCCCAGTAGTTCGCGACAGATGATGCTGCCGTTCTCTTGACGAAAACGCTCGGCCACTTGTTGCACCAGAGCATAGCAACGGGTCTTGGAGCCCATGTCGCTGGGGTTGTCGCAAGGGATGGCGAGACCTGCTACCAGAGCGGCACCGCTCACAGTGCCACAGACCTCTCGCATGCGTCCGATGCCAGCTCCCATTGGTGCAGCGATACGTGCAGCAGTCTTGGGATCCATGCCAAAGAGGTCGGAGTAGGCCATATACACAGCCTGGGCGCAGTTGTAGCCGCTTTTGAAGTAGTTGACGGCTTGTTCAGCACGTTCTTCCACGTTGATAGACGCGTAATCAGGAATCATTCCACCATGATTTTAAGAATCTCCACATCAGTCTCTTTCATGCCGAGACGACCAAGGCAGCCGATGTGGTCGATGGTCTCTTCCACATCTTTGCCGATGATGCCGTCACCTCCCAGGAGGTTGTCGCCATGTTTGCTCATCTCGAAGCCAAGCAGGCCAGCTTCCACTGCGAGGGCAATCTTTCCCGCGCAAGAGGGTTTGGCTCCGTCGCAAACGATGCCGGCGGCCATGCCCAAGGCGTTCTCAAGGGTATGTTCGATGACCTCCAAGCTATGGCCAAGAAGGTAGGCAATGCCACATCCGGACGCGCAGCCAGCACTGACGGCACCGCAATAGGCCGAAAGGCGACCAATGCCCGTCTTTTGGTGGATAGCCACCAGGTTGGAGAGGGCCACGGCACGGATGGTGCGATCCTCGTCGATATGGAACTCTTCAGCGAAAGCCAGGATGGGAAGGCTGACGGTCATGCCTTGGTTGCCACTGCCCGAGTTGATGATGACGGGCATCTCGCAGCCACTCATGCGCGCGTCGCTGCCCGCAGCAGCCCAGGCCTTGGCTTTCTGACGGACGTCATTACCTACCCGCAGGATGGTGCTGCCCACGTTGGCTCCCCAGTTGTTTTTCAGCCCTTCCATGGCGATAGCCTTGTTGCATTCCATTTGGGGACAAATGATAGGCTTTAATTCGTCAAGGTCAACAGTATTCGCGAAATCGTATATCTGTCTCATGTTGAGACACTTGCGGTCTGTGAGCTTGGCGTTGGCGTCGGCCTCGTACCCTGAATCGAAGAGCACTTCTTCGTTCTTTTCGATTTTTACTATATTAGTATGGTGTCCTGCTATACGGACGCTGGACGATTGGTTGCCATCGTAAAGGGTCACGGTGACATCGAGCTGTGCGATGACGTTTAGCGGAACAATGGTCATTAGCGTGTCATCGAGGAACTGGGAGATGTCCTTTTTCTGTTCAGGGGTCACCTCTGCAATCACTTCCAAGGCTTTCTCGGGGTTGCCGGCCACGATGCCTGCTGCCACGGAGGCTTTCAACCCTTTCATGCCCTTGGTGTTAGGCACGATGACGCTCTTCACGTTTTTGATGATATTGCCGCTGGCTTTGATTTCCACCCGTTTAGGCATGGAACCTAATACCTCGCGTGCTTTAGCAGCGGCGTAAGCCAGACAGATGGGTTCGGTACAGCCCATGGCGGGCACGAGTTCTTCTTTCAAGATTGCCAGATAAGACTGGTAACAACAATCGCTTTTTTCCATTTTTTTTGTTTTTCAGGATTTATTCACGTATCCCTTATATATCTCTAACTTCTTATTTCTAAGTTCTCAATCAGTTGCTCCTTGAGATTTCCACCATGCTGATCTCCACATCGTCATTTTCCGAAATGAGTTCGATCCAGGTGTTGTCTTCACTGAACCATTTGTACTGGGAACCGATGCGGAAGATGTAGGTCTTGGTGTCCTCGCTCTCGGAGATGGCAAGCACGAAGCCGCCGTTTTTGCCGCTATCGCTACCGAAGGAGACAATCATGGGGAAGCTCTTCCCTGGTGTGAGGTTACGGGCTTTCAGGATGATGTAGTTGGAACGACGGGAGGCTACGTCAACGGGATTGAAGGTGAAGCGTTTCGGAGTGTTCGCTGACATGGTGAAGGCTGTATTGTTGAGTTCATACAGTTTGTTTTCCTCGATGATGCGGTTGATTTTGTCGATCATCTCGGTGGGGTAGGACTCGCCTAAGCCAAGGTCTTCGGCTTTGGCGTATGCTTCCACAGCCTTGTCGAGGGCTTTGGCGGCGAATTGTTTGTCGCCTTCTTTGATGAAGCTGTTGTATTGGCTACGCAGGGCGGTCATCTTTTGGTTGTCGAGGCGTTCGGCTTCAGCCAGTTTGCTGGTGGCTTCGGCGTCGCCGGGCTTGGCCACTAAGGCCATGTTGTATTGGGAGATGGCTTCGCGGTATTTTTCATCCGTCATGAATCGGCTTGCGGCAGCCATGGCCTCGTCGTAACGTTGCTGTGCTTCCGCGGCAATCTGGGCGAAGATGCCATCGATTTGAGCGATCTTGGCGGTGGCGGTAGCGTTGCCTTCGTCGATAGTGAACACCTCTTGGTATTTGGCTTTGGCTTCCACATATTTCTCCTCGGCGAAGAGTCCGTCGGCCACGCCGAGCATCTGTTGTATTCTTTCTTGACGTTCCGCTTCGGCGGCGGCTTCAGCGGCGAGACGTGCGGCCTCTGCTTCGGCTGCCAACCGTGCGGCTTCTGCTTCGGCGGCGAGACGCGCTGCCTCTTCAGCGGCTGCTTTCTCCGCAGCGAGACGCGCTGCCTCGGCTTCCTCTTCAAGACGACGGATGATACCGTTGACTTCGTTGATCTTCTGGGTGGCGGCAAGGTCTCCAGGCTTGTACCCAAGGGCTTCTTGATAAGTGTTCAGCGCCATGGGGTATTGTTGCTGCGCAAACTGCTCGTCTCCGCGCGCCATGGCTGCGATATAGTTTTGCTCAGCGATGTATTCGGGACTCTCAAACAGCTCGTTGATACGGCGAATCATGTCGGCGGCGTAGGGGTCGTTGGGGACGATGGAAGCCACACTTTGGTATTTAGCACGCGCTTCCTGGTAGTTCTTGTTTTCGTACAACTGGTCGGCCTCGGCGATGAGGGCGTTGTAGCGGTCGTTCTGGTCTTTGGAGGCTGTGTAATCCTGGATTAAACCCAGCACTTGTGCGTCATTGGGGAAGAGTTCCAGCGCTTGGTTCAGCTTGCCGATGGCATCGTCGAAATTCTTGCGAAGTGCTAACTGGCTGGCGTCTTCAACAAGCTTGTTGAAGCGTGACACCTTGTCGTTGTAGATTTGTTGCAGCTTCTTGGCTTCTGCAATGCGCTCTTTGGGCAGCTTGTCGTTGGGGAAAATCTCAGCGGCAGCCTCAAACTGCATGATGGCGGCATCGAAGTTCTCTCCTTCCAGAAGGGTGTTGCCTTGCTCGATGGCGCGGTTGTAAGCTTCCTGCTTGTCTTGACGTTCTTTCAGGAGGTCACGGATGGCCTGTGCCTGTCCGCCGACATATTTGTCGTTCGGGAAGATAGCCAGTGCTTTCTCATATTCCGCAAGGGCTTCTTCGTATTTGTTTTCTGCGTTAAGCGCATCGCCGGCGTCGAGGTGTGAATAGAACACTTCCTGCTTCTCGTTGTCGGCCTGGATCTTGCTCAGAGTCTCATTGAGCTTCGCTTGTGCGGTGGCATCTTTGGGCCTCTGTTTCAGGGCCATCTCGTAATAAGTCTTGGCGCTGATATAATCCTGAGCGGCATATTTCGCGTTTCCATTGCGCATCAGCGTCTCATACGACTCGGTGTTCTGTGCCTGAAGACCTGTTGAACATAACACTGCGGCGCCCAATGCGATACCTAATATTATTCTTTTCATCTTGTTTCTTATTAGTCAAATTGTCTTAACGTAAAAAACCTCTTTTTATTGTGTTTCCTTCTTACTTTTACATCACTAAAACACCACCCCGTCCTTGATGGTGATGGTTCGGTCCGACATGGCGGCCAGCTCAGGGTTGTGCGTCACAATGACAAAGGTTTGTTGTAACGCGTCGCGAAGCTTGAAAAACAGCTGATGCAGATCCTGTGCGGACTTGGAGTCGAGGTTGCCTGAGGGTTCGTCAGCGAGAACCACAGCGGGACGGTTGATTAAGGCACGTGCCACGGCGATGCGTTGTTGCTCACCTCCAGAGAGCTGCGATGGCTTGTGGTCCTTTCGGTCGGTGAGATTTAAGTAGTCGAGCAGCTGCATGGCATGGTAGATGGCTTCTTCTTTGGGAATGCCACCGATAAACGCCGGAATACAGATGTTCTCCAAGGCAGTGAATTCGGGCAGCAGATGGTGAAATTGAAAGACAAAACCGATTTTCTTGTTTCGGAATTCTGCCAATGACTTGTCGCTGAGCTTGTTGACTTCAGTGCCATCAATTAACAACGACCCCCTGTCGGCCCGGTCCAAAGTGCCAATGATGTGCAATAAAGTGGATTTACCAGCTCCTGACGTGCCGACGATGCTGACAATCTCTTTCTTGGCAATATGGAGGTCAATGCCTTTGAGCACCTCCAAGTTGCCGTAGGATTTGTGGATGCCTTTCGCTTGAATCATGCTTTTCTATTTTTGTGCAAAAATAAGGATTTTTCCTTTGGGTTGATGTTCAGCATCATGATGGCGATAATCATCACCACAGCCGCTATCCATTGAACTGGTGAGTAAACGGTCTTGTTGACAAAATAGTCAAGAACGACGGCAGTGATGGGATACATCAATTCAAGGAAGGTGGATACTGAGGCTTTGACATTTCGCAGGCCATAATAATATAGGAAAATGGCACCGGAACCAGTAGTCAGGCCGATAAGGGCGATGAACAGCCAGTTGCGCGGCGTGATCTGTGGGAAGTCGCCGATATGTCCGGTCAATAGCACGATGACCAGCATGATGACAGTGGTGAAGAAATAGCGGAAAAAGGTGGAAGCGTAAAAAGAATAGTTCCCGAGTATCTTCTTGGAGAAGACAGTAGAACTGCCGAAAGAAAAAGCGGCAAGCAAAGAAAGCAGCGCAGCATAAAAAGTGGTGATGCCTTCGGTGCTGAAATCGGGTAGCGACCATCCAAAAGTGAGAAAATATCCACCAATCAAAGTAATCGCAGCCCATATCGCAAAGTGTTTTTTGATTTTCTCTTTCAAGATGAAACGTGCCAATAGCACTGCAAATACAGGTTGTAGCTTCTGAAGCAGGATGATGACCGAGAGCTTGTTGAAATGCAACAGGAACAAGGACTTCACAATGGCCAATGTGCCTAAGGCACCTCCGAACAAAGCTATGAGGGTGAAGTAGATAAAATCAGATCTGCTCATCGTCTTTAACAAGCGATATTGCTTGAAAAAGAAGAAGTTCATGAGCAGGAAAGGGAATAAGTGAATCACAAAGACGACAAAAGCTGTGTTGAGGTTGTAGAGTTGCGGGGTGAGGAGGATGCCATCTACACCCCAAAGTGTTGCCGAGGCTGCCACGGCCACTGCGCCTATGATTCGTGGAAAATTTGTATTTTTTTTCATCAATTTTTTGAAAAGTGTATTGCGCCGCAAAAATAAAAAATATACTTTTGCAAATTCAATAATAAAAATCTATTTCTATGAAACACTCTATCCTTTTTCTGACTTTATTTGTTCTTCTTTTTTCAACAGGCTATGCGCAGCCAAAAGAGAATGTTGCTCGTGAATGTGTTCTTTTTGAGCTTTTTACAGGTGTAAGATGCCCTTATTGTCCAGCGGCTGCCAATGCGGTTGCCCAGTTGATGGAGGAAGGGAAGGCCATTGCGCCAGTCGGTTATCATACCACCGCCTTCTCAACGGCAGATTACTATACTAATGAAACCAACGCAAGAGCTTCCTTCTACAACATCAGTGCTTATCCTACTTTAATCGCTGACGGGATGCTTAAATTTGAGGGTGGTGGCAGCGCCAGTGAGACGAATTACAGCTATTATCTTGCAAGATATAATCAGCGAATCAACCAAACCAGTCCTTTTACCATCGCCCTGACTTGTGAACCGGGTGAAAATGGTCTTTGGAATGTGCATTGCACGGTGAATCAAGTCGGTGAATGCTCCGCCACCAACCTCAAGGTCATGATTGCGCTTACCCAGTGCAACATCAACGTGAGTTGGATGGGCATGCAAGGCCTGCATCATGTGTGCCGTGATATGATTCCCAACCAACAAGGCACCTCGTTCGTGGGTCCTACCATGACCATCAATGAGTCTTTTCTCATGAATTGGCCCAAACAAGACTGCTACCTGACCGCTTGGGTGCAGAACTTCTCGGGGAACAAGGAGGTCTATCAAGCCGTGCGTTTGCCCTTGGACTTGAACCTCGACTATGACTTGATGATAACGGGCGTGAAAGAATATTCACCCACCAACTGCTCCGGAATGATTAAGCCCACCGTGAGTGTGTCAAGCTACAGCAATGAGGAGATTCATAGTTTTGATGCCGTGGCCTATAATGAAGGGGTAGAAGTGTATCGTGAGACCTGGAACGGAACTTTGCAGAAAGGGGAAACGGCTGACTTCAAGATGTCAGAATTTGCTATGGGCGATGGCTCCGAACTGGTGATTAAGATTGAGAATCCTAATGGCCATGCTGATGAATATCAGTCCGATAATACCATGGCTGTCACGTTTGAAACTCCTGTCACCATCGATGGTTTTCTCAAGATGCAGGCGAAGTCTGACCAGATTCCCGAGGAAAACACCGTGCAGATCATCGATTTAGCTACGGATGAAGTCCTGTTTGAATATACTTTTGATATTCCAGGTCAGGTATATACCGAGGAAATGATTATCTTGAATGCCGGTTGCTATCGTATCAGGATTTTGGATTCGGCAAGCAATGGATTGGTCACTGGCTTGTTCAGATTTTTGGATTCAGATGGTAACCAGATTATTAGGGTGAACAATACCACGGAATTCACAGATGAATATACATACGAGTTCTCTTGTGATGGCACCATCGCTGTTAATGAGACTGCTTCAGCATCCATGACCCTGTATCCCAATCCTTCACAAGGAAGATTCTTCTTGGATTTTGGTGAGGGTGAATGGCAGGTGGAAATCTTTGACCTCACTGGCCGTCAGGTTTATCAGGATCGGTCGTTCGTGAAGGGTGATATCGAACTTGCTGGTAGTGGCATGTATTTCCTGAAGGCTCGCAACGGCGAAAAGGAAATCATGAGAAAGGTGATGGTCTATTGATGATCATCTTAACCGCAGCTTCTGTCCAATTCTAAGGATGCTGTCTTTTTGAATCTGATTCAGCTCGCAGAGTTTTGCCACGGTGGTGTGGTATTTGACTGCGATGGCACTTAAGGTATCTCCTTTTTTGATGTAATAATAGTCGAGGTCCGTGACGGCTGGCCTTTCCGAGTGCTTTGAGTCTTTGATGTTTAATTTGGTACGTTTCAAGTCCTTATAAGCATCATCAAGGATGTCTTTTGACATGGTATAGCATCGGTTGACTTCTTTGATGGAGTCGGTAAGTGAGTGAGAGAAGAGCCAGTCGTATGTTTGTTCCAGATAGAAGATTCTGGCCAGTCGCGAGTGGTTCACCTTTTCGAGTTTCTCGAAGATCAGCATGCTGGTGTCGCCGCAAGCGCACATGGAATCGACGACACGCTCGGAGCAACGCACGGGGACGAGATTGTCGGCGGTGCCATGGATGATCCATAGTGGCACCTCGTTGAGTCCGCACAAAGCGTTTTTAGTGGATCCACCACATAATGCCATGGCGGCAGCCACCTTGTCGGGGTAAGTGGCGGCGAAGTCAAGCGTGCCATAACCTCCCATGCTCATTCCGAGGACATAAAGACGGTTGGTGTCGATCGTGTAACGTGCTTTGGCCCATTCGTATAATTTCATGACTTTTTGCGGATTCCATGCGTTTTGGGCTTGGGGCGCAATGATGAAGGCATCAATGTCTCTGCCCATTTCCAAAGCATCGATGCAGCCATATTCTCGTACCTTCGACAGGTCTTTCCCACATAAACTCCTGCCGTGAAGAAAAATCACTAAGGGCTTCTCACAAACTGATGGGTTGTAGTCTTTTGGGACATACAGCCAGAAATCATAGCAGTCTTTGATGGAATCACGGCATGCATAGAGCTGTGCCGAGAGCATCATGGGTAAAAAGAGGAATATCAGAATTAGTATTTTGCGCATTTAGTTTTCTTTCGTTTTCAAAACTATTCTAACGATATTCTAAATATTTTATTGCCTCTTGAGCCTATGATGATTTTGTCGTCAACGATGATGGGAGAGGACTCGAAATTGCTGCCGATCCTTTTGCTGGCTACGATTTCTCCTGTTTTTCCTTTGATGAGGTAACCGTATCCAGCTGCGTCGCCCGTGAAAAGGAACATCTCGTCCTGGTCGTTGTAGAAGGCGACAGGGGAGGACCATGAGTATTGTTTGGTTTGGGTTTTGTAGCGTATGGACCCGTCCTTTTTGTCGAAGGCTACCAGACAACCTTTTTCAGAGAGCGTGTTTGTGCAGAAATTGCTGAATATCATGTCGCTACAATCACCACCGCCCAGCAAAGGAGAGCTGTACATGCCTCCGTCAAGGATTTTCTCGTTGTGAAAGATACGTCGGCCTCGAAGTGTGTCTTCCCAAATAATCTCACCTGTCAACCCGTTGATTTTCAAAAAATAAGAATAGCCTGCGCTGCCTTGTCGGTCCACCTCACATCCTGTGTATAAGTAGGGAATGCCCTCTTCCATATCTATGACGGGGGTGGCATCGGTATCATCGTGGTTTCGGTAATGCCATACGGGTTTCAAAGTGTTGAGGTTCAAGCAGATGATATTACCCATGTTGTCGGCGATATAGCCGTAGTTGCGGCAGGCGGCTAAGGAGGATTCAATGCCATAACTGTATTTATGGGCTGATAATGAGTAACGCAAAGTGGACTGAAGTCTTAAAGTGTCTGCTTCAATAAGGTATTTGTAAAGGGTGCCGTTTTCTCCTGGTCGGAAGAGAAATCCACCGAGTACAAGAGGTGAGGAGTCGTAAGCCCCCCATCGGCGCCATGCAGAACGGTCTTTGCCGAAGAATTGTTTCTGTTTGTGTTGGTAGAGGTCGAACACGATGTGTCCAAATGGGCCGTTTTTGGGGACACCGTGGCCGACATAGAGGTTGCCGTTGAGCAAAGGATGAATGGAAGGGGTCCCTTTCAAGACGTTTCTGGTGTTGATGCTGGGACGGGTCTCTTGTCCAGTGCGGAAGTCCAGAAAATAGATTTGTCCGCAAAGGGAAGCTACCACAAGTTCTTGTGGGGTGATGCGGCTGAAGAGCGTATCGTTGGCGCGCTGGAATTGACGGATGATGCTGTCAGGCCAATGGATGTAAAGGGGCTGACCTGTCCATCCAGTACCACCTCCCCATCGGCCATGACTCGTGAGGGTGGTGTCGATAGCGGTCTCAAAGACCCAATCGACCGTGATATGGAGGCTGTCACTGTGAAGCCTCCCGAAAAAGTTGGGGTTCCTGCTGGGGGATCCCCGAAAGGTGAAGATTCCGTCAGCATCTTGATAAAAGTCTTCTGAATCTTCAAGTGACGGAACTGCCTCCTTGGCGAAAGTGTCAATCCGGTAAAAGAGCGCTTCCGCAGAGGGTAACATCGTGTCAGGAAAAGAGTTGACTTCTTGCCTGACGGCAATGGAATCTATGGATGCTTCCGTGTCGTTGGGCAGGACTTCAGGCAAGGAGGGATGGCGTGTGCTGCAAGATAGAGCCAGCGTCAATACCAAAGCCTGGACGATGATATGTGTTTTGTTTCCCATGGGGATTATTGTAGAGGGCAAAAATAGTAAAATTCCGGCTTGATAATATTAATAATGTATATCTTTGTATTTTGTTTTCTAAAATGAATTATGAGGCATAGTAAGTTACAAGAGAAATATGACGCTTTTGTGGCGTATTTCAAGGAACATCAGCCCGTAGCGGAGACGGAGTTGGTCTATCAGAATCCTTATCAGCTCCTTGTCTCAGTGATACTTTCAGCACAGTGTACTGACAAACGTGTGAACATGACGACACCAGCACTTTTTGAACGTTTCCCCTCGCCTCAGGACATGGCTTCTTCCACGGTGGATGAAATCTACTCATACATCAAATCCATCTCCTATCCAAACAATAAGTCGAAGAACCTGTTGGGGATGGCTCAGTCTTTAGTGAAAGATTTTAACGGTGTCGTTCCCGACACCTTGGAAGAGCTGCAAAAGTTGCCTGGGGTGGGAAGGAAGACCGCTAACGTGATGATGGCAGTGGCTTTTAACCAGCCGGCCATGCCTGTTGACACCCATGTGTTCCGCGTGTCGAACCGTATAGGACTGACCAAAAACTCGAAAAATGTTCGCGATACCGAGAAAACCTTGGTGGCTCATCTTCCTAAAGAGGTGATTTCCACCGCACATCATTGGCTGATTCTGCATGGCCGTTATGTGTGCCAAGCCAGAAATCCCCATTGTGAGCAGTGTGGTATCGCGTCGATATGCGATTACAGACAAAAAAAGATAGGAAATAAATTCAACAATCCTCCTGAGGTTGGGTGAATTGTGTTATCTTTGCAAAAAAGTACAAAAAGTGTAATAATAATAATTTAAAAAATACAATTATGACTACTGAAAAACTACAGGAAGATGCCCAAAGAATCAGACAGGAGAAGTTGAAAGCATTGGAAGCGACGCTGGGCAACATTGAGAAAAACTTTGGTAAGGGCAGCATTATGCGTTTAGGCGCTGAGGCTGAGAAAATGGAATCCATCTCCACGGGTTCTATCGGCTTGGATTATGCATTGGGTGTCGGCGGTCTGCCGAAGGGAAGAATCATAGAGATTTATGGCCCTGAGAGCTCTGGTAAGACCACCCTGGCTTTGCATGTCATCGCGGAATCCCAAAAGAAAGGCGGCATTGCTGCTTTCATCGATGCGGAACATGCGTTTGACCGTTTTTACGCAGCGAAGCTTGGCGTGGATGTCGAGAATCTGCTGATCTCACAACCCGACTATGGTGAGCAAGCCTTGGAGATTGCCGAGAACCTTATCCGATCGGGTGCCATCGATGTCATCGTGGTGGACTCTGTAGCGGCATTGACCCCCAAGAGTGAACTTGAAGGGGAGATGGGCGATAGCAAAATGGGACTCCAGGCTCGTTTGATGTCACAAGCCATGCGTAAACTCACCGCCACGATTAACAAAACTGGTTGCATCTGCATCTTTATCAACCAACTCCGTGAAAAACTGGGCGTGCTATTCGGCAATCCCGAGACCACCACTGGCGGTAATGCCTTGAAGTTTTATAGCTCCGTGCGTCTCGATATCCGCAAAGTTAGCCAAATCAAAGATGGCGAGAATGTCACAGGCAGCCGTGTTAAGGTGAAGGTTGTGAAAAACAAAGTGGCTCCTCCGTTCCGGAAAGCTGAGTTCGACATCCTCTATGGAGAAGGTATTTCGCGCTCAGGCGAAATCGTTGACTTAGGCGTGGAGACTAACATCATCAAAAAGAGCGGTTCCTGGTTCAGCTATGGTGACTCCAAACTGGCTCAAGGACGCGATGCGGTGAAACGCCTTATCGAAGACAATCCGGAACTGGCTGATGAGCTGTCAGCGAAGATCTTGGAGGCACTGGAACAAAACGAGCAATAATAGGATATGATGAGAAGATTGCCTTTGTTGTGCCTCGGTTTGGCACTGATGGTGACGGCTTGCGAAACCCATTCAAATAAACCGAAAGAGACCACGCCCCCTGAGGTCACTCGGCAGGATACCGTGGTGGACAGAGTTGCTCAATTAAGTGACTCCATTGCCATGGATGAGACTCGTGAAGACCTCTATCTGGAACGCGCCAAAGTGTATTTAGCCAAGGAACAAATCGGTGCTGCCATGATGGATGTCAACCGTGCGATCGAGCTGAATCCAAGGAATGTTGACGCCTTCTTGCTGCTTTCGGAACTGTATTATCAACTGGGCGATGCAGGCAATGTCACTGCCGCCTTGGATCGTGCCATGGAAATCGACCCCTACGACAGTCGTCCTGTCGTCAAACAGGCGGAGATTAACCTGCTGATGCAGAACTATGACTTGGCCTTGGGCCATGTCAGCAACGCCTTGAAACTTGGTAATTACAACCCAGAAGCTTACTTCGTTAGAGGTATGATTTATTTGGCAAAAAATGATACCGCGTCAGCATTGAAGAGCTTTATGATTTCCCGTGAACAAGACGCGGATTTCTATGAACCCCAACATGAAATCAATAAGATTTATGTGGCGCAAAACAATCCTCTGACAGAAGATTTTCTGCGTGCCACCGTGTCGCATTTCCCGAACAAAGCGCTTTCGCGTTACGAACTGGCTTTGTTCCTTCAAGATCATGGCGCCCCCGAAGAGGCTCTCGCTCATTATGATAGCTTGCTCATGATCCAACCCGAAAATAGCAGATTCTTGTTTAATAAGGGATATGTGTACTTTGTGTATTTAGGCGACAACCAAAAGGCCTTGGATTATTTCAGCAAATCCTTGGAGGTTGATCCGACTTATCTTGATGCCTTGTATAATAAAGGACACGTGCTGGAACAAATGGGTGATTACGTTCAAGCAAAAGCAATCTACAGTCAAGTGTTGAAGCAACAACCCAACTATACTTTAGCCATCGACGCTGTGAACAGAATCGCCAACCAGACGGAGGGAATTGAGAATTGAGAATTGAGAGGGTAGAGGTGAACTCAGTTAGTCACCTCTACCCTTTAAACTTATTTTGCAAGCAGATTTGCTGCTTCGTTGAGCTTGTGGTCTAAGGCAGTCATGGAGGATTCAAGGCTGCCTTCAATTTTTCCTTTCATGCTGAAATAGAACTTGATCTTTGGCTCGGTGCCAGAAGGTCGAATGCTGATTTTGGAGCCGCTCTCGGTAAAGAACTGCAACACATCGCTCTTGGGGAGGTTTATAGCAGTGGTTTTACCGCTGATTAAATCTTTGGCTTCTAATGTTTTATAGTCTCTTATTTCAACTACTTTCTCACCATCTATTTCAGTGGGAGGAGTCTCGCGGAACTTGGCCATCATGGCTTTGATTTCCTCGGTGCCACTGATACCTTTCTTAGTAAGGGAAACGAGTTTTTCCTTATAGAGTCCGAACTCACGGTAGATGTCGAGGAGGAGTTCGTAGAAGGTCTTGCCTTGTTCAGCAGCCCAGGCCATGGCTTCGGCCAGGAGGCTGGTGGCGATGACGGCGTCTTTGTCGCGGACGAAGTCGCCGGCGAGGTAGCCGTAGCTTTCCTCACCGCCACCGATGAACTGTTTCTTGCCTTCGAGTTCAAGAATCTTGTCAGCGATATATTTGAATCCGGTGAGCACGTCGTAACGGTCAACGTTGTATTTCTTGGCGATTTCAAACAGCAGCTCTGTGGTGACGATGGTTTTCACGACGAACTCTTTGCCCGTGAGTTTTCCTAATTCGTTCCAACGGGTGAGCAGGTAATACAGGAACACGCTGGCGGCCTGGTTGCCGTTGAGGAGTACAAACTCGCCTTTCTCGTTTTTGACAGCCACACCTACGCGGTCAGCGTCTGGGTCGGTGGCCAACACCAAGTCTGCGTTGATTTCCTGGGCTTTCTTCACAGCGAGAGCCATCGCAGCCGGTTCCTCGGGGTTGGGTGACTTCACGGTTGGAAAGTCGCCATCGACAATCATCTGTTCCTCGACACAATACACGTTTTCAAAGCCTTTGCGTCTCAGAATCTCTGGAACCAACCGACGACCAGTGCCGTGGATGGGTGTGTAAACAATCTTCAAGTCCTTATGTTTCTTGATGAGATCCAGGGAGAGGGAGAGTCCAAATACTTTATCGAGATAGATGTCGTCGAATTTCTCATCGAGCATGGTGATGAGGTCGGGGTTGCGTTTGAAGTTGACCAAAGAAGGATCCGTGATTTTCTCCACTTCGGCGATGACGTTTTTGTCATGAGGGCTCACTAACTGTCCTCCATCGTTCCAATAAGCTTTGTAGCCGTTATATTCTTTGGGGTTGTGTGAAGCGGTAACCATCACGCCGGCGTGGCAGTGCAGCTCACGTACCGCGAAGGAGAGTTCAGGGGTGGGGCGGAGGCAGTCGAAGAGAAAAACGTGGATGCCATTGGCCGACATGACATCAGCAGTGATGTTGGCGAAGGCCGGGCTGTTGTTGCGGCAGTCGTATGCAATGGCCACACGCAGCTCTTTTTCGTCGGGGTTCATCATGCGGATGTAGTTGGCAAAGCCTTGGGTTGCCATGGCCACCGTGTAGATGTTCATCCGGTTGGTGCCCACGCCCATGATGCCACGGAGTCCTCCCGTGCCGAATTCCAGGTTGCGATAGAAGCTCTCTGTCAACTCGTTGGGGTCGTTGTCAATCAGTTCCTGAACCTTTTTGCGGGTTTCTTCGTCATATTGTTCTGTGAGCCATGCTTGGGCTCGCTGCAGTATCTTGGGATCTACGTTCATCATAATCTGTTCTGTTAGTGGTTAAATAGTTAATAGCAAATTAGAGGTTTTGTTCTTTTTGTTTCGATTCCAGTTCTCTGATGCATCGTTCAAGGCTGTCTTTCCAAAACGGGATGTCGATGCCGAGTGTCTCTTTGATTTTGGTTTTGTCGAGAACGCTATAGGCGGGTCGAGTGGCCTTGGTGGGATATTGGTCAGTGGTTATGGGCGTCACGTGGCAGTCTTTTCCAGCAATCTCAAAAACGGCTGCGGCGAATTGGTCCCACGTAGTCACGCCTTCGTTGGTGAAATGAAAAACCTCATGGGGTTGGCTTTCTCCATAATGCTCGACGATTCTCATGAGTGCTTGTGCCAGGTCACCGGCCCATGTGGGGGTACCTTGTTGGTCACAGACCACGCTCACGTTGTCGCGGGAATCCGCCAGTTGGAGCATGGTTTTGACGAAGTTCTTGCCTGTTGAGGAGTAGAGCCAGGCGGTACGGACAATACAATAGCGGCATCCGGATTCTTGGATGGCTTTTTCTCCTTGGAGTTTGGTCTTTCCATACACTGAGCTTGGTCCGGTGGGGTCGTCCTCACGGTAAGGACGCGAGCCTTTCCCGTCAAAGACATAGTCGGTGGAGATGTGGATGAGTAAGGCCTCTCGTTTCAAGCAGCATTCTGCCAGTACTTTGGAAGCCATCACATTCACCTTCTCGGCCAGCTCAGGCTCGTCCTCCGCTCGGTCAACAGCTGTGTAGGCCGCACAGTTGATACAACAATCGATTTGGTTTTCAGTGAAGAAGCGTTCAGTGGCGTTTCGATCGGTGATGTCCAATGTGTCGATGTCGGTAAAGAACCAGTGGTTTTTGGTGTCTTCAGCTGAGATTTTCCGTATCTCAGTGCCGAGTTGACCGTAACAACCTGTGACAGCAATATTCATGGGTGGTGTTTTTTACTCGTCGAAAGATTTGAGAAGATTGGTCTGATAGAGGTGTTTCTTAACGTTTTCAAATTGATAGGACACGCTGGTCCAGATGTCAATTTGTTTCTTGAACCCCAGGATGTTCTTGGTGGTGACGCGGTGTGCTTCGTCCAAATGATGATGCACAGTGCCTGAGGTGCCTACAAAGAAGGGGCGATTGCATTCGTGGCTGATGGCTTTGGCTTTGTCGATAGTGGATCCTATCCACACGATTTGGTCGAAGTCTTGTTCTGAAGCGACTTTGGTGCCCATGATGTTGCCCTTGTCGATGCCGATTGAGAAATTAATGTGGCAGTGTTGCTCGAATATCTCTCTGAGTTTGTTGCTGAAAAGGTCAGCGGTCATGAGGGCGACATCCACGGCGTATGCAACTTCATGTTGTTCTTTGGGATAAATCAGCAGGAAGCTCTCTGGTGTGTAGCAGTTAAAGATTCCGCCGGTTGTCTTTGCAACTTCCCGAAGGACGTGAAAATACATCTTGTAAATACGGGTGGTGAGTCGTTTTCCGGTTTTAAGCAGGGTGGATAAGTTCTTAATCTCAAAAAAAAGCACAGTGGCATCCATGACGATGCCGCTGCATTCATAGTCCAATGCTTTTGCGTTTTCAGTGCCTTTTTCGTAGGAATAGTTGAACTCAACTTTTGCGAGTTCTGAAATTTTGGCTGTTAGTTTTTCAATTAGCATATTGCAAATGTTTTTTTCCGCCAAAAAAAGAGGATGATCGTATTAGGATCATCCTCTAGTTTTATAGGTTGATATTATTCCATGTTGGTGTAAACAGCTTGAACGTCTTCGTCTTCATCAAGCTTGTCGAGGAATTTTTCAATTTCCACCATCTGGTCGTCGGTGAAACTGACAGTGCTGTTAGGGAACCTTTGGAGGTTAGCTTTAATGATGTTGATCTTGCGTTCTTCGAGTGCGTCGTGCATGGTGCCGTAATCGGTCCAGGCAGTGTAAACCGTAGTGGTGGTGGTGCCTTCTTCTTCATCGGTCTCGGTGACGATTTCGTCAAGGCCATAGTCGATGAGTTCAAGTTCGAGTTCGTCCTTGTCCATGCCGGCGGGCATTTCAATCTCGAAGACCGCTTTGCGGGTGAACATGAATTCCAGGGAACCCATAGGAAGGAAGGAGCCTCCGCATTTGTTGAAGTAGGACTTTACATTGGCCACGGTACGGGTGGTGTTGTCAGTGGCGCAGTCCACCATGCATTGGATGCCGAATGGGCCTTTGCCTTCGTAGGTGATTTCCACCAGGTTAGCGGCGTCTTTGTCAGTGGCGCGTTTGATGGCGGCATCGATGTTGTCCTTAGGCATGTTTTCCGCTTTGGCGTTCAGGATGGCCTGGCGGAGTTTGGGGTTCATATCAGGATCAGGACCGCCTTCTTTGGCAGCAATGGTAATTAATTTTCCGAGTTTGGGGAATACTCTTGACATGTGTCCCCATCTTTTCATCTTAGCCGCTTTGCGGTATTCAAATGCTCTTCCCATAGTATAGTATGTATTATTTCTTGATTTTAGATTTGAAGCGCAAAGATAATAATATTTTTTTTAATTTCGCAAAGAAATTTCTTAAACATGAAAATCCTTGTTTTGACAGAGCATGACGACTGCTGTGGGCCGATGGCCGCGGCCTTTCTGCGTGATTATTCCGAGAAGCTTACTGTGGCATCGGCAGGGTACAAACCGTCCTCAGGATTTCCTGCCTTGCTGGTCGAAGTCATGCGTGAGTGTTTGATTGACATGAGGGGTTATTTGCCTAAGGATGTGTCCTCTGTGGATGTCAAGGACTACGACTTTATTTATGAGTGTCCTGACATGCCTTGCCCGGCGGACTTGGATGCTTGCCGGGTACTTTGCGATTTTATCAAAAACGAGGCTTTCCTTTTTTTCCGGTCGGTTAGTTCCTCGAAGCAATAAAAAAAAGCCGCTTGAAAGCGGCTTTTTTATGCGATTCAGAAGATTTACTTTGATTAAGCTTCAGTGTTTTCAGCTGGAGCCTCGGCGGGAGCCTCTTCAGCAGGGGTCTCAGCAGCCTGTGCGGCAGCTTCCTCAGCTTTCTTGGCTTCCAGCTCGGCAAGTCTCTTCTTAGCAAGTTCTTCAGCGCGGGCTTCATTGACTTTCTTCTCGGCATCCAAACGGGTCTTCTTTTCGCCTCTGACCTTTTCTTCTTTGGCTTTGACGATCTCGGCCATCTTGGCTTCCTTTTCCTTCATCCAGTTTTGGAACTTGACTTCGGCTTGCTCCTCAGTCATAGCGCCTTTCTTGACACCCTGGAGGAGGTGATACTTCAGCATCACACCTTTCTTGGAAAGCAGGGAACGCACGGTGTCCGTCGGGACAGCGCCGACCGTGTACCAATACAAGGCGCGGTCAAACTTCAAGTTGATCTGAGCAGGGTCAGCAACTGGGTTGTAGGTACCGATTTTTTCAATGAATCTACCGTCACGTGGGGAACGGCCATCAGCAATTACAATGTGATAGAAAGGCTGGCCTTTCTTACCATGTCTTTGCAATCTGATTTTTGCTGGCATAACTAATTTTGTTGTTTTAAGTTGATTATAAATGAATTAACTAAAACCTACCCGAGGTTTCGGCTGCAAAAGTACAACTTTTTATTGAATTGACAATCAGGAAGGAAGGTTTTTTTTTCACGTCACAGTCGCATAATCGCTTGACAATCCCTATTTTTGCGCAGTTTTTAATAGGATGGAAAAGAAAAAAAGCCTTCATTGGGGTTATCTCGCGGGCATCATCTCGGGCATCACATACGGGATGAATCCGCTTTTTGGTGTTCCAGTTATCAATAAGGGACTGGATGTCAACTCGTTGTTATTTTATCGTTATGGCGTTGCCACCTTGCTGATGCTGGCCTTTATGCTGGTGGCTAAAAAACAGATCCGCATCACCTGGAAGCAGTTCGGGCTGATGGTCATCTTGGGCGTTTTGTTCACGGGATGTAGCATCACGCTTTTCGAGGCCTATAAATACATTCCTTCAGGGATCGCGACTAGCATCCTTTATGTTTATCCTATCATGGTGGCTCTGATCATGATGTTGCTCGGTCAGTTTCCAAGTTGGCAGACCTGGGTCTCAATTTTTGCGGGTGTTGCCGGGGCTGTGTTGCTTTCACTGAAAGGCGGAGGCGGCTTCATCGATTGGAAGGGCATTGCCTTGGTGGTGGCCTCTGGCTTGTGTTATACCTTATTTATTGTAATTGTCAACCAAAGCAAGTCGGTGAAGTCGTTGCCTAATTTGACACTGACTTTTTATTGTTTTCTCATCGGATCTTTGATGTTGTTTGTGCGCTCAGGTTTCGGTGTTGGGCTGAATCCCGTCCCCGACGCGGTTAGCTGGCTGAATGTGTTAGGTTTAGCTATCCTTCCGACGGCTATTGCTACCATCACATTGGCGGCTGCCACCAAAGCCGTGGGCGCTACCAAGTGTTCTGTGTTGGGAATCCTTGAGCCTTTGACGGCCATCTTCATTGGCACCCTGGTCTTCAACGAACCCTTTACCTTGAATGTGGCCATCGGTGTGGTACTGATTTTATTTGCTATATTGTTTATGATATTATCAGAGAAAAAATGATTATATGAATAATGTACGTATTACTGCAATCCGACAAACGGTTTATCCTGATTTAATGGAGAAATACGAAAACCCCATCGAACATACCTGTGATGTGAGGGAAGGGGACCAATGGATTTCCATTGACGGGCATTGTCCTGAAGGGATGTGCCCATCGGCTTGGGATTCCATGAGACCTTTTGTGGAGGCTTTGGCTCGTGGTGAAGGAAACTTCTACGATGGCTGGATGCAGAATCCCATGAGTGCCATGATCAGTTGTAATGATGGCTTTAGGCCTTTCAGCTTTTACATCGAAGTGATATGAGCTTCTTCCAGTTATTTCTTTAAGGGAAGAAGGTGGGGCTTTTCTTATAGACATAGCCTTTTTCTTCCCATATTGGAGCCTCGCGAGTGACAATGACACTTTTGAAACGTTCGAAATCGTTGTTAAAAGCCTCGTCGATGCTGTCATCCATGTGGGCGTTCCATCCGCGTTCCGCGATGCCAAGGGCTTTGGGTAACATCTGGTAGGTGACGTCATCGAAGCTGCGTAGCTGTGAAGACCAAAGTGCGGCCTCAACGCCCAGAATCTCACCCGCATAGTCCTTGGGCTGAAGCGAGAAGGTCTTGCGCTCGTCAACATAGCCTGCCCAGTGTAAGCCGATTTCTCGAGGGTCAGCGCTGTAGGCTAAGTCGAGGTAGGTGAAGGAAGCGGGGCTGAGCACCACGGGAAATCCTTCGATGCCGTTGGTGTTCCACACATTGATGAAATGAAGCGAGCGTTTGAGCCTTTCCTCAGTGGCAGGCTCCAATCCTCGGGCGATGTCCTCCCAGCCAGCAAGGCGTATGCCGTGTCGCTCGGCGATGTCCAACATGCCATTGATGAACTGTTCCTTCATCGCATGACGGTCTTTGCCAGACCAGGCACCGGAAGGCACCTCATCGCCGCCGATATGGATGGTGGTGCAGGGAACCTTTGATTCACGGTGGAGGCGGATCACCTCGCTGAAAACAACATCATAGAAATTGTAAATGCTTGGCAGCTCCACACTGAGCACATTGTCGGTGAAGTCTTGTGCCGACCAGTAGTGTGAAGTGTCGTCGGGATCCTGCAAGCGGAATCGTTGATCGCCAGTGCGTCGTTCGTAAGCTTGCATGGCCTTGATAGAGGCGCGGGAGTGGCCGGGAGTGTCGAACTCCGGAATCACTGTGATGCGTCGCTCCCAGGCGTATGTGATGATACGCTGGTATTCCTCAGCCGTGTAAAACGTGGCGTTGCCGATACGTCCGTTGATGGTGGGTTTCAGGGCTGACGTTTCTTTTAAATCCCAATCGGGGAGTGCATGCCGTCCACCGAATGCGGTAAGTTCAGGCAGCTCCTTGATCTCGAGGCACCACGACTCATCATCGGCAAGATGAAAATGCAAGGTGTTCATTTTCCAGGTGGCCATCAGGTCGATGATCTTGAGCACCTCGTCAACGGTCCGAAAGTCGCGTGCCACATCTAGCATAAATCCTCGGAAGGGGTAGTCGGGCCAGTCCTCCAGCGTCATGGGGTCTAATGATGGGCATTCAGAATCCCCAGCATGGATGGCTTGCGACAACTTCTCCAATGTGACTTGGGCATAGAATGCTCCGTCTTCATCGTCGGCTTCTATGCGGTGCCTTCCATCTGGATTGATGGTGATGCGGTACCATCCATCGGGATGTGCTCCGTCATGTTCGCTATATGCCATGCTCTTGATCTTGGGTATGATGTCGGTAGCCTGCACTGGATAAGGACGGGCATCATCATCCGAAACTGCCTCTTGTGATGGAAGTTCCAGGAAATGGTGTGTCGTTGGCAGGGGCAGGTCTGGCTTCTTTTTTTGTTGAAGGATGAAAGCGTTGGGAGCCCAGCGTTGACGGGGCAGGGGACGACCATAGTATTTCAGCGTGAGGGTGCCAGCCTGTGGAAGGTCGATATACCACGAAGTGCCTTGGTAATGATGCATCTCAGGGCCTTCTATGAAAGTCTTTCCGTCGAACAGCTCCTGGAACCAAACACGAGAGTCTTTTGGCATGTTGTGTAGCACCAATGTATGTAGCGCTCGTCCGTCGGCTTCTGTTTCGCCTTCGAACCATTCCACCGTTGGCGTCTTCATGCAGGCGGTTACCAATAAGGAAAGAATGATTATCAATGTAGGCTTACGTAGCATGGGTGAAGTGTTTCAGGAGTGAGTAAGAATTTATGCGCAGAGGTCGGCTACGGTCATGCTGGCAGCCTGGATCAGGTCTTGTGGATTGATTTTGAACTGAAGTCCTCGGACACCCGCGCTCACATAGATGATGTCGAACAGCTCGCAGGTCTCATGGATAAAAGTGGGGAAGGGCTTTTTCATGCCTATGGGTGAGCAGCCTCCCCGGATGTACCCTGTCAAGGGTAACAGCTCTTTCATGGGGATGAGGTCGCAGCTCTTGTTTCCAGTGACTTTGGCGGTCTTCTTTAGGTCCACCTCTTCGTTGCCTGGGATGACACAGACGAAATGTCCCGTTTTGTCGCCTTTCAGTACCAGAGTCTTGAACACTTGGTCGATGTCTTCGCCTAACTGGTCAGCGATGTGTTGCGCACCGAGGTCATTTTCGTCCACCTCGTAAGGAATCAGTTCATACTGGATTTTCTTCTGGTCAAGAATCCGGCAAGCGTTGGTTTTGTTGATTTTGTCTTTCGGCATGATGAATTGTTTTTTCTGTGGCGAAGATACGCTTTTTATTTGTATTTTTGCCTCTCGATGATGAAAAGAGAACATGAGATTTACAAAGTGACCCTTATCGGGGGTGCGGTGAACGTGATTCTATTGGCGTTCAAGTTCTTGGCTGGTCTGTTGGGACACAGCTCGGCTATGATTGCCGATGCCTTGCACTCGCTTTCGGATTTTGTGACTGATATCGTTGTGTTGGTTTTTGTCAAGATTAGCCATAAACCTCAGGACAAGTCGCATGACTATGGTCATGGTAAATATGAGACTTTGGCTTTGACTATCATTGGAATTGCCTTGATGGCGGTTGCTTTGGGCATCATCGTGAAAGGAGCGGTGAAAATCGCCGCATGGGCTCAAGGTGAGGTGTTGGAGGCTCCTGGGCTGCTGGCGTTTTGGGCGGCTATTGTGTCAATTGTGCTGAAAGAAGCAGTCTATCGTTATTCCATCATCAAAGCCAAAAGACTGAATTCTAAGGCTTTGGAGGCTAATGCCTGGCACCATCGCAGCGATGCCTTGTCATCGATAGGGACTGCGGTCGGTATTGGTGGAGCTATCTTCTTCGGACAGAAATGGACGATCCTCGACCCGATTGCCTCGGTGGTGGTCGGCGCTTTCATTCTGAAGGTGGCCTTCGACCTGCTGAAAAACGGCATCGGCGATTTGATGGAACAGTCGCTTCCCGAGCAGGTGGAGGATGAAATCGTGAAACTGGTAGCAGGAGTTCCGGGCGTGACGGAACCTCATGACCTTAGAACTCGACGCATTGGTAACCATTATGCCATTGAGCTTCACATCTTGATGGACGGCTCGATCACTTTGAAAGAAGCACACGACAAAGCATCAGAGGTAGAGGATGTGCTTCGGAAACGTTATGGTGAAGAGACTCACGTGGCGGTTCATGTGGAACCGTCTGAAAGATAGTCTTTCATGTATTGTTGTTCATCGGGCGTGATGTGAAATATGCGGTTGATTTCTTGGTCGATGGATTCTAATAAACTGGGGTTGAGTCCTTCGGAAAGCACCCTGTCAACCAATTGTGAGATTGCTGCGTCTTCTTCAGGTGTCACAGATGGAAATGGCAACTTGCATAAGATTCCTTTCAACACTTTCAAGTCTGAACAGTGGATGACATACAGGTATTGATATAGTGTGGAATTCAGAAAGGCCGAAACGCTTTTCACCGACAGCGTCTCCACTTGGGGAATCAAGATGTTCGCACTGTTCAAACATAACCTCTGCTTGTTGTCGTAGGCCACGATGGGATGTTTCGCGATGAAACGGTAAATCAATTTCTCGGGTGCTCTGTAATATTCCTCTTTGGCACATTGCTGGAATCGGTCCGGGGTAAAGACGATGAATTTCCTCTCCGCCATGATTGCGTAAGGCGAGATCTCCTTTCCAGTAACAATGGGCTCTGTTCCTTTTTTCGGCTTGTCCAACAGCATCTTTTTGTTGTTGCCAGTAACGATGCCCAACGCCCATTGGCTGTGTGCCAGGGTGTCGTTGGCTTTTTGCAGCACCTTGTTTTTGATGGATATCTCCAGGGGATGGACATTGCATAATGGGATATCAGTCTGCTCGTTGGAGGTGACTGGTAAACTGATATGGGTGTTGTTTCCTACCTTATAATAATGGTGTGTGACAGGGCATGGAAGCAGTTTGATACTGAAGAAATCGGTAAACACCCCGTCAAAACGTCCTTTGAAAAGGTTAATCTGATGGATGCTGGTTTGATGAAGGATGTAATGACGCACGTCTTTATGGGTGCCAATCTTCAGCAGTGAAGTCGGCAGCAGGAAATGCAAATGCCCTTTAGGCGTAAGCATTTGTATGGATTTCACCAGGAACAAAGAGGCACGCTCTTTTGAGCTGATGCCCGGTACATGGTAGAGTTTTCTTTTGTCTGCGCCCCAAGGAGGGTTGGAATAAATGTAATCGTATTTTCGGTGAAGCAGTTCTGTGGTCTTGTTGGGATTGTCAGTGGAGGTCTCTTTTAGAAAATCGATACAATAAACCTTTGGCAAGAAAGCAATGTCATGATATTTGCACAATAGGTTCACTTTGGCTACCATCACGGCTATCGGGTTGATTTCCAATCCAAATAAGTTGTTTGGGTTCTTGATGCCGGCTCCTAACAAAAAGGCTCCGCTGCCGCAGCAAGGATCGAAAAAGGTGTCATCGTCTTCATATTCCAGCTTTTCCAACATGCTTCTCACGATGTCGGCGTGGGTGTAATACTGACCGGTCTCAATTCGTTCTCCCTCCGTGAGCAAGGATTGGAGGATAAATCCCAGTAGGTCATCGTCTGATTGCCAGATGTGTTCTGGCACTTGGAAATCCAGTTGGTTGCAGTGACGGTAGTCGCCCATGACTTGCTGCACATGAGATGCGTCCATGAGATGAAAGGCATCCAGCTTATGCAGGCATAAGGTGTACATGATGTCGATCACCGGGGCTTCAATACCTGTTACAATAGATAATAAGGTGCTTGCGTCAACCGAGTTGGAATAACTGGCGGCAATCACTCTTTTTTCGGAACGGGTCTTGTTGGCTCTGGTAGTCATGGGATTAATACTGGTACGCTCCGAGGTCGGGGGTGCCGGTTCTGTTTTTTCCATCCAAATCCTGTGGGACGAGGGCACCTAGAGTCGGACTTCCTGCGCCCACTGCGGGTGACAGGATGTCGCTGAGGTGGTAATCGTACGCACGATAGTTGACAAACATCGGGTCTTGGTTGAAGATGCAGTTGGAGAAGCCGGGTTCGTCGTTATGATGTTTCTCGCTTTTGATCAGGCAATGGTCGAAGAGGTAGGTAGTGTCAACTTCAACGCCACTTAGGTTGGTGCCGAACTCTTCTTGGGCGGTTCCATAAACGATGCTGTTTCCCATTTCGAGGTGGAAGGGGTACTCGTAACGCTCTCCCGAGTCCTCGTCATCAGTATAATTATTAAAAAACACAGAAGTGGTGGTTCGTGTGGAGTTCCACCAGTAATTGCCAATGGTACAGTGTGTCAGGAGGTAGTCGCCGCCGTTGACGATGGCCAAGGCATATTGTCCACAATTGTCGATGACGGTGTTGTTCGCTTCGATGGCGTACAGGTTGGAATAAATGCCAATGCCTGTATGATTCTCGACGATGGTGTTGTGTACTCGTAGGGCACTTTGGGTGGGCTTGAAGATGGATTCGGACTGGATGCCGATAAAGGCGTTACGGATGATGGCATGGTCAATCAAATGGTCCGCTCCCGGGCGTCCATCCATGAGCCAGATACGATCCCAAAGGCCTGGTTGGTTCTTGAAGTAGGGCTCCAGCCGGTCGCCCTCGAGAATCACAGGCTGTGTCGCCGACCCCTCCACAATCAGTTGTCCGTCACTCCAAGAGAGAATTCCGCTTTTGTCATGGAAATAGACATGGGTTCCTTCGTGGATGTGCAGGGTGCCGTATGAGTTGATTAAAGCGTAACCGTAAACGACGTAGGGCTTTTCGTTGGTCCAATGGGTGGTCTCGAGGCTGTCGGCCACGATTTTGAAAGGATAACGTAAGCTGGGTATGCTTTGGTCGGCGATGATGTAATGGGCATTCTGTCCCCAAGCGACCAAGTGGATTATTTGCCGGTTTGTGTTCGTGACAAAAAGAATGCTGTCCTCGATGACAAAAGGCGTGTTTTGGTCGTTCGGATCAATGGTTACATTTAAAAAGGTATAGAGGCTGTCGTTAGCAGGAATGGTTTTGTCAGTGAAGTGGATGCCATCCTCACCGTCAACATTCATCCTGAATCGGGAATTGTCGCCACCCATCAACTTGATCTCGCTGATATTGAGGTCTTCTGAATGGTTATTATAGATTTTTAAATGATGTGTTGACGAGCCAAGACTCGTGAAAACAGTATCGAAAAGTATCGTGTCTGCTGAAAAAGCAAGCTTGAAAGCAGGGTCGGAACTGACACTATGTTCTTTCTTACAGGAAGAAAAAACAACGATTAAACAGAAAAAGATGAGAAAAAAATGTTTCATCTGGATAATTTTGGCACAAAATTAGAAATTAAATGGATATTAATAACTATCTTTGCAACCAAATCGTATATTGATGAGGAAAATAAGGTCCTTTTTTTTGGCTTTGACATTTTCCCTTCTCGCTGTTTCGGCTGCGGCACAGTTGCCCAAAGCCCCAGTGGAGATGAAGGGGAAGATTGTCACAGGCGGACATTTTGGAGGAGGCTTTGCAGGGAACTGCCTTCATCTGACGGTCTCACCTCAATTAGGTTATCGTCTGTTGCCAGGCTTCGAAGTGGGTACTCGTCTTGGTTATAGCTTCAACTATGTCTTTGACTCCTATTATGGTAACCACTCCATCCATCATGTCGCCTTTGGTGCCTATCTTAACTATGAGGTTTTGAGAGGCGTTTATCTGCATCTGGAAGACGAGGAGTTGTGCAGGCTGACCTTTCAGGGCTTTGCCTCCAACCCGGGTAAGACCTATTGGTACAACAGTTTCTTTGTCGGTGCAGGTTATCGTGATTATATCACCGATACGTCATTTGCTTATATCTCACTGCTTTATAACTTAAGGTGGGATTACGGACAAGTCGGTGAGCTGAGCAGCCCTTACTCTAGTCCCGTGGTCATAAGAGTTGGCTATTGTATCGGTTTGTGAATTTATAAAAAGCAAGTTATCGCAGCTTATGGAGAAAAACAATAATGTCATTAATATAAAGAACAAACGTGCTGAGTATGAGTATTACCTGATGGACACACTCACAGCGGGGTTGGTGCTGACGGGTACCGAGATCAAGTCGATCCGTAACGGTAAAGCCAGCCTTGCCGACGCTTATTGCATGTTCAAAGACCAAGAGATGTTTGTCGTGGGCATGCACATCGCGGAGTATGACAAAGGTACCTACAACAACCACGATCCCAAGCGTGACCGGAAACTGCTGCTCACCGCCAGAGAGTTGCGCAAAATGAAAAACAAGGTCCAGGAAAAAGGATTGACCATCATTCCTGTCCTCTTGTATATCAACGAAAAAGGGTTGGCGAAGCTCGACATCGCACTGGCACGGGGTAAACACTATTATGATAAACGTGAGACACTGAAAACAAAAGACTCCAAACGGGATATTGAAAAGCAATTGAAAGACTATTAATATGAAGAAACTGTTTTTGATGTTGGCGCTGTTTTTCGCCACAACAACACTCGTAGCTCAAGAAAAGATTCAATGGATGGATTTTGAAGAGGCCGTATCCGCCTGTGCCAAAAATCCAAAGAAGATTTTCGTGGATGTATATACTGACTGGTGTGGCTGGTGCAAAAGGATGGACCAAACGACGTTTGCCGATCCTGCCGTGGCCAAGTATATGAACGAAAACTATTATGCAGTCAAGTTCAACGCTGAACGTACTGATACCGTGACCTTCAATGGATATGATTATGTGTTTGTTGTTGGGCCTGACGGAAAGAAAGGCATCCATCAACTGGCAGCTGCCATGCTCCAGAACAAATTGTCATATCCTTCATACGTGCTGTTTAACGAGGAATTGCAGCTGCTTCAGGTCATCCCTGGATATCAGAAAACCGAGGCATTCCTCCCCATTCTTCACTATTTTGGCGAAGATGCGTTCTTGAACTCCACATGGAAGGAGTTTAACGAAGTGTATTCAAAACGTGAACAACCTTGAATAATCATACTGCAGCATAGCTGAAAGACAATTCGATTCAATCGGAATTATTAAACCTAGGGGGATTCTTTCGGTTTTGGTCAAAAAACACGACTTATGCTGCAGTTTTTTATTATCTTTGCAGGCAAATGCTGAAAATGAAAAAAATAGTCGTTTTATTGATGTTGTCACTGCTGATGACGACTTTTTCCTCTTGTCACAAAACTAAGTACTGCCAATGTTATGCTTTCATCGACAATGAGGACATCCCGCTGGGAGAAGATTATTATATGCTCGAACACGGCACATGCAACGACAAAGCAAAAGAAATCGTTGGATGGGGTAATGTGACTTGCCGTGAAGTGGAAGTGGAAGAAGAAGGAGGCAATTGGTTCCTGAATCTCTTCAACAACAACCATAACAATAACAACAATAATAATAACAATAACAATAACAATAACAACAATCATCCAAAATAATTATTTAATTTTATCATCATGAAAAAGTTATTATTCGCTTTTGCCCTGGTAGCTATCGCTATTCTTGGTAGTTCATGTAGTAAAACAAAAGTTTGCGAGTGCACCTATACCGTGAATCTGTTGGGAGGTGAATCTTCATATACTGTCGAGAAAACGATTGAGTCGGGCAGCTGTTCCGATCTGGAGAAAAACGCTGCTTCTTGGAATGTGCCCGGTATCACTGAAGGTTCCATCCACTGCACAAGGAAATAAGTGAGCAAAAATTGCGAAAAGGCGGTGTCACCCGCCTTGATTCTTAAAATCGCCCTCGGACTGGTTTTTGTCGTTTCAGCCGTATTGAAGCTATTCGACATGGACCAGTTCGAGCTTTATATTTACAGCTATCATTTCTTCAGCCTCAACTTTTCTTTCCTGGTGGCTCGAGCCGCTATTATCCTTGAATTGGTGCTCGGAATCGGTCTCGTGTGCAACGTGTTTCATAAACTGATGTGGTGGGGCAGTGTGGCGATGCTGATAGGTTATACGGGACTGCTCATCTATGCTTTGATCTTGGGACGAACGGATAACTGCCATTGCTTTGGTGAGGTGCTTCGTTTTAACCCCACACAGTCTCTTGTGAAAAATGGCTTGTTGATTGTCTTGTTTGTCTTGATTTATCATGTCAAGGATTGGCAGTTCAAAGGAAGATGGGTTGCATTAGCGTCTGTCGCGTTGCTATGCAGTTTGGGTGTCTTTGCTGTCAATCCCCCTGATAATTACACCCCTTCATACGATGAAACCAGCGATTTCCAATCAGCTTTGTTTCAAGAGGCTTTGGTCGAACCTCCCTTGGATTCTTTGGGGCTGACACAAGGTAAAAAGGTGGTCGGAATCTTCTCCGCGGGATGCGATATGTGCAAGATGACCGCAAAGAAATTGAGCTTGATGCAATCGTATTATGGGTTCCCCGAAGAGGATGTCGTTTTTGTTTTTATGGGAACTGAAGATGATGTGAAAAGGTTTTATGAGGAATCTGAATCTATATATTATCAGTATGTTATATATGATAATCTAAAGCGTTTGTTTATGATTAATAACGGATCGTTTCCTTTGTTGGTCATGATGAATAACGGAGTTCCAGTGCAAGTTTGTGGCTTTCGTAACATGAAAGAGGAGGATTTAAAAAAATTTTTTCAATCTAATGATTTGACAAACTAAAATCTTTATTTTTGTAACCCGTTATGAAATACGGTTTTGACAACGAGAAATATCTCAATATTCAGTCCGAACACATCCGCGAGCGGATAGGGCAGTTCGGCAATAAGCTTTATTTGGAGCTTGGAGGCAAACTTTTCGACGACCATCACGCAAGTCGTGTGTTGCCGGGATTTCAGCCCGACAGTAAGTTGCGCATGTTACAGAACCTGAGCGACAGTGCGGAAATCATCATTGTCATCAGTGCCACTGACATCGAGAAAAACAAGATCAGAAGCGACCTTGGCATTACCTACGATGTGGATGTGCTTCGCCTTCGCAATGAGTTTCAGAAACGTGGATTTCTGGTAAGCGGTGTGGTGATCACTCATTATAATGGTCAGCGCAGCGCATCGGCTTTCCATAGCCGGCTTGAACATCTTGGAATCCCTGCGTACTATCACTATCTCATCGATGGGTATCCTCACAATGTTGCTTTGATCGACTCTGATGAAGGTTTCGGGAAGAACGACTATGTGAAGACCACACGTCCTTTGGTCATTGTCACCGCGCCTGGTCCGGGTAGCGGAAAAATGGCGGTATGCCTTAGCCAGCTTTACAACGAGCAGAAACGGGGCGTCAATGCGGGTTATGCCAAGTTCGAGACTTTCCCAGTATGGAGCTTGCCCCTGAAGCATCCGGTCAACATGGCCTACGAGGCTGCCACTGCCGACCTCAACGATGTGAATATGATCGACCCCTTCCATCTGGAGACTTACGGGCAAATCGCTATTAACTATAATCGCGATATTGAGATTTTTCCTGTGTTGAAATCCTTGTTTGAGGGCATCTATGGTACCTGTCCCTATAAATCACCCACCGACATGGGGGTGAATATGGTGGGATTCTGCATCAGCGATGACGAGGTGTGTTGTAAGGCGGCCAAGGACGAGATTATTCGACGTTATTTCACCGCTTTGAATAACATGGCGGAAGGTGGCGACAATGAGAATGAAGTCACAAAGATCAAGATGCTTTTGAACCAAGCCAAGATCACGGTGGAAGACCGTCCTTCAGTGATTGCCGCAAGAGAACGAAAAGAAAGGGCAGGGGTGGACTGCACTGCCATTGAGCTTGAGGATGGGAAGATCATCACTGCGGAGACTAGCGCCCTCCTGGGACCCAGCGCGGCACTGCTCCTGAATGCCACCAAGTATCTGGCTGGCATAGAACATGATATCAAACTCATCCCTCAATATATGATTGAGCCAATCCAAAAGACCAAGGTGGAATATCTCAGTGGCAACAACCCTCGGTTGCATACTGACGAAGTGCTGATTGCCCTTTCAGTGCTCAGCCCTGATGACGAGAAATGCCGCAAAGCACTTGAAATGTTACCCCAGCTGAAAGGTTGCCAAGTGCATTCCACGGTGATGCTCAGTGAGGTGGATCGAAAGATTTTCAGTAAACTGGGTGTGGGGTTGACCTGTGACCCCGTCAGGAAACAATAATCCATAAAAAAGCAGAGACGTCAAATACGGCGTCTCTGCTTTTTTTATGTGTTATATATAAATAGGTGTTAATCCACCGGGATATCCTTGTTCACGTTTTTGGAACCCCATAGGGCGTAGAAAAGGATGTAGGCGGCACAGAACAACACCACAATATAGCTGGTCATGTAGCTTCCGGTCCAGTCAGCGACAAGGCCTTGGAGTCCGACCATGATGGCAAATCCGAAAACCATCGTCATGAAAGCGCCAGAGGCAATGGCCGTGTATTTGCCAAGTCCTTCAGTGGCGAGGTTGAAGATGGCACCCCACATCACAGAGGTGCACAGACCCACAAGGATAAAGGCGAAGATGCCAACAGGCACTTCAGCCCATATAAGTTGCAAGTTAGCCCAGTCAATGCCAGGAACCTTGACCATCCAGTCCGTTGGTGCAAACATGCCGAAAAGAACCAGGGCTATAGCAGCGACCGACACCGTGGTAACCATGGCTTTGGATGACACTTTACCACCAATGGCTCCGCCGATGAAACGTCCGATGAGCATCATCAGCCAGTAAACGGCTACAATGAGACCCGCAATCGTTCCACTCATGCCGATGCCAGGAGTGGCTGCTGTCGGTTCTGAAGTCAAATACTGAAGGATGTAAGTAGGCGTTCCCACCTCGATGCCACCGTACAAGAAGATGGCCAAAATGCCCAATTTGAAATGACGGAAGGAGAAAGCACTGTATTTATCTTTGACCTGTGTTTTCTCTTCAACAGGTTGTTGTGGCTCCTCAATCTTTGTGAAGAGGATGACGATGAATCCAATCACGAAGATAGTCAAGGCGATCAGCAGGGCAGGGGTGGCATCGGAAATCTTGGCCTTGGTGGCCTCGCCGATGAGGGCTCCCATAAGGATGTAAACCGCCACAGCAGCAGCTGAGTTGAACACTCCTCCGATCTGAATGAGCTGGTTGCCTTTGTTGCCTCCACCACCGAGAAGGTTAAGCATAGGGTTGACGACAGTGTTCAGCATGCACATGCAGAAACCAGCGATGAAGGCGCCGATGAGATAGACACCGAAGCCGTACTTTCCACTGGCCCACTGCACCAAGATGCCGATGATGCCCACGGCAAGGGCAATCAACGAGGTCTTTTTGTAACCGAAACGTTTGATAAGCATTCCAGAAGGTATCCCCATCACCAGATAGGCGATAAAGTTACCATAGTTGCCAATCTGCGACAGGAAGTTGCTGGCGCCAAATTGGTTCTTCACGATCACAGCCATGGGTGAGCAAAGGTTTGTCACGAAGGCGATCATGGCGAAAAGAGCAATCATGACGATGATAGCCCCCCATTGTTTGGTTTTAGTACTCATAAGTATTATAATTTATAGTTTGTTATTTAGAATTTAGCGTGGAGAATTTAAAGATGATGATTTCTTTGTATTCGTCACCAGGACGGAGGAAGGTGTTCGGGAAGTTGGGTTTGTTAGGGGAGTCGGGAAGGGCTTGGCATTCGAGTGCCACACCTTCGTAATCGTGGTACTGGTGTCCGTTTTTCCCTTCAGGACAACCGCTGAGCCAGTTGCCGGTATATACCTGCACGCCGGGTTGGGTGGTGTAGAGCTGCACCCTGCGTCCTGTGCCTTCATGCGACAATTCGGCGGCGAGGTTGAGTTTCCCTTTCCCAAGGTTGTCGAGTACCCAACAGCTGTCATAGCCTTTGCCGTTAATGAGGGCGGGAAATGGTTCCCCGATGTCGCGTCCGATATACTTCGTTTCAGTAAAGTCCATGGGAGTGTCGGCCACGGAAGCGATCTCGCCCGTGGTGATAAGCTCATCGGTAGCCGGAAGCCAACGTGAAGCATTCAGTTTTAGCAGGTGGTCAAGGATGTTTCCGTTGCCTTCTCCTTTTAAATTAAAATAGGTATGGTTGGTGAGGTTGACGATGGTGGTAGCAGTGGTCCATGCACCGAGGCGGAGGTTGAGCTCGTTCTCGTCGTTGAGGGTGTAACGTGCTTTGGCGACTAACTCTCCAGGATAACCTGCCTCACCATCAGCGCTGAGATAGGTGAACACCACACTCTCACCTTCGATACGGCTGGCCCATTTCTGGTTGGAGAACCCGATGTTGCCACCATGCAGATGATGCTTGCCATCGCCCGTATTTAGCTCGAGCTGGTATTCCACATCATCGATTTTGAACCGTCCGTGGGCGATGCGGTTGGCAAAACGCCCCGGCACTTTTCCTGCACACGGGCCATCACCATAGTATGACAACGGGTCGGGATAACCCAATACGATGTCATCAAACTGACCATTGCGGTCAGGCGTGAGGATGGAGACAATGCCAGCTCCGATGTCGCAAAGCTGCACCTGGATGCCATGGCTGTTGGTCATCGTGTATAGCTTGATGTCTTTCCCGTCGGGTGTTTTACCCCATTTCTTTACTTCGATGTTCATTGGTTGTAGCTTTTGGCTGCTAGCTTTTAGTTTTTAGCTATTAGCTATCCGAGAAAAAGAAGCTAACAGCTAAAAGCTAAAAGCTAATAGCCCCATTACCATAATTTGTTTGGATAAACTCCTTTGTCGATGAGTTCACGGATTTTGCGCATCACCTCGGGCTTGTCCTCTTTGTAGGTGACTCCGAACCAAGAGGCGTTGCTCGAGAGCACTTTCATCTTTGCGCTGCCGTCGTTGATGGCGTTGTTAACCATCAAGGGGATGTAGAACTCCGCTTTGATATTGGTCTGGGCGGGGCCTTTGAGGAACTCGACGAAGCCCTTTTCAGAGTAATCGAAGAAGTCGGGGGTGAAGCCGAAGAAGTTCATGGACACTAAGGATTCCATGTCGAGAGGATGGCTTCCCGTCTCGTCGGAATAGGCAGCGCCACCGTCTTCGGTATGGCCGATGCCGAGACGTTCCACGATGGTCAAGAGATGACCTTCGTTGTCAGCAGTGCAGATGCCGCGACTTACCGTGCCAAAGTCTGACATGGTGTTGCGAAGTTTGTAGGCCACCATGCTGTAGGCGCCTTTCTTGCCTTCGCATTCCTTCAGATACTGAGCCAGCACCTCGTAGGCTTCTTTGCCGTAGAAGTCATCGGCATTGATGGCGGCGAAAGGCTCGTGGATGACGTCTTTGGCCATCAGCACGGCGTGGCAGGTGCCCCATGGCTTGACACGGCCTTCAGGGACGGTGAAACCCGCTGGTAATTTGTCGAGCGACTGGTACACGTACTCCACAGGGATGCCGTATTTTTCTGTGTTGTTGACTTTCTTGAAAGCCTCGGCGAAGTCCTCGCGGATGACGAAGACCACTTTGCCAAAGCCGGCGCGTTTCGCGTCGAAGATGGAATAGTCGAGGATGGCCTCATTGTTAGGACCTACGCCATCCATCTGTTTTAATGCGCCATATCTGGAACCCATTCCAGCGGCTAAAACTAATAAGGTAGGGGACATTATTTTATGGAATTTAAAATTTAAGAATTAGAGTTTTCTGGAGCCGTCGCTGATGACGACATCGTAGATTTTGGGCTCGTGACCGAATTTTTCATTGTATTTCTGTTTTGCCGTGGCGATGAAAGGCTCATACAGGTCTTCTTTGACAAGGTTGATGGTGCAGCCGCCGAAGCCGCCACCCATGACACGGGAACCCGTGACGCCGCATTGTTTGGCCACGTCATTGAGGAAGTCGAGTTCCTCGCAGCTCACCTCGTATAGTTTGCTCATCCCAAAGTGGGTGCCATACATGCGTTCGCCAACGGTCTCATAGTCACCTCTTTCCAAGGCTTCACAGACATCAAGCACACGCTGTTTTTCACCAATGACGTAGGATGCTCTCAGGTAGTCTTCCCCAGAGATGTCGGGACGCACTTCGTCGAGCATATCCTGGGTGGCGTCGCTGAGGTATTTCACCTCAGGGTGTTTTTTGGCGATGTGGGCGCAGGCGTTTTCGCAGGAGGCACGGCGCTTGTTGTATGCCGAGGAGGCGAGTTCGTGTTTCACGACGGTGTCGAGAAGCACCACTTTATAACCTTTGGGGTCGAAGGGGAAATACTCGAATTCCATGGTGGCGCAGTTGAGGCGCATCAGGTGGCCTTGTTTGCCGAAGAGAGAGGCGAACTGGTCCATGATGCCGCATTTCACTCCTACATAGTTATGCTCGGTGGCTTGGCCGATGCGCGCCAGCTCGAATTTATCGATGTTGAGATGCAACATGTCGTTGAGGGCGAAGGCGTAGGTGCTTTCGAGTGCTGCTGATGACGACATGCCTGCACCGATAGGCACGTTACCATAAAAAACGGTGTCGAACCCTTCAAGACGATAGCCTCGCTTGATGATTTCGCGGCACACGCCAAAGAGATAGTTTGCCCAGTGCATGTTGGGGAAGTCTTCCTCATTCATGCCGAACTCGCAGTAGTCCTCTTTGTCGAGGGAATAGGCCCTTACCTTGTTAGTACCATTGAGCCGGATGGCTGCATAGATGCCTTTGTCGATAGCCCCTGGGAACACGTAGCCCCCGTTGTAGTCCGTATGTTCGCCGATGAGGTTGACACGTCCCGGCGAGGTGTAAACACTGCATTCCTGTCCGAAACGTTCGGAGAAAATGCTTTTGAGTTGGTTGATATCCATAGTGCAAAATTTAAGGGCGCAAGTTAAGAAAAAAATGGATTTGTCATTGTCAATTCAATTTTTTTTTCATGGCAACTGCATCAAATAATGTCGTAAGTGACACTTGCAAATGTCAATCATTTGTCTGAACTTTGCACAAAAGTTGTACGTATGATTCTTTTATTCTTTTTTAATAATCTCTAATACCGCTAACGGGTTAGAAGTATGAAACCATCATGAAACGAAAATATTGGATTATCCTTATCATCTTAGCCCTTTTGGCCATTGGGTTGGGTCTTTTCCTGCTGTTTCGCCCCAGCGTGCATCATGCTGAGATTATTGACCCGAGAACGCTTCATGCCAGCCCTGCGCACAAATCCATGATTGTTGGGGCTTGGCATAACGAAGGGCATCTGTTTTACCGTTTTTTTGAAGATGGAACAGGTTATACCTGGGATTTAGCGGAAGATGTCAGTGAGAAAGAAGCTCTTCCGTTTCAATGGGAAGCGTTCGACAAAGCGGTGATGATTAGCCATAAAATGAGACTCAAAGGCATCGTTCCTCGTTATTATCTTATCGACGTGATCAATGACTACGATTTCCGTTTCCATGACACTTATAATACATATACCCTTGAAAGGGTAAGGGATAGCCTCTAACGGATCTTCACGACCTCATACCTCTTGTTGGTGTACTCCGGCATGACACTACCCATTGGAGCGTTAGGGAAGGTGGGGTCACATATTACATATTGTTTCCCGCCATAATCAAAACAGCTTCCAGGATAGGAAAAGTCTTCATCCCAATGAACAGCCGTTGCTAAATGGTCTCCATAGAGAACACCGACGACCTCACAGTCAGTAAAGCTTCGTACAAGCCAGGCGAACAAAGCGCATCGATCCTCACAGTCACTGTAAGGATAGCCAATGACCTCCTCAGGAAAGAAGTACTTTTCATGACCGAACTGCTCTTCGTCGATCTTATATGCAAAAGAGGTTTGAACGAAATCCAACAGGATGCCAACAATCTGCTGAGTGTTGTAGCGAGATCGCAATGAATCAATCGTGGCATGAATCACCTCGTATGCCTCTGTGGGTAGTCCACCCTTCGCATAGACGGGAAAGACCGTCAAAGGCATGTCGTCGTAATACCGTAGGTGGGATGTGTTGTAGGGGAGGGCAAGGTCGATGCCTGCCATAGGTAGTTTCATTTTTCGGAGCTTGTCACATGAGCTGAGATGAAGGGGATACTTGAAATTCAATCCTATCTGTCGTAAATCTTTGGCATCAGCTTTCTCACTGTATGAATAGATATCCTCGCCCCGTTTGCCGCCATAAACCGCATAATATTTGAAGCCGTTGAGTCGGTAAAATGGAAGGGAGTATACCTCTTTGCTGTTGTCAATGGCTAACAAAAGCATGAGCTGTCCACTTTCCAACCCACGTCCTACACGAGCCCTGAATCCATTGCGGTGAAGCATGAGAAAACAGAACAGGACCCGGTCGTTATTGTTGGAAAAGGTTTTCTCTGAAATCGAACGGAGCAACAGATAATAACCCCACGGATTTAACCCCAGTCGTTTTATTGTGGCCGCCAACTCGCGATGCAGCAACAGCACTTCCGGCCTTGATGACATGGATCTATAGTATTGCGCCACATCGCTTTCCCGAGTTCCTTGTGACTTGCGCTTCAGCATCTCCGAAAGGTGAAAACTAACAGGTGTCCCATAGAAATGAAAGGCAATCATATCTTTCTCATCTACTTGAGTGGCATCAAAAAAGTCTACTTGACTCGTATTAGGAATGGAGATGACATTATACAATGCCTCATTATCGTATTTTTTCCCGGTATGCGTCTGTTTTGTGTTGATTTCTGAACGCTTAGGTGCTGAATAAAAACTGCCGGATGATTTGAAACATTGGTACTCAGTCCAGACTTCAGCCAGAAAACGATCGAACTCCGCATTGGCCTGAGCTTTGAATTGATTGTATTCTTGATTGATTTCTTTTTGGAAACGTTCAAAACTGTTTTGGGTTGCGGTATTGGGATCGGGTTCTTGCCCCATAATAGCCGTTGTGCCGCCAAAAGCAAAGCATAATGCTATGATAAGGATGGTCTTTTTCATGTGCTTTGTGATATGTGTATGCAAATGTATGAAAATATGGTGCAGGGATGCATTCGATTCATAAAAAAATGTATCTTTGAAGCCCGGAAAAAATTCGCACTAAATAAAGAAAGAGTACCATGAAAAAAATTAGCAAGGTATTATTGTTCATCCCGGTGATGATGCTCGTGGCGATGAACGCCAACGCCCAAGTCAAGCCTGTGTTGAATGGCCCAGTAAAAAAGATCGACAAGGAGTTGGGCAATGAATGCAAAAATAGAGTCAAGACCTATAAAGAGGGACAATGGTCACTGTACGACACTTCACAAACCTTGGAATGGGCCTTGTTGAATCATTTCCCGAAACTTGAAGAAGGAAACTGCCACGAAACTGCTGGAACCGCAACCAAGGTCATCTCTATCAGAACGGGAATTCTTCAAGCCAAGAACAATGCGAGTAGCGACTACGCACAAAGAGCCATGACTCAGATGGTGGACTTTGTCATGAACAACATTGGCGAACTCAACGAAGAGGATGGAGCCGCATTCAAGTCTTTCTTCTCCATCTACCAGTCGAAGATGGAAGAGGAAATTAACAAGGAACTCACTCCTTCCTATTCTGTTTACCACTCCAACGGCAAAGATGAAAGCGGGGCAGAGACCTTTGATGTGCAATCTTATTTCTTTTTGGACGATAGCACTGCCACACAAGCTCGGATTAAAGCTGTCAACGAGGCCTTGTCAGAAAACAAAACCGCTCAGAAATATTCCGATCGAATCCGTGATTTCGTGAAGGAAGAGAAATAACACCAAGAGTGTAAGTTGTCCCCAATCATGAAAAGGCATCCTTTGTTCCCAGCCATGCTGATGCTGTTTCTCGCCTCCTGTGCCAACGCACCTGAGGCCGTGGAGCCGGTACCTACTATGCAGCAGTTGGAATGGCAACAGCTTGAAACCTACGCTTTCATCCATTTCGGACTGAACACTTTCAACGACATGGAATGGGGTTACGGTGACACGCCTGCATTTACCTTTAACCCCACCGACTTGGATTGCGAACAGTGGGTGCTGACCTTGAAAGCCGCAGGAATGAAAGGGGTGATCTTCACCGCCAAACACCATGACGGATTCTGTCTGTGGCCCACGAAGTCAACCGATTACTCCATCATGAACTCTCCTTATCAAAACGGCAAAGGCGATGTGGTAGGGGAGTTGTGCGAGGCTTGCCGCAAACATGGCCTGAAGTTCGGTTTGTACCTGTCGCCTTGGGATCGTCATCATGCGGATTATGGGCGCGAAGAATATGTGAAGACCTACCATCAACAAATACAAGAACTGGTGGATCATTACGGTCCTTTCTTCGAGTTTTGGTTCGACGGGGCCAACGGAGGCGACGGCTGGTACGGTGGCGCTAAAGAGAAACGTGCCATCAAGGCTGAGGAATACTATGATTATCAGACGGCTAAGAGCCGCATCTTGGCTAAAAGTCCTGACGCCATGATTTTTGGAGGCACCGTCCCAACCATCCGTTGGATTGGCAACGAAGAGGGAAGAGCCGCAGCTACACAATGGTGCCGTTATTCTCTTGACTTCGAGAAACTTAATGATACAAAACTGCTTGCTACGGGCATCCCTACAGGTGAGGTGTGGCTGCCCGCTGAGGTGGATGTGTCCATCCGTCCGGGTTGGTTTTATCATGAACGTGAAGATGCTCAGGTGAAGACGGTTGATCAACTGATGGAGTTGTATTATTCCAGCGTTGGTCGCAATGCGAATTTGCTTCTGAATGTACCTGTCAATTCAAAAGGGAGGATATCGTCTATCGATTCCGCGACTTTGGTGGCTTGGAGGGCCAAGATTGAGGAAAGTTTCCAAAAGGATGTGCTGCAACAATGCAAGGTGATGGCCAGTAATGCCAGAGGCAGTCGCTATAAGGCGGAAAATGTGCTGAATGAAGATGTCTGCCGTTATTGGTCCACAGAAGATGGTGTCACCCGTGCGGAGCTGGTTTTCCATTTTCCGGAACCCACCCAACTGAACACGCTGATGCTTCAAGAATACCTTCCTTTAGGTCAGCGTGTCAAAGGATTCAGCCTTTTCTATGCGACTCAAAATGAACATTGGCTCCCTGTTGAGACAGATGAGCCAATGACAACTATTGGTTATAAGCGAATTGTTCGTTTTCAGCCGATTAAGGCAAATTACCTAAAGGTACGCTTTCATGTTGATGCCAGCCCAGTATCGATTCAAAAAGTGGCTGCATTTGATGTGCGTTGATTAGTGCTCCATGAGGGCGTCGATGGCGGGAAGAATCTCGCCAGACTTGCCTTGGAGGAAAACGTCGGTGATATAGCTGGTATAGGTGGACGGCTCCATGTTAATCTCGATGATTTTGGCTCCATTTCGTTTGGCGATGCCAGGAATCATGTTGGCTGGACTGACCTGTCCTGAGGTGCCAATGATGACAAAGGCGTCGCAGTTCTCCGCTGCCTTAACCGAGCCATAATAGGCATCCTCGGGAATGCCTTCGCCGAAGAAGATGAAGTCGGGTTTCATCAGGCCTCCACATTCCTTGCAACGTGGTGGCTTCTCCGTCATCTGGATTTCCTTCGCGAGTAACTTGCATCCGCATTTGGTGCAGATAAAACGCGACATGTTGCCATGAAACTCATATACGGTCGAGTTTCCAGCGATGGTGTGCAGGTCATCGATGTTCTGGGTGATGACGCAGCTCAGTCGTCTTTCCCGTTCCCATTTAGCCAGGATTTCATGACCGGGGTTGGGCTTTACCTTCTCGTTGTTGAAATAGTTGTAAAACACCTCGCGAATGATGTTCCATGACTCTTGGGTGTGTTTGTAGTAATACTCGATGTCGAGAGCGTTGGGGTCGTATTTGTTCCAAATCCCGCCTTCCCCGCGGAAGGGAGGGATGCCGCTCTCAGCTGAAGTGCCAGCTCCTGTGAATGCTACAATTTTCTTGGCTTCTGAAAGGATGCGAGCCGCTTCCTTGATTTTTTCCTGAAGTTCCATTAGTCTTCTGAGTTTAAAGCCAAGTCAGCATCCAGGTTATATGCCCGGAAACGTGCCCTCTCGGCTTGATTTATTGATATTTGAAATTTTTTCGCTGTGCCATCACCCCAGTGGCCTTTCAACGTTGGCTCGTTGACCAACTGTTGAATCTCACTGAGATATTCATCCCGTGAAATGGTATATGCTCCCAGGCTGATTAGATGTTTTGTTTCTTGTTGACAGTCAATGAGTTTAAAGTCATGTTCAACCAAGAACTCATGCAGATGGTAGAAGGCCACTTTCGAGGCGTCCGTCATGCTGTGGAACATTGACTCGCCACAAAACAGTTTTCCCAATGCCACCCCGTAGAGCCCACCCACCAGCTCGCCTTCATGATAGGTCTCGAACGAATGTGCAAATCCCATGCGGTGTAGCTCCATGTATGCCTCAACCATCTCATCGGTGATCCACGTTCCGTCTTGCCCTTCACGTGGAGTCTGTGCACACGCCCTCATGACCTTCTCGAATGCTGTGTCTATCCTAACCTCAAAACGGCCTGAACGTATGGTGTGCCTTAATGACTTGGAGACCCGCATCTCCCCTGGACGGATTACTAAACGGGGGTCCAACGACCACCATAACAAGGGCTCATTCTCATTATACCATGGGAAAATGCCGTTGGCGTAGGCCATGATAATCCGCTCTGGAGAAAGGTCTCCTCCAAAGGCCAACAGCCCCTCCTTGTTTGCCATACTCGCAGGCGGGAAACTGTAATCGTCGTCGTTTAACTGAAAGATTCGGTTCATCGTATTTCAGTCGCAAAATTATAAAAAAAGAAAATCATGACAATATATATTTTGATATTTAATTTTATTACTATATTTGTATCAAATTTTATCATAATGAAACATCTGATATTTTTAATCATTGTATTTGCTTTGGCAATCAGTTCATTAGAAGCTCAGAATCTGATTTCCCCCTCGGATTCTGTGATGGTTGCTTTTTGGAATGTGGAGAATTTTTTCGATCCTTTCGTGGATTCTACCCTTGCCTATAATGAATATACTGAACAAGGTGGACAACACTGGACCCAAAAAAGGTTCTATCACAAACGAAATAACCTGTACAAGGCTATCTTAAGTTTCTCTCAAGGAAAACCCCTGGGAATCATGGGACTTTGTGAAGTGGAGAACGAATATGTGCTGAATGCGCTCTTCGGCATGACGCCGTTGAAAAAGTTCAATTACCGGTGGGTGCATTATGAGGGTCCTGACCGAAGAGGCATCGACCCCGCCATCGTGTATTCTAAAGACCTTTTCCAGCTCATCAGTAGCGAGGCTATTCCTTATCATCATCCCGATGACACGACATTCATCTCCCGTGATATCCTCTATGCCAAGTTCTTCGATTATAAACAGGATACACTTCATTGTTTTGTGAATCATTGGCCTTCCAAATACCGTGGGGAGCTGGAAACCGTGCAAGCGAGGAACGCGGCAGCCACCTTGCTGAGGCAGAAAGTTGACTCTATCATGACTGCGGCTTCTTGTCCTCCCAAGATTATCATCATGGGCGATTTCAACGACACCCCTGAGGCACCTTGTATTAGAGATGCACTTCAGGCATTGCCACTGGCAGAATGTAGTAGTGATTATCAACTCGTCAATCTATTTGCATCAAGTTCCAATCTGGGTTTCAAAGGGACACTTAAGTATCAGGATACTTGGATGATTTTTGATCAAATAATTATTTCTAAATCGTTGTTAAATAACGATTTATTACACTGTACTTCAAGTGATGCTCGAATTATACATGATGGTTATCTTTTAGAAGAAGACCGGACTTATCATGGACAAAAACTGAATCGCACCTATCTGGGTCCCCGCTATCACGGAGGGTTCAGTGATCATCTTCCGGTGATGCTGTTGCTGCGTTATTGACACAGAGATCACGATAGTCGCAATGGTCGCATGGTTTTTGTTTCGCATCCAGGGTTTGTGTAAACGGAACAGTAGTATCCATCATTCGGGTCAGTAGGTCACTGAGATAAGCATCCATGGTTTCGATAAAATGCTCATTCAGGTTCGAATCTTCCACTTGAAGATCGAAAGTGATTTGTGGCATTCTCAACCCATAAATCGACGCCGTGACATTGTCGGGACTCTCCTCTGGGTGTTCTTTCAAATACAAGTATTTGTATATCAGAAGCTGCAAGGCTTTTTCGGGAATCTCGGCGATGTCGTTAATGTTTTTTGGAACTTTGACATCAGCGTTTTTCACCTTTCCTGTTTTATAGTCGATGATACGAGTGACATGTCCGCGTCGTTCAATACGGTCAGCCTTGCCTGCAATAACACATGGTATGCCATTGACCATCAAGATAGTATGTAAAGTGTACTCCACATTAGTCACATATAGTTCCTCCTTTTTGATGGCTTCCTCCTCAAAATCCAGGTATAATTGCAACTGTTTGTCGATGTTGAGTTTGTTAAGATAGTTATAGCCTATGTCGGGCAATCCTTGGGCGAATTTTTTGTTCACCGCTTGGGAGAGTTTTTGAGGGGCGGATGGTCTGATGCTGAGGCAAAACAGTTCTGGGCTTATCAAGGTGTTGAGGTGGTCTCGGTAAAGCATTTCCAACGTGTCGTGAAGCACCGTCCCGATGTCGTTGTCCTGAGTTTCCTCCACTGCGGTCTCGTCTTTTATTTTGATGATGTATTTTAGGAAGAACTTCAGTGGACAGGTGATGTAGGTTGAGATGGAAGTGGGCGCAAGGGCATCGTGTAGCCTGTCGGTTCGAATCTTCCGCATCAGCGGCTCCATGACCTCGGGCGTTTTCGACGCAAACAATGGATAGGAGGGTAGGCTTGGCTCGGTTTTGTTTAAAAACGTTTTTTCTACCAAGACGATGTTAGGGTTGCGTTGTGCCAACTCATATTTGAGTTGCATGAGGAACCGGCTGGGTTCGCCGTGGCTGTCGTTGTTGTTGGTGTTGTATATGAAATAAGCCTTGCGCGCTCCTTGGAGTTGTCGATAGAAGTGATATGCATAGACGGCTTGTTTCTCGTGGTAGTCCGGAAGTCCGCATTCCTTGCGGATATTATAGGGGATGAAGCTCCCGTTGGACTTGTCAGCGGGGAGTATGCCCTCGTTGACTCCTAACATATAAAAGGTGTCGAAGTCGAGGTTTCGCGCTTCAAGGATGCCCATGAGTTGTAAGCCATCTATGGAACTGCTGTTGAGTTTGATGGCGATGTTGTTGTTTACCAGCTTGTAAAGTATCTCGAACTCATCGAGCGTTCGGATGGCCAGTTGATGCCGTCCCAGGATGTTTTTTAGACGATTGGCCACTTTCCCTGCTTCGCTGACTTGGTTGAGAAGGAAGGTGTTAGCCTGTCCATCGTTTTGAAGCTTGGCGCCAATGAACTTCAGCAGGTCAATCAGGATGTCAAGCAACCGTGACGGTGTGAGCTCTCCTTCCTTGATGTCTTTTCCTAAAAGAAGATGCATGAATTGCTGTGCAGCAGGGGAAGTGCAATATTGTGAGAACACTTTTTCTTGATAGATGAAAAGCGTTTTTTCTTTGACTTGATTGAGGAAGGCGTTGATGCCTTGTTGTTCCTCCTTTGAAAAGAGGGTTCTTACGATTTCAAGGCTTAATATACGGATTACAGGCCAAAGATACCAGCCACGGTTGCCTACCTTACGACCTTTGCGGTGAAGGGTGAAAAACTCGCTGATGAGATCATTCAACGCTGTTTGTCGCATGGGATAACCCATTGACACCTTGATTGCAGAATAACGCTCTTGATTGGGAATGGAGTTCAGCACGGGTATCATCAGGTTTTCATTGGCCAAAATAACCGCGGGATTATGGCTCTTCTCCACCTCTAACAGGCTCTGCAAAGCTTTGGCTTGAATGGTGTTGCCCATCGAGCCGATAAGGTAGATTTCCTTGGGCTCTGTCAGGAAATGGTTGGAGAAAACCTTTGGCTTCCAAGCGACATCTTTTGTTATGTAATGACGCGCGAAATGGCCAGCTTCGTTGAGCGGATCCTCCACATAATACTGGTCGAAATCCCATACTACTTCGGCCTGGCCGTTTTTATATAGGGTGTCAATCATCTTCTCTTCGGTAGGCGTGAGCGCGTTGAAACCAGCGAAGAGAATACGTTGGCCTTTCGTCGCCTCTTGGAGTTGCCGACCATCCATCTCTGATAAGATTCTGATAATCATCCCGTAATAGCCTTTGCCCTGTGCGAGAAGGCGTTGCCTGAGTTGGTCGTAATACCCCTTTAATCTTTTGTAGAAGTCGAGATAGGCTTGCTCACGAGGGGTGATGCCTCCGTCAAGGTCCCAGACACCGATTTTCCTCTCCTCATAAATATAGGAGAACAGATGTTGCGCATCCACAGCATATTGGTCTATTTCGTCGAAATCATTGGCCATTTGGGATGCCATGCTGCCAAATACGGTGATGTCACCCGAACCACCTTTCTCGGTTTCGATGGCTATCAACTCGAACAAAAGGTCGAGGGTATCGACGATATTCAATCCGCTCCACTGGGTCACCGCTTCTTCGATAGAAAGCATCTGGGGCATCCAGATATTGCCCTCATAAATTTCTTTGAAACGGGATCTCAGATAAAAGGCGGCACGTTTATTCGGAAACACTACGGTGAGTTCTTCTTTCTGAAGATCATAGTGCTGTTTGATGTGATCGGCTACTAGGTTGATAAAACTGGACATCGGGAACGAATTAAGAATTTAAAGTTTAGAATAAAAAAAGTTTTCTATTTGGGGGAAATCTGTGATTTTGCCGATATCGAACCAATAGGTAGGATGGATTTCCACGGAGCGGATGTGATGGGTGCGTGCTTGTTGGAGATAAAGGTCGATGATGCTGTAGCGTTGATATCCAAATGAAGAGAAAAGACTGGGTTTAAAAAGATGCATTCCGCTGAAAGCCAGTTCTTTGTAAAATGATTTCTGTGCATTCACCCATTTATACTGGTTGTCGTTTTTGTTTCTCCATCCAATCAGCGAGTTGTTTTCGTCAAAAAGGAGTTTGCGTGATGTCTCCCGGTCTTGCGTCAAGAGCCAGGCATCGTCACCGCTTTGGGAAAAACGGTCATACAGTTCTGAGAGGGGAACATCGCTCAGGATGTCCACGTTGTGTATCAGCACGGCCTGGGTATCATGAAAGAAGGGCAGGGCTTGCACGATGCCGCCACCAGTGTCCATGAGCCATCCACGCTCATCAGAGAGATAGATGTTGGCGTCAAAAGGGTGGGTGTCCACGAAACGAATCACTTGGTCACCAAAATGATGGATGTTGACAATGATGGTGTTGAAACCTTGAAGGATGAGATTCTCGATATTCCGTTGCAAGAGGTTTTTCCCGTTGACCTCGACCAAGGCTTTGGGTTTGTCGTGGGTCATCGGCCCCAGCCGAGTGCCTAACCCAGCAGCAAGAATCATGGCGGTTTTATTCATGGATATGCTGTTCAATATGGTTGAGTTTGACGATGACGGTAGGATAAGTCTTTTTAATCCAGTCGGCCGTTCTTTGGGCGAAGAACACAGAACGGTGCTGACCGCCAGTACAGCCAAAAGAAATCATCAAATGACTGAAATGCCGCTCTAAATAGTTGTCAATGCTTTGTCCTACAAGACCTTTGACCTTTTCAAGGAACTCGTGCGTTTGAGGCTTGGCATTGAGGTATTCTTCCACTTCCCAATCACGGCCTGTCTTTTCTTTAAACCGCGGCTCCCGTCCTGGATTGGGTAGTGCGCGACAGTCAAAGACAAAGCCGCCTCCATTGCCACTGAAGTCGTCGGGATAGCCCTTTTTGAATGAGAAGCTGTTGACGGTAACAGTTAAGGGTGCGTTGGGTGTGGTGTGTGGAGTGTGAGGGAATAGGGAGAGCAGTTGGGGTAACTGCTGAATAACGTTCTGAAATTCAGGATAGTCGGAGAGGGGATATCGCTCCGACCATCTTTGCAGCTCTATCAAGGCGTATGGAATGCTCTCCAAAAAATGGGCCTTTTTCTGGATGAGTCCCCGGAAACCGTAGGCTCCAAGAACTTGAAGCAGTCTGAGATAAACAAAATAAGGATAATAACGGTCAAATTCAATGGCTGAAGGATCCAGATAGTTTGCCAAAGACTGTTTGTAGTGCGTTACCAAAGCATCGCGGATCGGCTGTGGGATTTGCGCTTTTACTTGATAAAGGAGTGAGACAACGTCGTATGGCAGCGGTCCTTTTCTTCCTCCTTGATAATCAATAAAATAAGGTTTTCCGTGGTCCAAAATGATGTTGCGCGACTGAAAGTCACGGTACATGAAAAAATCATTTTTGGCTTGACCTACAAAGTCGGCAAAACGGTTGAACTCGGACTTAAGTCGGTATTCGTTAAAGACGATTTCCGCATGAGGTTTAACAAAATAATATTTAAAATAATCAAGATCATCCAGGATGGAGCCTTTGTCGAAACAGGGTACGGGATACACCTTATTATAATCTAGTCCTTGGTGACCTTCTACCTGAAAACGAACCAGCTGGTCAAGCACTTGTTGTAGTAACGCGACTGTGGAGGTGTCGTTGTAATTGTTGAGCTTTGCTTGTTGCAGAGACAGGAAAAGGGAACAATCACCGTGATCTGATTGTAAATAGCAATTTCTTTCTGTGTTGACAGCCAATATTTTAGGAACTTGCAATCCTTTTTTGCCAAAGTGTTCCGTTAAATAAAGAAAAGACTCGTTTTCCTCAATATTGGTGCTGTAGGTGCCGATGATGGTTTGGGAAGTGGTGCTTATCCTATAATAATGCCGTGACGATCCCGATTCTGCGATGGGTTTGAGGTCTAACACGGTCATTCCAATGGACTGAGCGAGGTTTATGATGGTATTTTGAATGTCGAAATTAACCATGGCGTTTCTTTGGAAATGAAAGAGCAAAAATACAAAAAACAAATTTTAAAAAAACTGATTGTATTCTGCTTTTTATTACTATTTTTGCCCCGTATTTGTGAACTTCATATCGGGACTTCGGTTCTGATAATACTTAAAATGAATTAATAATATGGAAACTAAAGAGCTTATGGCTATGAATGCCAACGAGAAAGAGAAAATCAAACAATTGAATCAATCGACCACCCTTCCTGACAGCGTTAATATTAGCGTCAACACGCTTGTTGAACAGCCTGTCTCACAGGCAGTTCCTGTTACGGAAATGATTCCTCAAGACGAGGTGTTGCCCGAGATTGTCACCAACGAGGAGATGGACGAAGAAGATGAGGACACTGAAATTGTTGAATTGGATATCGAAGGGAAGACCAAGGAGGAGTTGGCCGCCATGCTCGAAGAGGTTGTGCGTGATCCAGATGTGATGAAAATCAAGGATCAGGTTACAGCCATCCGTGTTCGTTTCATGCAACTCAACAAGGAGGACATGGACAAGGAATGGGAGAATTTCCTCCAGGACGGTGGTGACAAGGATAGTTTCCAGCATGTCACCGATGACGCTGAGAAACGTTTCAATGCCGCTTTCGGTATCTTTAAAGCCAACCGCGCCAAACAGAACGAGCTCATTGATGCTCAGAAGGAAGAAAACCTGGCTCAAAAACAAGCCATCCTCGAAGAACTCAAAACGCTCATCGCTTCTGAAGAGACTTTGAAGAAGACTTACGATGACTTCCGCGCCCTTCAGGAGAAATGGAAAGGCATCGGACAAGTGCCTGCCACCGAGAACGCCAACCTGTGGAACACTTATCATTTCCTGGTGGAGAAGTTCTTCGACAAGGTGAACATCAACCGTGAGCTCCGTGACCTCGATATGAAGAAAAACCTCGATGCCAAAATCGCACTCTGCGAAAAGGCTGAAGAGCTGCTCGACGAGAAGTCTATGTCAAAGGCTTTCAAAGCCCTGCAGAAGCTTCATGAGGATTGGAAAGAAGTGGGACCTGTCCCGCAAGACAAGAAAGACGAGATCTGGGAGCGCTTTAAAGCCGCTACCGACAAAATAAACGCCATCCGCCGCGAACATTATTCCAAGATTCAGGATGAGCAGAACGCCAACTTGGAAACCAAGACAGCCCTCTGCGAAAAAGCTGAGGAACTGATCGCGGAGGAATATAACAGCATCAGTGTCTGGCAGAATAAATCCACCGAACTCACCGAGTTATTCAAGGTGTGGAAGACTGTCGGTCCCGCTGCCAAGAAACAAAACGAGGAAATCTGGACTCGCTTCAAGACCTCTATGGACACCTTCTTCGCAAGGAAAAAAGAGTTCTTCTCTACGCTGAAAGACAGACAAACCGAAAACCTCGAACGCAAAATCAACCTCTGTATCGAAGCTGAAGGCATTCAAGAATCCACCGAGTGGAAGAAAGCCACTGAGCAGTTCAAACGTATGCAGGAAGAATGGAAGACCATTGGCCCCGTCCCGAAACGTCATGCCGACAAGATCTGGAAACGATTCAGAGCTGCCTGCGATACCTTCTTCGGACGCAAAGCAGAACACTTTGGTGGACTTAAAGAAGAAGAAGCCGCTAACCTCACCGCCAAACAAGCACTGATTGAAGAAATCAAGAGCTTTGAGTTGAAGCCAAGCCGCGCTGAGAATATGGAGGCTATCAAAGCCCTTCAGAAACGCTGGATTGAAATCGGCCATGTCCCGATGAAAGTCAAAGACAGCATCAACACCGAATACAGAAAAGCTGTTGACGCCCTCTTCGATAAGATGAGAAGCAACCAAAACGAGATCAGCACCAACGAGTATCGTGAGATGGTGGAGAGCCTCAAAGATGATCCGGAATCCAACGACAAGATGAGACGTGAGAAGACCAACCTCTCCAACAAGATCCAGAAACTTCGCGACGAGATTGCTGTCCTCGAAAACAATATCGGATTCTTCTCCAACAGCAAGAACTCCGAGCTGATGCGCGCTGAATACGAAAAGAAAATCAACAAAGCCAAGAACGACCTGAAAGTCCTTGAGGCCAAGCTGAGAATTGTGAATGACTAAAGCTTTTCATTTGACCACTTTTGGTGAATCCCATGGGGTCGCTGTAGGTGGAGTCATTGAGGGATGTCCCTCCGGCTTGAAGATCGATCAGCAACGCATTCAATATGATTTGGCACGTCGTGCCACAGCTTCCACCACGTTTGCCTCTCAAAGAAAAGAGGCGGACGTGGTGGAGTTTTTATCGGGGCTTCTCGATGGAGTGACTCTCGGAACCCCCCTCGCTTTCATGGTTCGCAACACCGACGCACATCCCGAGGACTATGAGGCCATGAAAGAGGTGTTCAGGCCTTCCCATGCCGATTACACCTATCAGCAAAAATACGGTATCCGCGACTGGCGTGGCGGAGGCAGGGCATCGGCACGAACGATGTTGCCATACGTCGTTGCCGGAAGCATTGCCAAACAATGGCTCGAAACCCTCAACATCAAAGTGACCGCGGAAGTGCTGAGTATCGGAGGAATGACTGACCCCGTGAAGATGGAGGCTTTGCTGGCTCAATGTAGGGCAGAAGGCGATACGGTGGGTGGCGTTGTGCATGGAAGCATTGTCGGGCTTCGTGCAGGTTTAGGTGAACCTCTGGACGACAAATTCCAAGCTTGCCTCGCCAAAGCGATGTTCACCATCCCAGCCGTTAAGGGATTTGAATATGGTGACGGTTTTTCCATGGCATCGATGAGAGGCTCTGAAGCCAACGATTCCATGGCTGTCAATGAGGACGGGACAGTGCGTTTTTTGACCAACCACTCTGGCGGGATACAGGGCGGTATCACCAATGGTGAAACCGTCTTTTTTAACGTCGCTTTCAAGCCGATACCCACCTTGGGGAAAGGCGACCGTCACGACGTATGTGCCTTGCCAAGGGCATCAGTCATCGTAGAGGCTATGGCGGCACTCACCACTGTGAGATTCCTTTAGAAACTATACCTTAAACCAAGCATTGCCGACCAGGTGGAAAGTGTTCCAGCGTATGGATTCCATTCAGGTTGGTTGAAATGGTATTTGCCATCTTTCCAAGTGAGGATGTCGCTGCTGCTTAAACGCTCGATATTGCCCCAACCTCTGTAAAGCAGGTTCGCTACATTGTTCAAATCAATGCTTCCGCTTAAAGTATGTCCGTTGCAGAACTGAATCGAACGTTCGTATTTGATGTTGATAAGGTTGCGCCAAGGAGCGATGGCAGCACCACGAGTGGCATATTCACCACGATGTTTGTTCAGATAGCGGTCATTTTTGATGAATTCGTTGAACGCCGCGGCGTTTTCTTTGCTCACATATTCATTCACAAGACTGTGAAGCAGCTGTTCTTCTGTTGGGATGTAAATCAGGCTGTTCGAACCGCCGTCGCCGTTTACGTTGCCCGACATCGTGTAGCTGTACCGCGTATAACTGTAGCTGCCCACAAATGCATGGTTGAAACCGGTGTAGTATAGACCAATGGATTCAGTGGTGCGTTTCCCGGTCTTCCAGGTCCACGCTGCATTCAACAGCACTCGATGAGGCGCGACGTAAGAACTGTAGCCAAGTTCATGACTATTGCTGCCATGGACACCGAATGTGTTGGTGGCGAATGCGGTCATCACTTGGTCGCCGATGCCGTCGGTGACATTTTTGCCGACAGCGTAGGTGTATGCAGCTGTCAAGCTCAGCCCAAAAGGAAAAGCTTTGCTTACTTGTCCGGTAATCGAATAATAATAACCATTTCTTTCGCTGTTGGTAATCAAGAAGGGGTTGATTGTGCCACCAATGGAGTTCTTGATGCCTTCGCTGATCCATGAGGCACGTTTCCCGGGCTCGCCTGGAAGCTGGATGGAATCACCTTGTATCATGCCAAGACGAGTGACAGCCACTGAGGCGAGGTCCTTGCTGTAAACACCCTCAAGACGACCGTGAATATCGCCAGGCAGTGTGGCCTCCAGGGTCAAAGAGGATTTCCAAGTCTGTGGCATTCTCAAAGACTTGTCGAGGATGGTGGCGATTTGCGAGGCAGGCAGGTCGCCGATCTTCAGCAGGCTGCTGTTGTTGGCAATAATCTCATCTACAGAACTGTAAAAGCCGATGGGTTTATTATAGGTGAGATAGGTGCCCTGAGCCACATTGCTGTTGCAGACCGTGGTGACAATCCATACCAGTGGAAGTCTTCCAGTGTAGATGCCCGTGCCGCCATAGAGCTTAAGTTTATTGTTGCCGAGGATATCCCACTCGAAACCTAAACGGGGTGAGAAATCTACTCGTGTCTTGGGCATATCGGCGGTAGAGAGACCTGATAGGCTGTTGTTGCCGTCGGCAATGGCGTGATGCGTGAAGGTTGAGTCAATCACAACCCCGGCGGTGTCGTATGAATAAACATAATTGTCCCAACCATGCTGGAATTCTTGATTAATGTTGTAATCGACAATAGACGGATAGTAAGGCAGCTCAAGACGTAAACCAGCGGTCATTTTGAAATGCTCAGAAAACGTCATCTCGTCTTGTGCGTAGAGCGAGTTCTGGAAGAAGTTAAACGAAGTGGCTTCCTGCTCATGCTTTTCATTGTTGCCGTATGCGATGGTAAAGGCTGCGGGTGTGGCGTGGTTTACAAAGTCATCCCAGGAGTTATAGACATAGTATCCAGCACCTCCTTGCATGAATCGGTTGGTGGTCTTGTCGAACTCAAACTGCAAACCTCCTACGACATGATGGATGCCAAAGGCGTAACCTAGTTCATCAGTGGCGATGAAGTTATGCACCTCGCTCCCTGTGCCGTATGTGAACGGATCAGGGCCAAAAGAGGTGTACACCGCTTTGGTGCCGTCTTCAAGAGGTTCCAAAATGTCAACCGTAGGGAAGAGCGGACGCGTCATCTTGCGTGGCTCATGCTGCAAGGAATAGACCAGTCGAAGCGTGTTGTTCAGTTGTCCGTTTAAAAACCGGCTGTTCAATTCAGCGGCAGCCGACCTGAAGTTGCGCTGTTGATAATAGCTGGAACTTTCAAAATACATGGCGTAATCGGATAGACGACCGTAGGAGTTTTTGTTATAAAGGCTGCTGCTGAGGGGAGTGATGGAGGCAGAGGGAGTGGAGAATGCTTGGTATCGGGCGTCCGTAAAACGAAGTTGAAGACGATGATCTTTGTTGATGTTCCAGTCGAGACGTGCCAGTAACCGGTAGTCAGGAGTGTAGAAAGAGTAGTTCTGATAGGCACCGGGGTCATAGCCGTATGTGTCGATCAGATACTGGCGGATTTCATTCATTTTCTGAATAGTGGGACGGTTGTATTGAGTGCTTCCACTCCAAGGAAACAGCTCGTTTTCTCTGGCGTAACGAGTTTGGCCTTGCTCGATATCATATTGGTATTCAAAGTTGACGAAGTAGAATAATTTATTTTTCACGATGGGGCCACCCACTGAAAAACCAGTGATGTTTTGCACGGATTGGTTGAGTTTCAGTCGTTCAGGATATTGTCCCTGGGCATTTTCCACACCATATTCGGTTCCGTGCAGCTTGTCGTTGGTAAAGAAATCGTAAACGTTGACCTTTAGATTGTTAGAGCCTCTTTTGGTGATGGCATTCACCATGCCTCCAGTGAAACCGTTCTGACGCACATCGTAAGGAGCGATGCTGATGGACATGGCTTCGATGGCATCGAGTGCAATGGGTGTTCCATTGGCGGGTAGATTGTTACCGATACCGTATGAGTTATGGAAAGAGGCACCATCGACGGTGACGTAAGATTGACGGTAGTTTCCGCCACCTATGGCTAAACCATTGGTGGTGCTGGAGGCTTGTGGAGTCAAGGCAATCAAGTCGTTAAGGCTTCGTTCTACCGTGGGCAGTGAGGTGATTTCCTCGACATTGATAGTTGTCATGACACTGCTGGTCTCATCGTGTATCACCGCGGGTACAGCTATGGTGATTTCGCTGAGGCTGATCGAATCAGTCAGAAGTGTCACATTAAGCAATTTGTCTTCACCAAGGGCCAAATAGATGTCGTGAATGGTCTTGGTTTGAAAGCCCATGGAGCGAATCTCCACGGAATAGGGTCCGCCAGGTATTAAATTAAATAGGTGGTAACCTCCGTTTTTGTCGGTAACAGTGGCATGTCGCATCCCGGAGGGGTCGTGTGTCGCTGTGACGGTTGCTCCTAATAGGAATTCATGGTTTTGATCGGAAACATAACCTCTAAGGTTAGCAGTAGTGATTTGTGCATTCGTTAATAATGAACTGAATAGCAATAAAATAGCGATTGTAAGTCGTTTCATAGAAAAAAAATTTTATCGGGCGCAAAGATAGAAAAAGTTCTGACAATAAAAAAAGGGGATAACTAAAAAGCCACCCCCTTAAAAGTAAGTATTGACCGTTCGCTTAGAACTTGTAACGGAAGCTCAGGGCTGCGGACCAAGTGGAAGCCAATTTGGCGTGGTTGGCCCAGGTGGGTTGGGTGAAGGTATATTGCCCGTTGGCATATCTCAGCACCACATTGCCACTGAGTTCTTGATAAGTGCTCCATTCGTGGTTGAGCATGTTGGCGATATTTTTGACATCAGCGGCGATTTCGAAAGTGTTCTTCTTGCCCATGATATCGACACAGAATTCCTGACTGACATGGAAGTTGATTCTGTTGAGCCAGGGTGCCAAGATGGCATTGCGTTCCTCATACTGGCCGCGATGGCTGCTCAGGTATGCATCGTTATTGATGAATTGGTTAAAGGCTGCTTTGTTAGCATCGTCCACAAATGGCATATCCATCAGTTCGAGTTCAGTGGGGATGTAAAGGAGCTGGTTGGCGCTGGTTCCGCTCACATTATTCATGACGTATGACACTCTGGTATAAGAGTAGTTTCCAACAAAGCCGGCATTGAATCCTTCATAGAACAGTCCGATGTTAGTGGAAGTGCGTTTTCCTTCGGGAATCTGATAGTTGATGTTGGCAATCAAACGGTGAGGCGGGAGGAAGCCTGAGATACCCAGTTCTGGGGTGTTTGAACCATTTTTATTATAGGTGTTTCCGAATCCCGAGATCTGGTCGCCGTCTCCGTCGCTCACTGATTTTCCATAGCTGTAGGTATAGGCCAACATGGTGGAGAGGCCGCATTTGAACTCTTTTGACAGTTGAGCGGTGAGAGAATAGTAGTAGCCGTGGAGATCGGTCTCATTGTGAAGGTAATACCCATTCATTCTGGCGCTATCACCATTGAGGATGTTTTCTGATTGCCAAACCTCACGCAGGCCATTTTCGCCAGGCAGTTGCTGGAGTCCAGCAAGCTTCATGCCGAGCACGGAGGCATAAACCTCATTGTAGTTATAGCTGAACACACCTTCCAAGGTGGCTTCGAAGCCGTATGGCAGCTGGGCATCCAATCCTAAAGAGCTCTTCCAAGCGGAGGGCATCTTAAGGTCTTTGGCGAGGATGGTGGCGGCAGTGGGAGCGGCAAGGTCTTTGCTCACGAAATTGCCATGATAGAGCTCGTTGAGTTGTTCAGCCACAGACTGATGGAAATGGATCACGTCATTACCCGTGTTGTCGTTGGCGATGTACTGGCATTGCAGCACGTTGGCATTACCCATGGCAGAGACAATCCACACGAAGGGGATGCGACCTGTAAAGATACCGGTACCACCACGGAGAATCATGCTGCGGTCGTGAAGGACATCCCAGCTGAAGCCCAGTCTCGGAGAGACGTTGAACCGGTTTTTCGGAAGGTCGGCTGTGCTGAGACCAGCAAAAGAGGAGTTTGGGTTGGCCTGGGCAACAGAGTCGAAGTCGATATTGAAATTGTTGTTGGGGTTGGTCAGGAAAGGCATCTCGAGACGCAGACCTGCTGTGGCTTTGAAGTACTCACTAAGGCTCATCTCATCTTGGATATAGGCAGAGGCTTGTGAGTAGTCAAAAGAGGGATATTCTTGGGTGAGCGTGTTGTTGTTAGGATGGGTGATCATGTAAAGGGCGGGGCCGGCTGCCGTGGTGGGATTTGTCACGTCATCAACGAAGTCCTGCCAGGAGTTGTAGAGATACCATCCGGCACCTCCTTGCATAAAACCATTCTTAGTGCGATTCCACTCGAATTGGAGACCGCCTGTCATGTTGTGCATGCCGTCAACCCATGAGATTTCATCGGTGGCGATGACGGTCTGCACATCACGCATGTTGCCGTATGTGAACGGATCCACGCCGAAGGTAGTGAACATGGCCGTGTTGTCACTGCCAGTGACTCCTTCATCACTCATGATGTCAACAGTGGGGAAGAGGTCTCCAACGAAAGAACGAGGCTCGTCTTGATGTGACCAGGTGACACGGAACATGTTGTTGGCTCTGTTGGCCCGGAATCGGGTGTTCAGCTCAGCGGCGGCTGACATGAAGTTTTGCTCTTGGAAGAAACGGGCACTTTCAAAAGGAAGGGCATAGGAAGACTGGCGTCCAGCTCTGTACCTATCGAAGTGATATTGAACACCTCCAAAGGTGTAACTTGTGTTGGTCCCACCCAAGGGATTCATGGAACTCACTGGGGCATTGGAGACGGAGTTGTGGGAATGGCTGAAACGAACGATGAGGTTGTTGTAATCATTGATGTTCCAGTCCAAACGGGCAAGCACCTTGTAGTCAGGGGTTGACAGTGAATATTTTTGATAGCGTCCAGGGTCGTATCCCTTGGTGGCCAGGAAGTCCTTGATGCTATTCATCTCTGATTCCAAAGGTCGGTTGTAAACCACATCCGACCCGAACTCTTGTGAATCTTTGGTACGAGCGACGTCGGTGGAACCAGGCAGGTCATCAACCGCATATTCCGCATTGACAAAGAAAAACAGCTTGTCTTTGACAATCGGACCGCCGACCGTGAATCCGGTTGTGTTGTTCAGAGAATACGTGTTGGTCAGCTCTTGGTCACCCACCCAGTAGCCTTTCAGTGCGTTGTGTTGGAAGTAGTTGTACAGTGAGGCGTGCCATTCGTTGGAACCGCTTCTGGTAACCGCATTGATGGCACCACCGGTAAAACCACTTTGACGCACATCGTATGGTGTGATGCTGACGGTCATGGTTTCCAAAGCGTCGAGTGAGATGGGGCTGCCGTCGCTGGGGAGGTTGCCGCCGATGCCGAAGGCGTTGTTGAAGGCAGCTCCGTCAACGGTGAAATAGGATTGGCGATAGTTGCCTCCACCAATCGATAAGTTGCTGCCATGAGTGGCCGCTTGGGGGGTCAAGGCAAGAATATCGTTCAGGTTGCGGGTCAAGGTAGGCATGTTTTGGATCTGCTCTGTACTAATGGAAGTGACTGCTCCAGCGTGATCCGTGTCCAAAGTGCCATCGGTAATAGCATCCGCCGTGATGATGATCTCATTCAATCCGATGGCTTCTTCTTTCATGTGTGTGTTAATCACTTTGGTCTCTCCTAAAGTGGTGGTAACACCGTTGATAGTAACCATCTGAAAACCAACCATCCGGAACTCCATTTTATAAGGACCACCAGGACGGATGTTCAGCAGTCGATAAATGCCGTACATATCGGCCACTGCGTAGTATTGCGATCCCGAAGGGACGTGTGTGGCAATCACAGTGGCCCCTGGAAGGGGGTGCTTGTCGTTGTCAGTGATTTTGCCACTAATGTTTGAGGTGGTTACTTGCGCCATCAAACTGATGGAAGCAACCATTGCCAGAAGAAAAGTAAATAGCTTTCTCATAAATGATACATTTGGTTTAAATAAATTGTTTGCTCGTTTTATTACCGCAAAAGTATCAAAATAACTTTTCTTGCCTCTTCTGCAAAACGTTTTTTTTTATGGAATTAACGAACAACCATTGTTGATAAAAGAAGGCAAATTTGAGTGAAATCTAAAAAAAATACCTTTATTTCTTGGTTACTAATAAAAAACCACTACCTTTGTACAGAAATATTAACAAGTATCACTATGAAAAAAGCATTTCTCGCTATTGTCATGAGCGTTATCATGATTGTTATGGCCTCTTGCGGTGGCAACAGCCATTCAAAGGCTTTTAATGAATCGAAGAAAATCATCGACAAGATTTCTGAATCGCTAAAACAAGCTAAGACCTGTGATGACCTCGACGTGGCGGCATTCGGCATTTTGGGGCTTCTTGGCGTGGAAGGTATTGACGCTATTTCTGAAACCGAACAGCAACAACTTTCAGAACTGACTGAAAAAATGCAAAACCTCATGGAGCAGAAAAAGGAAGAGCTGGAATGCGATGATGACGATTTCTGGGGCTCAGATGATGAAACACCTCTTGACGAACCATTTGATGAAGAGGAGTGATTCTGCTTCAGAAAACAAATTCAATGAGGGCGACTGAAATAGTCGCTCTCTTTTTGTGAAAAGTATTATCTTTGCAGTTTCATATATTAAATACGTATTCTAATGAAAAAACTATTTTTGCTTATTGTAACAGCTCTTTTCTTCTTTACAGCAAATGCTGAGCCTGTCAGTGTTGAAAAAGCGTTGCTTGTCGGACAACGTTTTGTAAACAGTACTTTTAGAATCGATAGACAATCATCAGATCTTCAATTGGTTTACACTGGTGTTTCGAATCGGGGTGAGTCGTGTTTCTATGTTTTTAATGTAGGGGAGACGGGTTTCGTCATCGTCTCTGCTGATGACCGTTTCCGCCCGATCACAGGCTATTCAGACGAAGGTGTCTTCGCTACTGAGAACCGCTCTCCTGAACTGGATTATTATCTGGAAAAGATCATCGAGGCACGCACAAGCAGCAAGGCTGTCCTCTACGAGGATGCGCAACAGGAATGGCAATCCCTACTTAAAGATGGAAAGATGTTGTCGCGCAACCAGGGCAAGGATGCCTTTTACCTGTGTCAGACCACATGGAATCAAGACACTCCTTATAACTACTATTCCCCAGCGGCTTCATCAGGCCCGGGCGGACGATGCTACGCGGGCTGCGTGGCAACTGCCATGTCTCAATTGATGAAATATTGGGATTATCCGGAAGTGGGAACGGGAAGCCATTCCTACTATAGCTCATACGGACATCTTTCAGCCAACTTCGGTGCGACTACTTATAACTGGGAACACATGCCTAACGCCATTAGCGGTGGCTCAGCCCTTGAGGAAATCGAAGCCGTGGCACTGCTCATGTATCATTGCGGCGTGTCTGTTGACATGATGTTTGGACCGTCAGGTAGTGGTGCTTATTCCGATGACGTCCCCAACGCCATCCAGCATTATTTCTCCTATTCAACTGCTGCCGATCATCTCTATCGTTATTCTTATTCCCTTGAGGAATGGAAGGCAATCCTTAAAGAGCAATTCGATCTTGGATGGCCGGTGTATTATAGTGGTTATAGTGACACGGGCGGCCATGCCTTCGTTTGCGACGGCTACGATGACAACGACTTGTTCCACTATAACTGGGGGTGGGGTGGAAGCTCCGACGGATGGTTTGTGATTGACGAGATTGACTACGCCAACTGGGCGTCCATCATCCGGAACTATGTGCCCGCTCATGTCTTCGATCACATGCCTCTTGAACCCGAGAACTTTGTGGTGGAGTCCTTGGCTGACGCTGATTTCTCCGCTGCGTTAAGCTGGACTAATCCTACGCATAACATCCACGGCCAGCCTTTGACATCGATTGACAAAGTGGTGGTCTGCCGCGATGGCAAGCCGGTTTATACCTTCGATAACGCTGCTCCTGGTCAGGCCATGAGCTATACCGACCATTATATCCCCACGATGGTCTCTTATTCCGTGTATGTGGTGTCGAACAATGCGAAGGGCAAGGTCTCAAGATTCAACCCTGTGGCTTTGGGACCTTTCTGCAACTGGTCTGTCGAGATGTCATCCTCAGATCCTCAAGGGTGGAAAGGCGCGAAAATAATGGTCAAAGACGGCATGGATGTCGAAATCAGCACCCTTACCCTGGAAGGGACCTCTGCCACGCAGGAGTTCTCCATGCCTATGGGTTCCATCTCTTTCTCATGGGTAAGCAGCGAGTTTCCTGTTGAGAACATCCATTTCGATATCAAAAACGCTGAAGGAGTGAGCATGAGCTCTTTCGATGGTTCTACTACCGACATGAAACCTGGCGTTTTCTATTGTGCGCTTAATGCATGCCAGTCTGGTGAAAAGATGGAGGCACCGCGAAGCCTTACCGCTGATAAAAGAGAGTCGGGGGTCATGCTGAATTGGCAGAATGCCGCCTCCACGAACTGCCGCTTCTTTATTTATCGCGATGGTCTTCTCTATGATATTGTCGATACGAACAATTATCTGGATTCTACCGGTGATGACGCATTCCATTCCTATTATGTTACGGCCTACGATGGGAACATGGAATCGGATCCCTCTAACAGTTGTGATGTGCAACCTGAATCAGATAACCAAATCCCCACCAGAATACGTTATACGGTGTTGTCGAAAGACAAGATTAGGGTGAGCTGGGATGCTTCGCGTGCAGCTGGTGTCTCTGGCTATCGAGTGTATCGTCGAACCGGTGGCGAAGCGTTTTTCAGAATCAAGAGCCTGTCATCGAATAGTTTCGAGATGAACATCAAACCGCTTGCCTCTGAGGTTTACGACCTTGCGGTTACTGCTTATTATTCACAAACGCATTCCGAGTCTGCCTTTGGCACCTCACTTGTTGACCCCTCATTGCATTATGTGGAGATCAACAACACTGTGATGCCTATCCGACTGGATAGTGATGTCATGGAAGAAGGAGTTAAGCTCGTATGGTTGACCGCCATCCTTGCGGATCAATACACCATCTACCGTAATGGCAATGTTATAGCAGAAGGTGTCACGGACAGCTGGTATCTCGATACCACTGCAGAATTTGGACAGGAATATCGCTATGTGGTGGTCGCTTCTAACGCTTGGCTTACCTCGAATCCTTCCAATGAGATTCGTGTTGACTGGTCCACCTTGAATTTGGAAGACCAAGCCGTTTCTGCCAATCATGTCTTTGTGTATCCCAATCCTGCTGATGGACAAGTCTCCATCGCTGCCAAAGGCATGCAACGTATCGCGATATATAATCTCCTTGGACAGATGGTGATGTCACAGGAAGTGAAAGAAGATAACGTCGTGTTGGATTTGAGCTCCTTCGATGCAGGCACCTATTTCATTCGTGTCTCCACTGAGTCAAGCACAATCACTGAGAAGCTTCTTAAGGAATGATGATTTTCTTGCTCATGATTCCTTCTGAGCTTTGAATCTTTAAAATATAACAACCTGGTTTTAAATCCATAGTGGCGAGTTCTTTCTCACTATGGATTTTTCTTATGTGTTGTCCCAGCAGCGATATCACCTCAATGGAAATTGTTTCGGTTTGAGGGTTCCCCTCTGTAAACTCTGTCGTGTTCCAAATGACCGATAAGGTTAATCCGACCACGCTGTCGCAGGTGGGAGTTGGGTAAACAGTGGTGTAATAACCGGGTTGTTGAAGAGGCATGTTGTTGAACCAATAGGTCTGACCTTCAAAGAAAGATGCTTCAATTAAAGTGAGTGATGCGTTTTTCTCGTAGGCACCGATGTCGATACGATCATGTTGCAAGCGATCATTCCCCGCGAAATCCGTAGCATAATACGTAGCGTCTAACTTGCCACGGTTCAAGCAAATGCTTCTTTGATAGATATCCCAGTTGGCACCTTCGAAGTCCGCGCCCGCGCCTTGTGCCGGTTGTTTGAAACGGACAAACACACCAGGTTCGTCACCGGTGTTGTCGGCAGGCAGTGTGATGTTGTTTTCACCCGACACGCCACCTTGAACGGCGCAATACTCAAAATGACATGTTCCAATGTATTGGTTAGCAGCTCCATTAGCCTCGTTGCCCCAAAGGATGCAGTTAGTATAAATATTTGCATTATTTTCGTTAAATACACCTCCATATCGTGTATGGGCAAGATTTTGGACGATATTGCAATTGATGAGTTGCGTAAAGCCACGGGCGTAGAATCCGCCACCTTCATCGGCTGTGTTGTTAGCGATGATGCAGCCACGCAGCAAGGGCTTGGCATTGTTATAGGCGTAGATGCCACCTCCTTTGGTAGATGCTATATTGTTACTGATGAGGCAGTTGGTGATACTCGATCCATTACGGTCACATAAGCCGCCACCCATAGCAGCGGTGTTGTCTTTCATCTTGCATTGGTTGATAAGTACATGTTTTCCGGCACTGGTGGCATTGACATAGACGCCACCGCCGAAGGCGGTGGCCACATTGTCTTGAATGACGCAATTGGAAAGAGTGAGATAGCCGTTGACATAGACTCCGGCTCCTGAGCCAGCATAGCCGTTTTGGATGGTGAAGCCGTCCCAAACTGCCTGTGTGGAGGAAGTCAGCTCTTCACTTTGAAACAGTACTCGCTTGACACCTCGGCCATCCAAAATGGTGGCGTTGTTGACCAAATCGCGATCGTTGAGGTTGAAATCAGGCCCTTCGTCTCCGTTGAACCCACCGTAGATGCGGTTGCTTTTCGTGATGCAAAACGCATTATCTGGATCTGAGTCATTGCCGTAATAGACACCCTTTTTGACCCATACCATGAGGTTGTCTCCGCTGGAGAGATATGAGGCGAATTCCAAGTGTTTAGTGGCCTGATCCCATGAACTGCCGTTGCCTTCACCATCGGCACTGATATAGATGATGCCGTTGTTGTCAGGCCGGATGTCCATGGGGACAATGTTCATCACAGCGGCTTGACCAATGTTGTAGCCGTTGACGTCATACAGCGAATAGAAGGTGTCGCCTGCGCCGCTCCATCCGAAGTTGAAATGGAACAGGTCGTTATCGTCATAACCATCACATACAAAGGCGTGACCTGCACTGCCTGAGCTACCTGAGTAGTAGATGGGATGCAACTGGTCGAGGTCGGCTTTCAGCATGTTGATCCAAACCTCTTCAGTGTATTTGCTTTTTTCCCTATAGGTGGCGCCACAATAGCCGAAATAGGAGCGCAAAGCGGTCTCCACCGCTGTTGATTGGGCGCCACTACCTCCTGGTCCATAGTTCATATTCACGCTGACACCGCAGTGGTACATGAGGGTCGCGATGGCGTCGTTATGATAGTAGATCTCCGATGGCATTTGGTTCCATTGATAAGTGGTGTTGCCAAAGTCAGCACTCTGTACCCCGTAGGTGGGGTGGGTATAGCTATGCGATCCTAATCCTTGTACTGGATGGTTCCAGTATTTCATCACCTGAGCCATGGCGCAAGCCACACATCCAGCGTATGCATGGCCGCAAGGGCCCCCGTCATCCCACCAGCCACTTCCTCCTGTGTAGGGACAATACTCATTGTAATAGCAGTCTTGGTTCCAGTGGGTAGTAATGATGGGGTCAATGGAAGTGGCGTTTCGGTCACCGAAAATTCCATGCGAAGCTCTTTCCCAGGAAGAGCGTACACTTTCCTCCGGCTGTATGCCTTTCTCACGGGCAAAAAGAATCATGTCTTTGTAATGTGAGATCCATGACGAGAAGTTCTCAGGCGCGTCGTCGAGAGAAGGGAATGTCTCTGTCATGGAATAACCGAGAATAGGAGGGAGGACCCGGTCTCCAGTGACGATGACAAAGCCGTTGTCCCCGATGTTATAAATGTAGATTTCGTCGGAAGAAACCAATGTAAGCGATTCTCCTTTCGTATGGGATTTAGTGGCGGCGAAGGCTTTGGCGGTTTGGCGTGCTTCTGCTTCGTTCACTTTTTGTGGTTGTTGAGCTAATACCTGAAACGAAAGCGTGAGTGATAGTAATGCTATGAGTGTCAGTTTTTTCATAGACTAGTTTAGTTTTAAGAAAGAGTTGGTGATATGGTTGTTTTTGTTTATTTCAATGCTTCCTCAATAGCTTGCAGCACCAATTTTTCCATGGTAAAATAGGCACCGGCATTAGGATGACATCCATCGTCGCTGAGTGTTTGTGGAAGTCCGAGGTTCTCGTCAACGAGTGCTGCATGATAGTCAACATACACAATGCCGTGATTGGCAGCGTATTCCTTTAGTTTTTCGTTGATATCCACGATGATTTGTCCGGGGTTCACGATGGTGGGGCTCCAGGGGAACGCGGCGCAAGGTGGGATGGAGCTAATGATGGGTATGATGCCGTTGGCTTGTGCAAGCTGGCACATGGCGATGATGTTATTGACCACCTGATCATGGCTAACATAATAATCGTTATGAGCTACGTCATTGGTGCCAGCCATGATGACCACGGCTTTGGGATGAAGTTCCACGACGTCACTCATAAACCTCACTAACATTTGTGATGAGGTCTGTCCTCCGATGCCTCTTCCGCAAAAGTGGTGCTTGTTGAAGAACTCGGGATGGTAATACGCCCAGTTTTGGGTGATGGAGTTTCCCATGAAGACCACCTCTGGATAATCGTTGTTGGCTTTGATGCTGTCGTTGGCATCGTGGTATCTATTGAAGTTGAACCAGTCTTGAGAGTAGCATAAAAATGACATGCTCATAAATAGGATAGAGAAGAATGTTTTTTTCATGAGTATTTTTTTGCAAATATATAATTTATATGGGAAAAATATGTAATTTTGCACGCTTTTTTAAAAGGTATGAACATGATCAACATAACTTTCCCTGACCAGAGCGTCAGACAATATGAAGCAGGCGTCACGCCACTGGATATCGCCAAGAGCTTGAGCGAGGGTTTGGCCCGTAATGTTTTAGCCGCTAACGTCAACGGTATGAAGTGGGATGCCACCCGTCCAATCAACGAGGATGCCACTGTCCAGCTGTTCACCTGGAACGACCCAGAAGGCAAAGCCGCTATGTGGCACTCTTCAGCACACCTCATGGCAGCCGCCATCGAGGCGCTGTATCCAGGCGTGAAGTTTGGCATCGGCCCCTCAGTCGATAACGGCTTCTACTATGACATCGACACCGGTGACATTACCCTGACCGAAGCCGACCTCGCCGATATCGAAAAGAAGATGCTGGAACTGGCTCGCGAGAAGGAAACCTTTGAGCGCATCGAGGTCAGCAAGGCTGATGCTTTGAAATATTTTGAAGAAAAAGGCGACCCTTATAAAGTGGAGCTGATCAACGACTTGGAGGACGGCACCATCACCTATTATAAAAATGGTAACTTCACCGACCTCTGCCGTGGTCCCCATATCCCCAATACCAGCTTCATCAAAGCCGTGAAGCTGACTTCACTCGCTGGCGCCTACTGGCGTGGAGACGAGAAACGCAAACAGCTGACCCGTGTCTATGGTATCACCTTCCCGAAACAAAAGGAACTCGAAGAATACCTCGTGCTGCTGGAAGAAGCCAAGAAACGCGACCACCGCAAGTTGGGCCGTGAGCTTGAACTGTTCATGTTCAGCGACATGGTGGGCAAAGGTCTGCCGATCTGGCTGCCTAAAGGCACTGAGTTGCGTCTGCGTTTGCAGGACTACCTCACCAAGATCCAAAAGGAATATGGTTACGAACAGGTGATCACCCCTCATATCGGTGGCAAACAGCTGTACGTCACCTCCGGTCACTGGGATCACTACGGTGAGGACAGCTTCCGCCCGATCACCACTCCGGAAGAAGGGGAGGAGTACCTGCTCAAACCCATGAACTGCCCCCATCACTGCATGATCTTCAAGAACAAGCCGCGTTCTTATAAAGACCTGCCTTTCCGCTGCGCTGAGTTCGGTACCGTTTACCGCTATGAGCAGAGTGGTGAGCTTCACGGATTGACCCGTGTGCGTTCATTCACACAGGATGACGCCCATATCTTCTGCCGTCCCGACCAAGTGAAAGAAGAGTTCATCCGCGTGATGGAAATCATCGAGATCATCTTCAAGGCACTTAACTTCCAGAACTTCGAGGCTCAAATCTCTCTCCGCGACCCTAACGACCATGAGAAGTATGTGGGTACTGACGAGAACTGGGCAAAGGCTGAAGCCGCTATCCAAGAGGCTTGCGCTGAGAAGGGCCTTCCTGCCCATGTGGAATATGGCGAGGCTGCTTTCTACGGTCCTAAGCTCGACTTCATGGTGAAGGACGCTCTCGGTCGTAAATGGCAGTTGGGTACCATTCAGGTGGATTACAACCTGCCAGAGCGTTTCGACCTCAGCTATATCGGTGCCGACAACGAGAAGCATCGTCCCGTGATGGTTCACAGAGCACCTTTCGGCTCCATGGAACGTTTTGTGGCCGTGTTGCTTGAGCACTGTGCCGGCGAATTCCCGCTGTGGCTGGCTCCCGACCAGGTGATTATCCTGCCTGTGAGTGAAAAATATTTAAATTTTGCACAAAATGTGCAATCGTATCTGAAAAAATGCGATATTCGCAGCCTCATTGACGAACGTAACGAAAAGATCGGTCGTAAGATCCGTGACGCCGAAATGAAGAAGTATCCCTACATGGTGATTGTGGGTGAGAAGGAAGAGGCCGACAATGCCGTCTCCGTCCGTGCCCACGGCCAGGTTGACTTGGGAACGATGGGTCTTGAGGAGTTCGCCAAGAGAATCAACGAAAAAGTGAAAGAAGAACAAAGCGTCCGTTGACGCATATATTAATAGGTGTTTAACTAATTATAGGAGATCACAACCATAGCACAGCTCCCTAACAGAGGAAACAATTCGCCGCGTAACAACAAGAAAGGCGATGACCAGCATCGGATCAATGAAGAGATCAAGGCTCCGATGGTGAGACTGGTCGGTGAAGGTATTGAAACCAATATCTATCCCATTAAAGAGGCACTTCGTATTGCCGAAAGCCTTGGGATGGACCTGGTGGAGATTTCCCCGGATTCTAATCCTCCGGTCTGCAAGGCCATGGATTATAAGAAATTCATCTTCGACCAGAAAAAGAAACAGAAAGAGATCAAGTCCAACGCCACCAAGGTGGTCGTCAAGGAAATCCGTCTCGGTCCCCAAACCGATGACCATGACTTTGAGTTCAAACTCAACCATGCCAAACGTTTCCTTCAAGACGGCAACAAGGTGAGGGTAGAGGTGCTGTTCAGAGGTCGTTCCATCGTCTATAAAGACCAGGGTGAAATCATGCTGCTTCGTTTCGCACAAGAGCTTGAAGAGTTAGGGAAGGTTGAGATGATGCCCAAGCTGGAAGGCAAGCGAATGATGATGATGATCGCCCCGAAAGGCGCCAAAAAATAAAGAAACTCATTTTTAACTGTTAAAAATAAATTTTGTAAGATGCCAAAAATGAAGTCAAAGTCCGGAGCTAAGAAACGTTTTCAACTGACGGGTTCCGGCAGAATCAAAAGGAAGCATGCCTATCATGGCCACATTCTGACCAAGAAGAGCCAGAAGAGAAAACGTAATCTGGATCATACCGCTATCGTTGAGAGAGCGGATGAAAAGGTCGTCAAACAAATGCTTCAACTGTAATTATTAATTGTTTAACCTTGGTCTCAGCAGAAAAGATCCCGCAATGGGGCGGGGCGCTGAACGAAAAACTTACAAGAAATGACAAGATCAGTCAATGCAGTGGCTTCAAGAGCCCGCCGCAAAAAAATCCTCAAAAAGACCAAAGGTCAGTTCAGAACCAGAAAGAATGTCTGGACTGTGGCGAAAAACTCCTACGAAAAGGGGCAAACCTATGCGTATCGCGACAGAAGGAACAAGAAGCGTGACTTCAGATCCCTGTGGATCGTCCGTATCAACGCAGCCGTCCGTGAATATGACATGTCTTACAGTGTCTTTATGGACAAACTGAACAAAGCAGGTATCGAAATCAACCGTAAAGTCCTTGCCGACCTCGCACTGAACAACCCGGAAGCTTTCAAGGCTATCGTTGAGAAAGTGAAGTAAATCACGCACTTGGAAACGATAAAAAAAGCAGCGCCAATAACGCTGCTTTTTTTATGCGAAAAAAATCAAAAAAAGATTGAAAAACACTTGCAGGTTTCAAAAAAAGTCGTACCTTTGCAGCCGAATTACAAAGCTCTTTGGAACATTCATTAAGCCCAGGTGGTGAAATTGGTAGACACGCTACTTTGAGGGGGTAGTGCCGATTGCGGCATGCAAGTTCGACTCTTGTCCTGGGCACATCGATAATCAATTAGACTCCTTAGCCCCGATGGCGGAATTGGTAGACGCGTACGTTTCAGGTGCGTATTTCGAGAGGAGTGCAGGTTCGACTCCTGTTCGGGGCACATCAAAACCGCAATCTGGCATCAGGTTGCGATTTTTTTATGATGAAAAAACAAGTACACTCAAAAAGTAATCCGCTGATATTCAAAGTAGTTGAACCAGCCCAACTGATGGAGTTCATCATGAGAAAGATGGACGGCATCAGCCGTAACAAAGTGAAACATTTACTCGCTAATGGCGTGGTCTCCGTGGATGGTGAACGCACCAGCCAGTTCAACTTCGACCTCCAACCCGGAATGCAAGTGGAGATCGGAAAACCCAGCGCCAAAGAAAGATTCTACAGTAAATGGCTTAAGATTGTCTATGAAGACAAATATTTAGTGGTCATCGACAAAAAAGAAGGTCTCCTCTCCAACAGCCCGACAGTGGATCAAGAAACAGCACAAAGTATCCTCAACCAGTATTTCACAGCTTCGCAACAACGCTGTCGTGCCCATACCATACACCGCCTCGACCGTGACACCTCGGGACTGATGCTTTTTGCTAAGGATAAAAAAATCGCCATGAGCTTCGAGGAAAACTGGAAAGAAAAAGTGTATGACCGCCGCTATGTGGCCGTGGTCGAAGGCAAACTGGAACCCAGGGAGGGTACTGTGGAGTCATGGCTCAAGGACAACAAGATGTTCGTCACTTATTCCAGCCCCACAGACAATGGCGGGAAGTTTGCGGTAACCCACTACCAAGTGTTAATCAGCAACAAGAACTACTCGCTGGTCGATTTCCATCTGGACACTGGACGCAAGAACCAAATCCGTGTTCACGCCCAGGACCTTGGACATCCCATTGTCGGTGACGAAAAATATGGATCTACCGACAACTCGCTGGGGCGTCTCTGCCTACATGCCTATAGATTGTGCTTTATCCATCCAACTACGGGAAAGGAACATGAATTTGAGACACCATTCCCCAAAGTGTTCGAAAAACCGTTTAATAAGTAATGATTGCGTGAATTTTAAAATTGTTATTTAGCATCTCAGTTAATCTCGATTTAAAAAGGGGCGATTATTTCGCTCCTTTTTTTTATTTCCCTTTTGGATATTTCAAAAAACTAAGTTATTTTTGCAACACTGTAGGGATGAGGTAATATATAGTTACAAGCAATAATATATACTATGGATATCAATGAATTGAAAAGGGTGGCATCGCAAGTTCGACGCGATATCATCCGCATGGTGCATGGGTGTCAGTCAGGGCATCCAGGTGGCTCTTTGGGTGCGACTGACCTTGTCACCGCGCTTTATTTTGACCAAATGCAGATTGATCCTGCTAACTTCCGGATGGACGGCAATGGCGAGGATATGTTTTTCCTCTCGAATGGTCATATCAGTCCGATGTTTTACAGCATTCTTGCCCGCAGAGGGTATTTCCCGGTGAGTGAGTTAAGTACCTTCCGTCGTCTCGGAACCAGACTTCAGGGTCACCCAACCACCGCCGAAGGGCTGCCTGGTGTTCGCATCGCCTCTGGCTCGCTCGGACAAGGTCTGTCAGTAGCTGTGGGTGCCGCCCAAGCAAAACGGCTTAATCATGATGCTCACCTTGTCTTCGTCTTAATGGGAGACGGAGAACAGGATGAAGGCCAGATCTGGGAAGCTGCCATGTATGCGGGCGCTAAGAGGATTGATAATCTCATTGGCATCATTGACTACAATAAGAAACAAATAGACGGTCCCACCGACTCCGTGATGAACCTTGGCGACATGCGAGCCAAATACGAAGCTTTCGGCTGGAAAGTCATTGAACTGAATGGCAACGACATGCAACAGGTTGTCGATGCCCTCCGTCTGGCCAGAAAAGAGGCAGGGCAGGGGCAGCCGCAATTGTTATTGGCACATACCGAAATGGGCATGGGTGTTGACTTCATGATGGGTACCCATAAATGGCACGGCACACCACCGAACGACGAACAGGCCGCAAATGCTCTCTCTCAACTTGAAGAAACCCTTGGAGACTATTAATCAATTAATAATTATGAATTTAGAATTTTGAGGGTGCTCTTAATTCTTAATTCTCAATTCTAAATTACCATGGAAGTATTAGAAAAAAAAGATACTAGATCAGGATTTGGAGCAGGTTTGCTTGAAGCAGGCCGCCGCAACCCTAAAGTCGTCGCATTCTGCGCCGACCTCACTGGATCTCTCAAAATGGGCGATTTCGCCAAAGAATTTCCAGAACGTTTTTTCCAAACTGGAATCGCCGAGGCAAATATGACGAACATGGCCGCAGGCATGGCCTTGAGCGGCTTTGTGCCCTTCACCGGCACTTTCGCCGCCTTCGCAACAGGACGTGTCTATGACCAAATCCGGCAATGCGTTGCCTATTCTAATAAAAATGTTAAAATCGCCGCATCCCATGCAGGTATCACTCTGGGCGAGGACGGCGCCACACACCAAATTCTCGAAGACATCGGACTGATGAAAATGCTACCTAACATGACCGTCATCGTGCCTTGCGACTACAACCAGACGAAAAACGCCACTATCGCCGCCGCCGAATATGAAGGCCCTGTTTATTTGCGTTTCGGACGTCCCAAAGTACCGAACTTCACCCCAGCAGACCAAAAGTTTGAGATTGGTAAAGCACAACTCCTCCAAGAAGGGAAGGATGTCTCCATTTTTGCTTGTGGACACCTCGTCTGGAAAGCTATGGAGGCACTGCCCATCTTGAAAGAAATGGGTATTGAGGCGGAACTAATTAACATCCACACCATCAAGCCTTTGGATGTAGAAGCGGTGTTGAAATCTGTGGCCAAGACCCGCTGCGTGGTCACGGCAGAGGAACATCAGCGCAACGGAGGCCTCGGCGACAGCATCGCCCAAGTGCTTGCACTCCATCATCCCGCACCTATAGAGATGGTGGCTGTGAATGATGTGTTCGGCCAAAGCGGTACCCCTGATGAACTGATGAAGGCATATCATCTTGACACTCCTGACATCATTGAAGCGGTAAAAAAAGTAGTTGTAAGAAAATAATAGCTTTATAGTTCTATGAAAAATATTGTAATATTTTTATTTATTTTATTATCATTATCAATATCTTTGAATAGCTGTGCGCAAAAAAAGCAAGCCTCCGAAACTCCTAAAGCTAAAAATGTGATTTACATGATTGGTGACGGCATGGGCTTGCCTCAGGTGTTCGCTACCATGTTAGCAACAGGTGAAGAGCTCGCTTTCCAGCAGTTTCCTTACATAGGGGTGGTCGATACCCGTTCTGCCAGCAACGACATCACTGATTCAGCAGCTGGAGGCACTGCCTTGGCTTGTGACAAAAAAACCAAGAATGGCATGGTGGGAATGGATGTGGATACCGTGCCCATGGAAACTGTACTGGAAACCCTTGCTGATCATGGAAAGAGTACAGGTATCGTGGTCACTTGCTACTCGGGTCATGCCACACCGGCAGATTTCTACGCAAAGGTACCAAAACGCTCTATGTATGAGGATATTGCGATGCAATTAGCCGAATCTGATAAAATCAATGTGATGATCGGTGGCGGTCGCAAGCACTTTGTTCATCGTAAGGATAGTGTCAACCTGTTGGACCGCATGGAAAATGAGTTGGGATGGAAGATTTACGATACCTTGGCCAACATTGACACAACCTGCATGAAATATGCGGTGCTGGCCGACAACGGACACATGCCCAAGGCTCCAGAGCGCGGTGACTTCCTCCCTGAAGGAGTAAAAACTGCGTTGAAGACCTTGTCTCAAGATGAAGATGGTTTCTTCCTCATGGTAGAAGGTTCCCAAATCGACTTTGCTTGTCATGCCCACGACTCCGCCAATATGGTGGAAGAGACCGTTGACTTTAGCAAAGCTGTGCAGATTGCCCTGGATTTTGCCAAAGCCGATGGCAACACGCTAGTTGTAGTCACAGCCGATCACGAGACTGGTGGATTGACCATGATTGATCCCCAAGGTCATTATTCCAACGTCTCCTTCCATTACTCCACAGGAAGCCACACCTGCCTTCCTGTTATGATTTATGCCTACGGTCCTGGTGCAGAACAGTTTACAGGATGGATGCAGAACAACGAAGTCAAAGCTAAGATATTGAATTCCTGCGCAATAACCCCCACAGTGAATCCGTCAAACACAAACTCACCCCAAATCGCCCCTGTCAAAGGCAATTTCGATTCTAAAAGAGAGTGAAGTGAGGCTAGAGTTTAGAGGTTAGAGGTGCTTGTTGGAATTCACCTCTAACCTCTTAATTTTCAGCTCTCCAGGTAGGTGTATCCGTAAAGGCCTGAACGATAGTTGGAGAGGAATTCTTTGCCTTCTTCCACGGTAATTTTACCATCCTTGACGCATTTGGTCACCCAGGTTTCCACTGTGCGGACCAGTTTCTTCGGACTGTATTGCACGTATTCCAGCACATCGGCCACCGTTTCACCATCAATGACTTGGTCGATATAATAGCCTTTTTCGTCAACCGAGACATGCACCGCGTTGGTGTCGCCAAACAAGTTGTGGAGGTCACCGAGGATCTCTTGATAAGCACCAACGAGGAAGACTCCAATATAGTAGTGCTCTTTCTCACTGAAGGAATGCAGCGGGATGGTGTGTTGAGTAGATTTGGCAACGAAGTTGGTGATTTTTCCATCGCTGTCGCAGGTGATGTCCTGCAAGGTGGCAAGATGGGTTGGGTTTTCATCCAGACGCTGGATGGGGATGATAGGGAAGAGCTGGTCGATGGCCCAAAGGTCAGGAAGCGACTGGAACAGGGAGAAGTTGCAGAAATATTTGTCGGCCAATAGTTTAGGAAGTGAGGTAAAGTCTTCAGGGACTCGTTTCAAGCTATTGGCAATGTGGTTCACCTCACGGGCAATGCTCCAGAACAACCTTTCAATCTTTGCTCGAGATTTGAGGTCAAGAAGGCCGAGGCTGAACAGATTCAACGCTTCTTCACGGATTTCCTGTGCATCGTGCCAGATCTCCAGCGAGGAACTCTTGGTCAGCTCGTCCCAGGAGTCGTAAAGCTCCTTGATGAGTTCATGGTCGTTTTCTTCTGGCTCCTCGTTATCGTCCCATTCAGGCAGGGAAGTCTTTTCCAACACCTCGAAAATCAATACAGAGTGATGAGCCGTAAGGGCACGTCCCGACTCGCAGATGACGTTTGGATGGGGGAGTTCGTTTTTATCGCAAGCGTCAACGATGGTATAGATTGCATTGTTGGCGTATTCCTGGATGCTGTAGTTCACCGAGCTCGCACTGCTTGAGCTGGTGCCGTCATAGTCAACGCCCAATCCGCCGCCCATGTCCACATATTCAATATGATAGCCCATCTTGTAAAGTTGCACGTAAAACTGTGCCGCCTCACGCAAGGCCACGTTGATCTTCTTGATTTTGCTGACCTGGCTGCCGATGTGGTAATGAACCAGTTTCAGGCAGTCTTTCATCTCATGTTCGTCAAGATAGTCGAGCGCTTCGAGAAGTTCGGAGGAGGTGAGGCCAAACTTGCTGCCATCGCCGCCTGATTCTTCCCATTTCCCAGACCCTGAGCTGGCTAACTTGATGCGGACTCCTAAGTTAGGCGTGACTTTCAGCCGTTTGGCAATCTTTGCCGTGATTTTTAACTCATTCAGTTTCTCAATGACAATGATGATCTTACGACCCATCTTCTGGGCGAGCAAGGCCAACTCGATAAACTCCTCGTCTTTATAACCGTTACAGATGATGAGCGAATCCGAGTCCGTGCCGAGTGCGATGATGGCGTGAAGCTCAGGTTTCGATCCAGCCTCCAAACCGATGTTGCATTTCTTTCCGTGGCTGACAATCTCTTCCACCACCGGGCGCATCTGGTTCACCTTGATAGGCATTACCACGAAGTTCTGACCCTTGAACTCGTATTCCTCAGCGGCCTCTTTAAAACAGGAGTCAATCCTGTTGATTCGGTCGTCAAGGATGTCGGGGAAACGGATCAGCATGGGAGCAGAAACATCCCTCAAAGCCAATTCATCCACCAATTCTGGAAGGTCAACTGATGCACAACCCTCTTTAGGTGTCACGGTCATGTGCCCTTTCTCGTTGATTGAAAAATAATTGCCGCCCCAGCCTTTCACGTTGTAAAGGTCTTCGGAGTCTTCAATGCGCCATTTTCTCATGTCTAGTTTTTTATTTGGAAATTGCATGCAAATCTATAAAAAAAATGTATATTTGAACTTTCATTTTTCAACTTTCAATTTTCAACATTCCAATGCTTATATTGATTGTAGATGCCGGATCCACAAAAACCGAATGTATCGTCATGAGAGACGGTCGGGTAGAGCGTCGTTTCATCACGAGAGGATACAACCCTAACTATAACAGTCCCACTATTTTAGGTGAGCTTCTTTATCAAGATATTCCTCAAGCGATATCCGATGTGGATGCGGTTTATTACTACGGTTCGGGATGTGGCGCAACGCAAAACAAGGAACTTGTGGCTCAACAACTCCGTGCGCGTTTTCCCCAAGTTCAAAAAATAATGGTGACTCATGACCTGATGGCAGTCTGTCATGCGGTGCTTGGCCATGAGAAGGGCATAGCCTGCATTCTCGGCACAGGGGCCAACTCCTGTCTTTACAACGGTCAGGAAATCACGGAGCAAGCGGTATCGTTAGGTTACCTTCTTGGAGACGAGGGTAGTGGCTGTTATATTGGAAGGAAGCTGGTAAGAGCCTTTTTCTATGAGCAGATGCCACTTGAACTAATGCTTTCATTTAAGCAATCCTATAATTTGGAAATCAAAGAATTAATACATCATGTTTATCATGAACAAGGCGCCTCGCAATACTTGGCGCAATTTACAAAATTCGCAGGTGAACATTTGGATCATCCATTCATTCAACATTTAGTGAAGGGATGTTTTTCTGACTTTATCCATGCATTTGTGTTGCGCTATAAAGACTGTCGTTCCCTGCCAGTATGCTTTGTTGGCTCAGTGGCTTATTATTTTCAAGAGCTCCTTCAGGAAAGCCTCGAAGCGGAAGGTATGTCCCTAGGCAAAGTAAGACAGACCCCCGCTGAAGGATTGATTCGGTTTTATCAAGTTGAGAATTGAGAGGGAGGGGTCGGGGGGTGAGGCCTCAGGAGTAATTAAACGCTTCATACGTCGGGTCCTTACGCAGCCAGGTCATCTGGCGTTTGGCATAATGACGGGTGTTGAGCTTGATTTGTTCAATGGCTTCCATTAAGGTGCATTTTCCATCGAAATAATCAAACAATTCTTTGTACCCCACGGTGTTAAGTGCATTTAGGTTGCGATAGGGATATAAACGTTTAGCTTCCTCCACCAAACCTTGTGTCAGCATCTTTTCTACACGAAGGTTGATGCGATTATATAAATCCTGGCGGTCCAAAAGCAAGGCGTATTTCTTGATGTCGAAACCTCGTTCAGTCTTGCTATGCTTCCGGAATGAAGAGAATGTTTCACCGGTTTGGTAACACACCTCCAGCGCTCGCTGAAGCCGCCGGGGATTCTTTTGGTCAACTTCAGCCCAATACTCGGGGTCAAGACGTTGTACTTCTTGTTGTAAGGCGGCCAAGCCTTCGCGACAATAAAGTGTTTCTATCCGTTTTCTGACCTCTTTATCGATGTCGGGCATGGCATCAATGCCATTGCAAATAGCATCAATAAACAACCCTGATCCACCCGTAAGAATCACCGAATCATGATCTAAAAACAAATGATTCAAAACAAGCATGGCTTCATGTTCATACATGCCAACATCATAATGGTCAAAGATGCTGATATTATGAACAAAATGATGTTTTACTTCAAGTAATTCTTTAGGTGTCGGAACCGCAGTTCCAATGCTCATCTCACGGTAAAACTGCCTGCTGTCGGCATTGATGATTTCCGTATTCAGCTTCTTGGCAAGGCTTATGGCGGTGGCAGTTTTGCCTGAAGCGGTAGGGCCAGCAATTACAATGAGGGTTCTGTTCCCTTTAGATTCATGTCCCATGTCCTGTGTCTGCATAACCTCATATTTTGTTTGGCACAGGACCATTGTTATTGACGACCACCGGCTCTTTGAGCTCTTTGACAACGGAAAGCCCTTGTTCGGCTCCCACTTTCTTCATGTATTCGTAGGCGTCATTGAAATTGTTGCCAATAACTCCGTCCAAGACTGCTTCACGGATAGCGTTTTTGATGATACCCACCTCACGTCCCGCGGGGATTCCAAAAGTATCCATGATGGCTTTACCATCGATGGGAGGTTGCCAGTTGCGGAGATGGTCTTTAGCTTCAATTTCCTTGAGTTTTTCTTGGACGATCTCGAAATTGTGGTGATATTTCTTGACTTTCTCCTCATTTTTCGAGGTGATGTCGGCATGACAAAGCAACATCAGGTCGTCGATATCATCGCCTGCATCGAAGAGCAGTCGTCGCACGGCTGAGTCGGTAACGATATCTTCAGCGAGGACAATGGGGCGGAGGTGGAGCAACACCAGTTTCTCCACATATTTCATTTTTTCGTTGAGAGGGAGTTTCAGTTGCGCAAAAATCTTGGGAACCATCTTGGATCCCTTGAACTCATGTCCGTGGAAGGTCCATCCGATGCCGTCTTCCCAGCGTTTTGTTTGGGGTTTGGCGATGTCGTGCAGCAAGGCAGCCCATCGCAACCATACGTTGTCACTTTTTTCTGCCACTTGATCCAGCACCTGCATGGTATGATAGAAATTATCCTTATGACCTTTGCCGTGGATGACTTCCACGCCTTTAAGCAAGGTGAGTTGGGGCAGAATATACCGTAGCAGTCCGCATTCATCGAGAAGGATAAAACCCGTTGAAGGTCGCGATGACATCATGATTTTGTTCAGCTCCTCAGCAATACGTTCCATGGAGACAATCTTGATGCGTTCTGCGTTTCGGGCGATGGAATAGAATGATTCTGGTTCGATATAGAAATGCAGTTGGGTGGCAAAACGGATGGCACGCATCATACGCAATGGGTCGTCGGAGTAGGTGATGTTGGGATCGAGAGGAGTCCGAATGGTGAGGTCTTCGAGGTCGCTCATGCCATCGAAGGGGTCTATGAAAGTCCCGAAGTCATCTTCATTGAGGCTGATAGCCATGGCGTTGATGGTGAAGTCGCGGCGGTTCTGGTCATCTTCCAATGTGCCGTCCTCCACCATGGGTTTTCGGCTGTTACGATCGTATGACTCACGTCGGGCTCCGACGAACTCGATCTCCACGCCCCGATATTTTATCATGGCGGTGCCAAAGGCTCCGTAGAATTTCACATCCTTGTTTCCCGGAAGGCAGGAGGCCACCTTTTGGGCTAAGGCAATGCCGCTGCCGATAGCCACCACGTCGATATCGTTCGATTTACGGCGTAGCAAGATGTCCCTGACGTATCCTCCAATCACATAGCCTCGTATGCCGAGTTCTTTGCAGCAGCGCGAGATAAGACGGAAAAGCGGGTTGTCGATATGTTGCTTGAAGTCATATTCCATAGGCGTTCAACGTCAAGGTTTAAAGGTTCGCGGCTTCCAGCACGTTAGATTCAGCAGGGGAGAGGTTGATGGTGATCTCCTGCTGTTCCTCGTTCAGGTCGATGTTGATTTTGCTTCCTGACGGCATCGGGGTCTTGATGATTTCTTCGGCCAACACGTCCTCGACATATTTCTGGATGGCGCGTTTCAACGGACGGGCTCCGAACTGGTCATCCCAGCCCTTCTCAGCGATAAAGTCCTTGGCTTTTTCGGTGAGTTCCAGTTGATATCCCATGTCTTCCACGCGTTTGAACACGTTGTGAAGCTCGATATCGATGATTCGGTGGATGTCTTCCCGTTTCAACGAGTTAAACATGATGACATCGTCAATACGGTTGAGGAACTCGGGAGCGAAAGTGCGCTTCAAGGCGTTTTCGATGACGCTGTGCGAGTAGTCATCGGCGCTGTTGCGTTTGGCTTGGGTACCGAACCCCACACCTTGGCCGAATTCTTTGAGCTGTCGGCTTCCGATATTGGAGGTCATGATGATGATTGTGTTTTTGAAGTCAACCTTTCTTCCGAGGCTATCTGTCAGTTGCCCGTCGTCAAGCACCTGAAGCAGCAGATGGAACACGTCGGGATGGGCTTTCTCAATCTCATCGAGAAGCACGATTGAGTAAGGTTTGCGGCGCACTTTCTCGGTGAGCTGTCCGCCTTCTTCGTAACCCACATATCCTGGAGGCGCTCCCACCAGTCGTGAAACCGCGAACTTCTCCATGTATTCACTCATGTCGATACGGATCAATGCCTCTTCAGAGTCGAAAAGATATTTAGCCAGCACTTTGGCGAGATAAGTCTTGCCCACGCCTGTGGGTCCCAGGAAGATGAAAGAGCCGATGGGCTTATTCGGATCTTTGAGTCCGGCTCTGTTACGACGGATGGCCTTAGTGACTTTCTTGATGGCTTCGTCTTGTCCGATGACGGTACCGGCAAGTTCTTTTTCCATGGCCAGGAGTCTTGAGCCCTCGTTTTGAGCGATACGTTGCACGGGGACACCAGTCATCATGGCGATGACCTCGGCGACATCCTGTTCTGTCACGGACTGCCGGTGTGTCATGCTGTCTTTCTCCCAGTCTTTCTTTACCTTGTCGAGTCTTTCCGTTGTCTTCACTTCCTGGTCGCGGTACTTGCCTGCGTCTTCAAATTTCTGTTCCGCGATGGCGCGTTTCTTCTGCTTCCGGATTTCCTCAATCTCCTGTTCGAGTTGGGTGATTTCACTGGGGACGTTGATATTTCTGATATGTACTCTTGCGCCAGCCTCGTCAAGGGCGTCGATGGCTTTGTCAGGAAGATGACGGTCCGACATGTACCGGTTTGTCAGCTTCACGCAAGCCTCGATAGCCTCTGGAGTATAGGACACCAGATGATGGTCCTCATATTTCTGTTTGATGTTGTTCAGGATTTCCACAGTCTCCTCTGGTGTGGTGGGGTCCACGATGATTTTCTGGAAACGACGTTCCAAGGCACCATCCTTTTCTATATATTGGCGGTATTCATCGAGTGTTGTTGAACCGATGCACTGCAACTCGCCTCGTGCCAGAGCGGGTTTGAACATATTCGAGGCGTCAAGTGACCCGTTGGCGTTGCCTGCTCCGACAAGGGTGTGAATCTCGTCGATGAACAAGATGATGTCGGGGTTTTTCTCCAACTCATTGAGGATGGCCTTGATGCGCTCCTCGAATTGTCCACGGTATTTGGTGCCGGCCACCACGCTTCCGATATCGAGCATCACGAGACGTTTATTAAATAAGGTGCGGGAGACCTTGTGCTGAGTGATGCGGATGGCCAAGCCTTCGGCGATGGCGGACTTGCCCACGCCTGGCTCACCGATCAGGATGGGGTTGTTTTTCTTGCGACGGCTGAGAATCTGGGCAATACGTTCCAGCTCATTATCGCGTCCCACGATAGGGTCGAGGCGTCCTTCTTCCGCAGCTCGAGTCAAGTCACGACCGAAGTTGTCCAGCACCGGGGTCTTGCTTTTGATGTTGCTGGTCTTTCTCGGCTTTTCACGGGTCGGTTGCATCAAGTCGTCCTCTTCGTCCTCGTCATCGCCGCCAAAGATATCCTGCACAGGCTCTTGTGGCATCGGTTGCTCGGGGAGTTCCTTGCCCATCTCCGCGTTGTAACGGATCAACTCTGCTTTGAAGTTGTCATGGGTGATACCCTCGAACTCCAGATTTTGTGAGATGATGTTGTTCCGCTCATGAAGGATAGCTAACATGAGATGTTCCGACCTTACCAATTCACTGCGGAATTCCTTGGCGATGATGTATGAGTATTTTAACACTCTTTCCGCCTGTTTCGTCAGCGGAAGGTTCTCATTGGCTGGCTTGGAGGGATTGACTACCTTGATGGAGGCCTCCAGCTTTTGCTTGAAGATCTCGATGTTGAGGTTGAGGTTGATCAGAATCTGTATGGCAGCGCTGCCACCCTCCTTCAACATTCCTAAGAAAAGGTGCTCCAATCCGATATAGGCGTTCCCTAACCGCAACGCCTCGCTATGGCTATGTGACATAATGTCACGTACTCTTGGTGAAAATTTGGCATCCATGAATATAATGCTTTGTCTTCCGTATTAAAAAATTCGATGCAAAGGTAATAACAAAAATCGCTCCTCGCTCGTTTTTAGGGCTAAATTGACAAAAATTCATGTTTTTTGTTTTTTTGGACAGGGGGAAAGGGATTTTTTGTAAATTTGCGCCTGCAAATAAAATAGGCATTTAAACAGAAAACAGGAATGAGTGAAATGATGGAAGAAGAAAACCTTTCAGGAGAAAAAATAATTAAGGTTAATCTTGAAAATCAAATGAAATCGGCCTACATCGATTACTCGATGTCGGTGATTATATCCCGTGCGTTGCCTGATGTGAGAGACGGGTTAAAGCCCGTCCACAGACGTGTGCTGTATGGCATGTTGGGATTAGGTGTCAGCTCGCACAGTGCTTACAAGAAGTCGGCGAGAATCGTCGGTGAGGTGCTGGGTAAGTACCATCCGCATGGTGACTCGTCTGTGTATGACGCCATGTGCCGTATGGCCCAGCCATGGTCTTTGCGCTATCCTTTGGTGGATGGTCAGGGTAACTTCGGAAGTGTTGACGGCGACAGTCCTGCCGCTATGCGTTACACTGAAGCCCGTCTGAAGAAGATCGCCGAGGAGATGCTGGACGACCTTGAGAAAGACACTGTTGATTTTCAAAACAACTTCGACGACTCACTGCAAGAGCCTACGGTGTTGCCCACCCAGATTCCCACGCTGTTGGTGAACGGCACCAACGGTATCGCTGTCGGTATGGCTACCAACATGGCTCCTCACAACCTCAGTGAGTGCGTTGACGGCATCATTGAATATATCGACAACCCGGAAATCACCATCCAGGAGCTGATGGAGTACATCAAAGCACCGGATTTCCCCACCGCAGGTGTCATTTATGGATATGAGGGCGTGCGCGAGGCTTTTGAGACGGGTAGGGGACGTATTGTGGTCCGCGGCGAAACCAGTATCGAAGAACATAACGGCCACGAACGTATCATCGCTACCTCCATACCATATCAGGTCAACAAAGCTGATATGATCAAGAAGACTGCTGACTTGGTCAACGACAAGAAACTGGACGGAATCGCCGATATCCGCGATGAATCCGACCGCAAGGGCATCCGTATCGTGTATGAACTGAAACGTGACGCCAATGCCGAGATTGTCCTGAACAAACTCTATCAGATGACCGCCCTTCAAAGCTCTTTCAACGTGAATAACGTGGCTCTGGTCAACGGTCGTCCCTATACGTTGAATCTGAAAGACTTGATCAAGCACTTTGTGGATCACCGTCATGAAGTCGTCATCCGCAGAACCAAGTTCGACTTGAAGAAAGCGGAAGAACGTGCCCATATCCTTGAAGGTCTTGCCCGCGCCATCGACATTGTGGATGAAATCATCGCCACCATCCGTGCCTGCAAAGGCGGCTCTGCTGAGGCTAAAGTGGCTATCATGGAGAGATTTGGTTTCGATGATCCACAAGCTTCCGCCATCGTGGCTTACCGCTTGGGACAGTTGGCCGGACTGGAAATCAAAAAGATCATGGACGAGTTGGAAGACCTCGAAGAAAAGATCCGCCATTTCCACGAAGTTCTACAAAATGTGGAAATGCAGTTCCAAATCATCAAGGACGAGCTTCTTGAGATCAAGGCGAAATATGGCGATGCCCGCCGGACACAGATCGTGCCTGCCGCTGGTGAGTTCCGTATTGAGGATATGATCGCTGACGACACCGTGGTGGTCACCATCTCCCATCTTGGCTATGTGAAACGCACGCCGTTGAGAGAATACCGTCGCCAGAGTAGGGGAGGCAAGGGGTCGAAAGGCTCATCCACCCGTGACACGGACTTCATCGAGCATATCTTCACCTGCACAAACCATAACTACATGCTGTTCTTCACTGAACAAGGCAAGTGTTATTGGTTGCGCGCCTTCGAGATTCCTGAGGAAGGCAAGAACAGCAAGGGCAGGGCTATCCAGAACCTTCTGAATCTTGATAAAGATAATAAGATTATCACGGGACTGAATATCAAGGATTTGAGAGATGAAGAATTCATCAACAACAACTATGTAATCCTCTGTACTAAGAAAGGTATCATCAAGAAGACTTCCTTGGAAGCCTACTCGCGTCCTCGCAAAGCTGGTATCAACGCCATCAACATCCGCGAGGGAGATGAGCTGTTGACCGCCTGCCTGACCAGTGGTGAAGACGAAGTGTTGATGGCCTTGCGTTCCGGTAAAGCCGTGCGCTTCAACGAAAAGACCGTTCGTCCAATGGGTCGTACTGCATCCGGCGTGAAGGGTATCACACTTGGCTCTGAACAAGACGAGGTCATCGGCATGATCTGCCTCCACAGCCCCGAGCAGACCGTTCTTGTGGTTTCGGAGAAGGGCTTCGGAAAACGTAGCGGCATCGAGGATTATCGTGTCACCAACCGTGGAGGTAAAGGTGTCAAGACGCTGAATATCACAGAAAAGACAGGTGATTTGATTGCAATCAAGGATGTCACGGATGAAGATGACTTGATTATTATCAACCGTTCTGGTATCTTGATTCGTATTGGTGCCGATACCCTGAGAGTGATGGGACGTGCCACCCAAGGTGTCAAACTCATCGACCTTAGAGGAAACGACGAGATTGCTGCTGTCACCAAAGTGAAACGCGAAGATGAGGAGGAAGAAGAGGTTCAACTTGATGAAGAAGGGAATCCCATCGTCAAGGATGAAACAGTAATAGGAGAGGAGTCTAATCCCGACAACCTCCCAGAAACTCCCATAGAGCCCGCCGAAGAGTGATTTTTTGGAACGGGATTTGTTAATTGAAAAAGGATGATTTGAAAATTAGTATTATAAATATCTAAATCGAAACGAAATGAAAAAGTTAATGATTTTAGTGGCCGTTGTCCTGGCAGCTAACGGATTAATGGCCCAGAAGACCGATCGTACCAATGCATTCATGTACAACAAGAACGGTCAGTATGAAAAAGCGGCTGAATCCATTGAGAAATGTGTCAACCACGAGTCGTTTCTTGGCATGAAGCCGAAAGATCAAGCTCAGGCTTGGCTCTATGCCGGAACCATTTACCTCAACATTCATCAGTCCGCAGAGCTTGCTCCCAAGTATCCTGATTGCTTGGAGAAAGCATACAACGCTTTGGAGAACTGCATCAAAGTTGATCCTGGCTATGCCAAGGACAACGCAGAAGAGGTGTATCCACGTATCGCCGCCATCGCAGTGAATTACTTCCAAGATGGTGTTGCTAACTTCAACAACCAATCGTATCCTGAGGCAGCCATGAGTTTTAGAAAGTCATACGACATCTCGAAGAATGGTGCTAGCCCTGATACTTCCGCTTTGGTGAACACTGCTCTTTCATACCAGCGCGCGAAAATGTTCGATGAGGCTATCACCAATTACAATGATCTAAAAAACATTGGTTACCACAATGTGGATCTTTACAAGAATCTGGCAGCCTGCTATATTGGCAAAGGCGACGATGCCAATAGCGTTGCCGTGATTGAAGAAGGTATGGCTAAATTCCCTGGCGATGCTGGCATGATCATCGAAAAGGTGAACCTGTTCCTGAAACAAGGCAAGGCTGAGGAAGCCCTGAACGACCTCAACAGACTTGCTGAACTTGATCCTAACAACCCGTCCATTCTTTTCATCCTCGGAACCATCTATGGTGATGACACCCATGAGATTTTCAACCCCGACAAGGCTATCGAGTACTATACTCAGGCTATTAACATCAATCCTGAATACTATGACGCAGTTTACAACCTTGGCGCTTTGTATATCACGATGTCGAATAAGCTGAAAGCCGAAGCCAACGAGATTACTGGTTTCTCCAAGGCAGAGGTTGAGAGATACGATTCCTTGGTGAAACAAGCTGAGGATTTGGTTCGTACGGGTCTTCCTTACGTGAAGAAAGCCTACGAAGCCCAGCCGTCAGACGACATCAAACACGTGTTGAAGAGCATGTATGTGCAGCTGAACATGATGGAAGAGGCCAAAGCGTTGGATAATTGATGAGCTTTTAGCTTTTAGCTGTTAGCTTTTAGCAAAAAGGGTTCGGGGTAGTGCTCCGAGCCCTCTTTTTTTTATCTCAATATAGCTAATAGCTAAAAGCTTATAGCTAATAGCTGTTAGCTATTAGCAAAGAGGGTTCGGGGTAGTGCTCCGAGCCCTCTTTATTTTATCTCAATATAGCTAATAGCTAAAAGCTTATAGCTAATAGCTTATTACCAATTTAACATAATATTGATTATATTTGAAAAGGGTCTGAAAAAATATCGGAAAAGAATTCCACAAAATACCAAAGTTTGCTCAAGGGTGATTATATTTGCAGCGGAAAACGAAATTACTAATCGTCAAACAAATTAAGGAAAGTCATTATGGAAATCACAGGAAAAGTCGTAAAACTCGGAGGTCTTACCGAAGGCACAAGTGCCCGCGGTCCCTGGCGCAAACAAGATTTAATCATTGAAACGGAGGAACAGTATCCCAAGACGGTATGTCTGACATGCTGGACGAATCAGATTGACGAGATCCAGAACATGGTTCCCGGACAGTTGATAAAAGCTCAGATTGACATCTCGTCACGTGAATTCAACGGCAAATGGTACACGGATGTTCGCGTGTGGCGTTTTGAACCAGTCGGTGTCACAGCACCGGCAACAGCACCGGCTATGGCCGCTCAGCCACAACCCATGCACCAAACACCGCCCGCTCCAGCTAGCTCGCCCGACGATTTCTTCGGAAACGACAGCAACAACGGCGACGACCTACCATTCTAATTGAATTTAGAATTTAGAATTGAGAGTTGAGAGTGATTCTCAACTCTCAATTCTTAACTCCTTTTTGGCTTCCTCGAAAAGTTTCCACTGAGCCCGGGTGCGTACCATGTTATGTTCGGGATACCTTATTTTATAATAGGTGTCACCGTTTATATAATCAGCGAAGAAACGTACCGCTTGCATGAATGGGAACAAACACGCTGCATACGGCAAGTTCTCGCGTTCCACTGGTAACAAGAAAGATTTGGTCCCTTCCAGATAACCTTCAGAAAAGGCCTTGTAAATCTCCATGTTGAAATGGATGTTCCCGAGATCTGGATCGTCTTCGGCGCCTGTATTTGCGGCTGAACGAAGGAAATCACCGAAATCAGAAAAGACAAAACTGGGCATGACGGTATCTAAATCAATGATACACAATACTTTGCCATCTTTATCAAAGAGCATGTTATTCACTTTCGTGTCGCAATGGCAAATGCGTTTGGGGAGTTTGCCTTCACAAAACAGACGCTCGCCAAGGCACATCGCATCAGCGTGTTCTCTGATTCTTTTCATATATTGCTGAACTTCAGCGTCTTTCATCCTTCCTACGGGATCTGCTGCTACGGCATCGTCGAGTTGTTTCAACCGGAACTCTATATTGTGGAAATTTGGGATGATCTCTCCTATGGGTTCTTTTAAATCGGAGAGCAAAGCCTCGAAATCTCCAAAAGAAATGCCCGCATCGTAGGCGGATTGTTGGGTGACTGCTTCCTGGGTGACACTATCGGTGATAAAGTCCATCACCCTCCAGTACTCCTCCCCTTCCTTGACGTAGGTTTTTCCATTGTTAGCTTCCACAAAATGAAGCACACGACGATCAAGATCAGGCAAACCAGCCGTTTCGTATTTCCGACGGATGTGGTTGGTGACGGTGACGATGTTTCGTTGCAACATTTCCACATCGGTGAACACCTTGTCATTGATGTGCTGCAATACATGGCTGGGTTGCTCAGCTCCTTTCATCATGATCTTGTAGGTGTCGTTGATGAGTCCATTGCCCAAAGGCTGGATGTCTGTAATCTGAGCCACATCACAAAAGTGGGCGGCAATAGAAAAAAGTGAATTCTTATCGTTCATAGATATTATTTTTTGACAAAAATACAAATTATTATCTATCTTTGTGGCTCTTTCAATAAAACTTATCACTATGAAAATGAAACTATTCGCATTTTTATGCATTGCGGTTTGCATTTTGTCGGCATGCACGCCTAAGAGCACTGAGGTTCGACATGGAAACTACGTTATCAAGGACAACACCATTGTCTTTGATGAGCCCCAACGTCAGGAAGGCCAGAAGAGCGTCCTGCAATTCACGGTGGATCCCATTGAGAATGTCCGCCTTGGTTTCATTGGTTTAGGCATGCGTGGTCCAGACGCTGTTGACCGCATGACGTATATCGATGGCGTGACGGTAGTTGCCTTGTGTGACATCGAGGCTGACCGTGTGGAAGCTGTCCAAACCAACATCTTGGAAGCTAAGGGGCTGCCTCGTGCGGAGGCATATATCGGTCGCGAAGCCTGGAAGGAGCTTTGTGAGCGTGATGACATCGACTTGGTTTATATCTGCACCAACTGGCAAACCCATGTGCAGATGGCGGTTTATGCCATGCAGCATGGGAAACATGTGGCTGTGGAAGTGCCTGCTGCCACCTCTCTTGAGGAATGCTGGCAACTTGTTGACGTGGCAGAGCAAACGCAACGTCATTGCATGATGTTAGAGAACTGCTGTTACGACTTCTTTGAGCTAACTGCGCTTAATATGGCACAACAAGGCATGTTTGGTGAGCTGGTTCATGGCGAGGGTGCGTACATCCATAACCTGGAGCCTTATTGGCATGATTATTATGAAAACTGGCGTCTGGAGTTCAATCAGAGCCATGCGGGCGACGTTTACCCCACTCATGGCCTTGGACCTCTCTGCCAGGCTTTCAACATTCACCGTGGCGACCGTATGAAGACTTTGGTGTGCATGAGCACTCCTTCTTATAATGGCAAGAAAATCGCCAAGGAGATGATGGGTGTGGATGATTTCGCCAACGGAGACATGACCACCACCATGATTCAGACTGAAAAAGGCAAGACCTTGTTGATTGAGCACGATGTTTACACGTATCGCCCCTATAACCGTCTTTATCAGCTTACGGGAACCGAGGGCTTCGCCAACAAATATCCTATCGAGGGTTTCACACTGCTTGATGACAAACTTCCGGAAGGATTCCTTGCCGAAGGCCAACACTTGAATCCTCACGGTTTTGTGCCAGCGGAAGTGCGTGACAAAATATTAAAGGAGTACCTCCATCCTATCGCGGTGGAAATTGAGGAGAAAGCAAAAGAGGTTGGTGGCCATGGCGGAATGGACTTCGTGATGGACTACCGTTTGATTTACTGCCTGCATAAAGGTTTGCCGCTTGATCAAGACGTGTATGATGCCGCTGAATGGTCCTGCCTCGGTGAGCTGACAGCTGCCTCAATTGCCAATGGTGGTATGCCCGTTGCGATGCCTGACTTTACCCGTGGCGACTGGAACAAAGTCAAAGGGTATCGGCATGCAAATTGAGAATTATTTGTTGGACAAGGATTTGAAGAAAATCTCGGCGTCTTTCCAGACGGTGTAGTCGCGGGCGTAGAGAAGATTCAACTGATTATAAAACTCGGTGTCGTTTTCGGTGCCGAGTTTTTCTATTGGAGTGGCAGGGCTGAAGATTCCGCGCCGAATCTTGGGTAACTTTTGCACCTCGTCAGAGGCATTACAGTAACCAACCCATGTGCGGCGACCCAACAGTACTAAAATGGCGTCTTTGAGGAAACGTACGGGTTTCTTTACCACCAAGGCTAAAGGCAGCCAAAACAGAATGCTGAATCCCGCAAGGATGAAATCAAGCAGCCGTTTGTTGCGACGGTTTGCTACAGTGTCGATGGCCTTGATGTCCACTGTATATAGGTCACCTCTTGTGTTGATGCTGTTACTTCCGATGATGGAGAGACTGTCCTCAGGTGCAATTTTGTAATCCACGTTGGAAGCGTGCCATTCCACCATCTTGTCGATGATGACTTGGTGCGGCACATCTTTCGAGCAAAAGATAATCTCAGTGATTCTGTAAATGGTGATGATGTCGGGCACTTGGTTGATCTTTCCAATAAACCCTTCGGGGGTCTCCCCTTTCATGTCGGAGCTGACCAACCCCACAAAATCGGGTTTGATGGAGGTGCTTTTGATTAATGCCTCAACACGCGAGGCCTCCTCGGGGCTTCCGATGAGGAGGAAACGTTTCTTTGCGTTACGCTTGGAGAGGAATGACTCCTTCCCCATCGCCATGCCTATGAGTCGGACAACGCTCATCTCCAAGGCAAGCCAAAGCGTGCCAAACAAAATCAAAGCACGGGAGAAACGAAGTGACTCGGGTAGCAAAGCATAGAGCATCAGCACAAAGACACTGCCTATGGCGACACCAAAGACACTCTTTCCAATGCTATATGGCTTGTCGTAACCTCCTGAAAAATAGGTACTCAATAACCAAATTAAGATATAGGCGGGCAAAACCACCGCAAAGAGAATCACTGGATAACTTCCAGCTCCACTATAAACCGTCATCTTGCCCCAATAGTAGCTGATGGCTGCCAGTCCACCGAAGCCTAAGATGGCATCAAGGAAGGGAACCGCAATCTTGTGGAAAAACTGCGACAAGAGTGCCAAAAAAGCCTTGAAATAGATGGCCATGTTGATGAAGAAAGAGAACCAAAAAACTCGTTTTTGACCGAAGTGTTTCTTCGCGAAAATCTCCATGGCCTTGTAAAACACAAAGACGTAGTTGACACTCGTCTTCTTGGTGCTCTCTCCTTTGTAATGGATGATGCGAGTCTCAGGGAAATAATAGTTCTTATAGCCACCTAAAGTGATACGATATGACAAATCGATATCCTCGCCATACATAAAGAAGGTCTCATCCAACAGCCCCACCTTGTCGAGGGTTTCTCGGCGCATCAGCATGAAAGCCCCTGCCAGAATCTCGCACTCATTGGTTTCGTCGTTGGAGAGATGCCCCATATAATAACGGGCGAATCGTTTGGAGTGAGGAAACAGCTTGGCCAGTCCGAACATCTTATAGAACGCAGCTGCCGGAGTGGGCAACCCGCGTTTGGATTCAGGAAGAAAGTTGCCCTTGCCGTCCACCATCTTCACTCCCAGACCACCTGCATCGGGATGCGCGTCCATAAATGCCAGACATTTCGTGAAAGTGTCATCCTCTACCACGGTGTCAGGGTTCAATAACAGCACATATTCGCCAGTGGAGACCCGGATGGCTTGGTTGTTAGCCCTGCTAAACCCCACATTGTCCTTGTTGGCGATGACCTTGACTTCAGGGAATTTCTCCGACAACATCTTCAAAGAGCCATCCACCGAGTTGTTGTCAACGACAAACACCTCTCCCTCAATACCTTGCAATGCCCGTCGAACCGAATACAGGCATTGTTCGAGGAAATGTTCCACATTATAATTGACGATGACAATGGAGATCTTCATACCGAAAAAAACGGTCAAAATTAGGAAATTTTCTTTTAAGGACAATTGATTAACGATTATTCCCCAAAAGAATTGTAATTTTGACCCGAAAAAGAAAACAACATGTTCAAAAAGATTCTCGGAACGGGCATGACACGGGTGATGAACCTGCTGATTGGTTTCATCACGATGCTGATGGGGACTAAAGTGCTTGGACCCGCGGAATGGGGTATTGGCTTTACTGTGTTGACCGACGTGACGTTCCTGCTGATTGGTATTGAATTCCTTGCCGGTAGTGGGCTGGTTTATTTCACTCCACGAAAAAAACTCTCCACCTTGATGAAGGTTTCTTATAGCTGGATTGTACTGGTGATGGTTTTCTATGTGTTGCTTTTCTGGGGACTGTCGTATTTCCCTGCGGTATCTGACAGAATTGTTCCCAAGGGCTATGAAGTCATCACTTTGCTGCTTACCTTGGTTTATAGTTTCCACAACTTCAACCTTAACGTCTTTCTTGGCAAAGAAAAAGTAGGCACGTTTAATTGGATATTCTTGCTCCAAATTTTGGTACAAGTTAGCTCAATGGCTTTGTTTATCTTTGGGTTGCACATCTATGATGCCCATGCATTCGTTTATTCGTTACTTTGCGGCTATACGGTTGCTTTTCTGGTAGGTTTTTTCATCATGATCAGGATGCTTGACCGTAGTGGGAATGACCCTATCCTACTGACTGCCAAAGAGATGTTTCGTTATGGTTATGTGATACAGCTCTCCACTTTGGTTAGCACTTTGAACCGAAGGATGAGTATCTATCTGATTCGACAACATTGCACGGAGGACTCGGTAGGGGTCTATGGTGCTGGCACTCAGGTTGGCGAAGGTGTCAAGGTTTTCGGATTAAGCATTTCTATGGTGCAGTTTTCGCGATTAAGCAACCTGACCGATCAGAAAATGATCGTCAACCTTACCATTAAATTCCTGAAAATCACAGTTGTGTTGACATTAATCGCGTTGTTGGTCATCGCATGTCTCCCTGTGAGTTTCTTTGAGTGGTTGTTCTCCGATGCATTCGGTCAGGTGAAGGAGATCCTCCTGTTGATGTCGCCCGGGTTGCTTTTCTATGCAGCTCAGATGATCTTCTCCAACTACTTCTCAGGAACCGGCGTGCCGAAATACAACCTTTATGCCTCGTTGATGGGTTTGGCGGTGACTCTTCCCGCCACTTTCGTCCTGGTTCCTATCTGGGGAATCGTTGGGGCTGCTATCGCTTTCTCATGCACCTATACGGCCATTCTCTTATACCAATGGTTTACTTTCAAGAGATTGACAGGTGTCAAGGCCAAAGATTTATTGTTGATTAAAGCGGATTGGATTTGGTTTAAAGAGGAAATTTTTGCTATCTTTGCAAAAAAATAACGACTGATGGCAAACGACGTTTTTGAAGAAGAACAAGATATTTTCAACCAACCTGATATTCCGCCTACTGTTTCGGCAAAATATACCGACGATGAGATCATCCACTTGGAGGACATGGAGCATATCCGCCTTCGTCCCGGCATGTATATCGGCAAATTAGGTGACGGAGCCTCGCAAGATGACGGTATCTATGTTCTGATTAAGGAGGTGATGGACAACTCCATTGATGAATTCACCTCAGGATATGGCAAAAAGATAGAGTTGCATATCGACAAAGTCGAGAAAAAGGTCTCAATCCGTGATTATGGCCGAGGCATCCCTTTGGGAAAACTTGTGGAAGCCGTTTCGCAGCTGAACACAGGCGCTAAATACGATAGTAAGGTGTTTCAAAAGTCAGTGGGTTTGAACGGCGTCGGCACGAAAGCTGTCAACGCCCTGTCTTCTTATTTCAAGGTGCAGTCCATCCGCGATGGCAAGACCCGTATCGTGGAATTCTCGCAAGGCAAGAAGACCTCCGACACTGGTATCATCCCCTACGAGCAAGGAGAAGAGACTGGCACCCTGGTGGAGTTCATCCCCGATAGTGCCAAGTTCGGCAACTACCATTATGTGGACGACTATGTGGAAAAACGGGTGTGGAATTACGCCTATTTGAATCGAGGCCTGACCTTGTATTACAACGACAAACGTTATTATTCCCGCAACGGGTTGCTTGACCTGCTGAACAACAATATGGAAGGTGAAGGCCTCTACCCTATCATCCATATCAAAGACGGCGACTTTGAGGCGGCATTCACTCATGTCAACGGACAGTCAAGCGACTATTTCTATTCATTTGTCAACGGCCAGCACACCACAGAGGGTGGCACCCATCAGTCGGCCTTCCGTGAAGGTTATGCCCGTGTGGTGCGTGAATTTTTCCAAAAAGAATATGAGCCCGCTGACATCAGGCAGGGTTTAATCTGTGCTTTATGTGTGAGGATTCAAGAGCCTGTGTTTGAGGCACAAACAAAAACAAAACTTGGATCTACTCATTTGGCTCCCAACAACCCCGATGGCAGCAATGACAGCCCTTTTCTCAAGACTTACGTGTTCGACATCTTAAAACGGCATCTCGACAACTATCTGCATAAAAACCCCGACACGGTGAGTGTCTTGCAGCAGAAAATCCAGGCTAACGAGAAGGAACGCAAAGAGATTGCCGGTATTAAGAAAGCCGCTCGTGAGAGCGCCAAGAAAGTCAGTTTGAACAACAAGAAGTTGAGAGACTGCCGAATCCATTTGAATACCAATCACGAGAAACGGTTGGAAAGCACCATCTTCATCACCGAGGGTGACTCCGCCTCGGGAAGCATCACCAAGAGCCGTGATGTGCAGACCCAGGCTGTGTTCAGTCTTCGGGGCAAGCCGCTTAACTGTTTGGGAATGACTAAGAAAGTGTGTTACGAAAACGAGGAATTCAATCTGTTACAGGCTGCCTTGAACATCGATGAGGATATCGAGAACCTGCGTTACAACAACATTGTAATAGCCACTGATGCTGATGTTGACGGTATGCATATCCGTCTGCTGATGCTTACTTTCTTTTTGCAGTTTTACCCTGATCTGGTGAAAAACGGCCATGTCTATATCCTTCAAACTCCGTTGTTTAGGGTGAGAAACAAAAAAGAGACCTTCTATTGTTATACAGAAGAGGAGCGCATCAGCTCAATCCTGAAATGTGGCAAGCAGGCAGAGATTACCCGTTTCAAAGGCTTGGGAGAGATCTCACCTGACGAGTTCAGGACTTTCATCGGCCCCAACATGCGTTTGGAGCCAGTGATCCTGCAATACGACTTCGGAATCAAAGAGCTGCTGAAATACTATATGGGGAATAACACACCTGAAAGACAGAGGTTTATCATTGAAAATCTGAGAATCGAGGATGACACCTATATTGATAAGTTAGAGGTTAGAGGTTAGAATTGAGAGAAAACATCTAAAATAATTATATGATGAAAAGTAAAACTAAACTTTTGATTATGGGAAGTGTAATCGCGTTTGCGGCTTGCCAAGAGACACCGGAACCTCGCTATCAAGTGAAGGCTTATCCGGAGACTTACAAAGACACCACAGTAGTGGATGATTATTTCGGAACAAAGGTGGCGGATCCTTATCGCTGGCTGGAAAACGACACCTCGGAACAGACTATGGCATGGGTGAAAGCCCAGCAGGCCGTGACTGACGAGTACCTGAGCCACATCCCTTTCCGCGCGGCTATCAAGGACCGCCTGACCAACTTGATGAACTATGAACGCTACAGCGTACCCGGAAAGCGTTTCGGTCGTTACATCTACAGCAAGAACGACGGATTGCAAAACCAGAGTGTGATTTATATTCAATACCCAGGCAAAGACCCCGAGGTGCTTCTCGATCCTAACAAGCTCTCCGATGACGGAACGGTATCTTACGGTGGTGGCACGCAGTCGAACGACGGCAAGTATTTCGCGTACACTATTCAACGCAGCGGGTCTGACTGGGTGGAGATTTACGTGATGGACATTGCCACAAAGGAACTCCTCCCCGACCATATTGAATGGGCTAAGTTCACTGGTGCCTCCTGGTACAAAGACGGTTTCTACTACTCAGCTTACGATGCACCTGTGGAAGGCAAGGAATTCTCCAATGTGAACGAGAATCACAAGATTTATTACCACAAATTAGGGACTCCCCAGTCGGAAGACCAACTCTTCTATGAGAATCCTAACGAGCCGCGTTTCTTCCATACTATGGGTGTCACTGACGATGAGAAATACGCTTTTTTGTTTGAAAGTGGTGCTGGCTCGGGTAATTCGCTGCTGGTCAAGGATATGAGCAATCCCAAGAATCCTTTTGTCCGTATTACCGACGACCAGGATCACTTCTACAGCCCGTTCGATGTGGTGAATGACCAGATTTATATCTTCACCAACTTCGGCGCTGACAAAGGCCGTATCTGCCGTGTCTCAGCCAAGGCTCCTCAGATTTCCAACTGGGAGGAGATCGTTCCCGAGTCAGAAAACGTCATTGTATCCGCAGAACTTGCTGCCGGCAAGATGATTGTGACCTTTGATAAAGACGCTGCCAACCATGCGTTCGTGTATTCGCTCGACGGTGAGATGCTCCATGAAATCGAATTGCCAACTTTCGGTGAGGTTGGATTCAGCGGTCGTTATGATGAACCCGAAGTTTACTATGGCTTCACCTCTTTCGTTTACCCGATGACGGTGTTTAAATACGACATGGAAACCAACAAGTCGGAAGTGTTCCGCGCCCCCAAGGTGGATTTCAATCCCGAGGACTTCACCACAGAGCAAGTCTTTGTCATTAGCAAGGACGGCACTAAGGTCCCGATGTTCTTGACTTACAAGAAGAACCTTGTGAAAGACGGCACGAATCCCACCTTCCTCTACGGCTATGGTGGATTCAACATCACGCTGAATCCCGGTTTCTCCGTGTCACGTCTGCCCTTCCTCGAGAATGGCGGCATTTATGCCCAGATGAACCTCCGCGGCGGCAACGAGTATGGCGAGGAATGGCATCTGGCAGGCACTAAGTTAGAGAAGCAGAATGTGTTTGACGACTGTATCGCCTGCGCTGAATATCTGATTCAAAACAACTATACCTCCCCCGACTATCTCGCATTGAACGGCGGTTCAAACGGCGGATTGCTTGTCGGCGCGGTGGTGAACCAGCGTCCCGACTTGTTCCGCGTGGCTGTGCCTCAGGTTGGTGTGATGGATATGCTACGTTACCATCTGTTCACCATCGGCTGGAACTGGGCCAGCGACTATGGCACTAGCGAGGATGACGAGGCCATGTTCAAGGCTTTGTATGCCTATTCACCAGTTCATACCATCAAGAGTGGTGAGAATGTGCATTATCCTGCCATCATGGTGACTACCGCTGACCACGACGACCGTGTGGTTCCTGCGCATTCATTCAAATATGCCGCGGCCTTGCAAGCTGCCCAGACCGGTGACGAACCCAAGATTATCCGTATCGACACCAAAGCCGGACACGGTGGCGGCAAGCCGATTGCTAAAGTCATTGAGGAACAAGCCGATATCTATTCGTTCATCCTCTATAATATGGGGCTGAAATATCCTGCTAAATGAGAAAAACGAGACCTTCTTATTATACTCTGGCGGCGGTTTTTATCGCCGCCGGAGTTGTTTATGCTCTCATCTCATTCGTAAACCATTATCTTTTTAGGACCTACGCTTTGGATCTGGGTTTTTATACCCACATCATGAATGATTATGCCCATTTCAAAGTCGATGACTATTTCATGTTCAACCGTGCCACGCTGAATGTGCTGAGCGACCATTTCGACTTGTATCTCATGATCCTCTCCCCTTTGGTTTATATATTTGGATCCTATACCCTGCTTGTCGTGCAGCTTGTTGCCGTTCTGCTGGGCGGTTGGGGCGTTTTCAAACTAATCGGCTTATATACTGACGACGAGTGGATACCCGTGTTGGCCTCGGCGGTTTTTCTTTCCTCGTTCGGCATCATCCACGCCTTTTCTTTCGACTATCATTCCAATGTACTGACGGCGATGATGTTGCCTTGGCTTCTGTATTACCTCAAACAACGGAAGTTTGGCCTTAGCACACTGTTCACGGTGCTTTTTGTCATCGGTAAGGAAAACATGTCGCTTTGGCTTTTTTTCATTGCACTGGGCCTACTATGGGATTATCGGAAGGACAAGAAAGCGGTATGGTATCTGACAGGATACGCTGTTTTCGCCATGGTCTATTTCTTCCTTATCAACATGGTGGTGATGCCCTGGCTTGGCGATGCCGGGGGCGGATTCAAACGGTATGCTTGGCTTGGAAGCAACTACCTCGACATTGCAAAGAATTTGATTACCAAGCCTGGCAATACGCTGCATATCTTATTCAATAACACCTCGGGATGGTATGGATTTGACGGCATTAAAGCCGAGTTTTACTATTGCGCCTTGGCTTCGGGGCTAATCCTTACTTTGTTGAAACCTAATTATCTGCTGATGTTAGTGCCTCTGATAGCTCAGAAGATGCTTGCCAACGAGTATGTGTTTTGGGGTATTGCGCTCCATTATAACGTGGAGTTCGTACCTGTGTTGGTAATCTCTTCGTTTTTGGTTATCATCAAGATAAAGCAAAAAAAATGGCAGTATTCCCTTTCTGGCGTTTTACTGCTTTCTGTGCTTCTGACCACATTTTACACCATCACCGATCCCAAAACACCTATCCGTCGCGAGAGGCTGTGCATTTATTATGGAGCACATTACCATCAAGATGATTTTGACATCAAGTATGCTCGTCATCTGATGGCGCTGATTCCTGAAGATGCCTATGTCTGCGCGGCTTCAATGTTTGTTCCACATCTCGCGCGACGTGAATACATCGAGGATTTTGAATGGAATAAAAACACGGAAGCCGAATATGTGCTGATTCCCCAATCCTATTTCGAGTTGCGGGAATACGGCGGAGATGTGATTTTCGGCAATAAAGATGACTTCGAGGTTGTTGAGACGGATGGAACGCTGTATTTGATGAAGGTTAGAGGTGGAGATTAATGGTGGCTGATGATGATTTTTTGTGTAATCAGTTTTTTATTACTCTGGCATTGAATTAAATACACTCCCGATGGGATATCACTGACTGAGATATCCATTGGGTTTTCTATATTGGAGAATGATAACACCAATTCCCCTTCCAAGTTATAGAGTGCCAATTCAGACAAAGGCTCGTCAGTGACGAGACGGAAAGACTGATGGACGGGATTGGGATAAACCAAGACAGAATGAGTGTTCTGTTCAGCAATTTCTTCACCAGAGCCAATCGTGATGTCGAATCCGTTGTCCTCAGAGATCAATGGATAGTTGGTGGTGACCATACGGATGCGGTAACCTGTTCCGGAGAAGATGCCTTGGGGGATGGTGACCGTCATGTTGCCACTGTTATTTGTGGTGATTCTTCCCAGTTCAATAGGATCGGCGAAGCTGCCTGTTGCGTTGGAGAGCTGTGCAATTACTTGGTTGGCCGGAGCGTTAAGATTCTCAGCGGAGAAGGTGCCGTTTAAGGTAAAAGGGATAGTCAGGGTCTCGCCGAAGAAATAATGGTCTTTTTCTATGGCGGCCATCTGAATGGATGGGTTGTAAATCAACAAGATATCATCGACAAACAAGTCATCGGATGTACCACCTTCGCCTGGAACCTTGTTAGTGGTGACGGTGAAGAGGATATAACAAGGGTCGTAGCAGGGGCCGTTCTGGATGAAAGGTATAGACAGTCGTATCCAGTTATAGTTTCCACCTGCTTCCGATGTTCTGGTGAGGTATTTTGTGGCAAAAGCTACCAATTGGTCGGCAGGCTCAGTGGTACCGTTGGAGAGGAATTTGAAGTCAGTGTCACCATGGACAGCAGCTCTCACCACTGCCTCTTGGTTAGGGTCAGCCGACCTGAAGCAGACCCACACAGCAATAGAATCAGGGACATTATTGATAGGGGTGTTAAAACGATCGTCGGAGCGTTGGGTGTAGTTGTAATTGCCACTGCCCGTTGCCGACATGCTTCCAGCATTCATTCTTCCGTTGGTCATGTTGCCATTGGCAGTGACTCCCACTACTGAGGTGGGCCATAACCTGACACTTTTTGTCCCTGTTGATCCTGGACGCACCACTGAAGAAGGCTCAATCTGTTTAGAGAGCAATCCCGAGAAAGTGCCCGAAGCCGACTTGGTGGAATGCCAATGGACGGGTTCGTTGGTGTTGTTGTTAGACCCGAAATTAGCCCAGTTCTCAAATCCACGGTTGTCAAATTGGGTGCCATATTGCGCTTTACAAAGCAAACATGTTAAGCAAATAATGGTGATGAAAAATACTCTTCTCATAATAACTGTGTTTTGAACGACAAAAATAATAAAAAAAAGGACGTTTTAACAATTGCTTTCCTAACTATGGAGATGAAACGCTACAACACCGACCCTCTCCCTCTGGGGAAGAAGGGAGGAGAGAAGTTAGAGGTGTTGATAAACATCGAAAAACACGAAAAGCACGAAAATGAAGAAATCAAAAATTTCGTTTTTTTCGTGCTTTTCGATGTTCAAAAATTTATTTGGCCAACACAAAACGTCTTACAACAGTAAAGGTATCCGTGTTCACATGAATCATATACAGACCTGATTCACAGTTCGAGAGATTCAGCTCGATTTGGTCAGCATTTACTTCGGCGTCTGAGACCACCTGACCAAGCACATCCGTCACAGTGAGGCGGTTCATGCCTACGGCCTTGACGGTGACTTTGCCTGTGGTGGGGTTCGGGAAGAGGCTGACCTCATGATGTTCGTTGACACCTGTGTTGCGGAAATGCAGCATCATGGGTGCTTTCAGGCTGCCATGGACGGCATCGGCATGATACACGATTTGTTCGTTCGCGATGACATCGAGGACTTTGTTGCTTGCCACGTCGAAGCGCCGGAACGAGACCTCCTCCCCTTCTACTCCACATCCCGTGAGGAATGCCATATGGTTGCCGAGGCTTGCGTGATACTGGATGCGTGCGCTGCCACGGCATTCGCC
>JAEEII010000288.1 GCA_016281295.1 Bacteroidales bacterium
CGTTCCGCCTCTTCGACGTGGCAAGCAACAAAGTCCTCGATGTCATCGCGAACGAACAAATCGTGTATCATGCCGATGCCGTCCATGGCAGCCTGAAAGCACCCATGATGCTGCATTTCCGCAACACAGGTGTCAACGACGAACATCATGAGGTCAGCCTCTTCCCGAACCCCACCACAGGCAAAGTCACCGTCAAGGCCGTAGGCATGAACCGCCTCACTGTGACGGATGTGCTTGGTCAGGTGGTCTTCGACACCGAAGTAAATGCCGACCAAATCGAGCTGAATCTCTCGAACTGTGAATCAGGTCTGTATATGATTCATGTCAACACCGATGCTTTTACTGTTGTAAGGCGTTTTGTGTTGGCTAAATAATTTTTTAACATCGAAAAGCACGAAAGACTCGAAAACTTTCGTGCTTTTCGTGTTTTTAGATGTTTATCAACACCTCTAACCTTTAACCTCCCATCCCTCTATCCGTTTTGTCTCGCTGGAGAAGTTGACTCCTATCTTATATAGCTTCCGCGGGTCATGCTCAAAGGGCTTGGCGTATTGTTTTTCCTCAATCTGAGCCAAGGCTTCATCTGCTGACTTGTCAATCTTGAACTCAAAGATATAAATGTAGTCCTTGGTCTGAACCAGCATGTCCATACGTCCGTCAGTGGTGTGGCGTTCAACGTCGACATAGAAGCCGAGCAACTTAAAGACCAGACTGACCACGTTGTGGAAATAAAGCTCTGTGTCACCTACCAGTTGATAGTCCTGGTTGGCGAACATGGCCTCGAGGCGAGTCATAAACTTCTCGGGTTGGCCGCCTTCCACTTCAAGGGTGAAGTTCTTGACAAAAGAGGCGGACTCTTCGATTCGGACTGGGGCGTAGTGCCTAAACAGGAACCGCGTGAATCCTCTCTCCACCTCTCCGTTTGGGAAACCAAGCAAGTAGGTGTCAAAACGCGGATTGTATTGTTTGATGGTGAGATAACCGCTTTGGTAGAGGAGAGGCAGGGGATTGGTGCTGATGGAGTCGAGGCTTCCCAATAGGTCGGCGGTGACTTCCTCTCGGGTTAATTTCTCCAACTCGTAGTTGTTGCGTTTCAGGGTCTCCACCAGAAATGTCGGCGTACCTGTCTCGAACCAATAGTCTTTGAAATCCATGCTGTCTAGCGCATTCAATAGACTAAAAGGATTGTAAACTCCTGCGGTGTTTTGATAGAAATGATACCCATCGTAGTTTTCTTTTAATTTAGCATAACAATCCTCTTTGGTGAAATGGTTTTTCTCCGCCATAACACCCACTTCGCTGTCAAAATTGGCATGGATTTCCTTTTCTGTAATGCCGCAGATATCAGCGAAACGTTCATCTAATGAGATGTCTTTTAAGTTATTCAAGTCGCTGAAAACACTGACTTTTGAAAACTTAGTAACGCCTGTGAAAAAAGCGAAATGAATGAAACTATCCATTGTTTTGGCAACGCCATAAAACGATTTCAACACGGAACGATAATTATCCTGAAGTGTTGGATTTCCAATCGCCTGTAGCAATGGCTTGTCATATTCATCCACTAAGATAACCACTTTGCGCCCCGTTTGCTCGTATGCGTGACGGATCACAGTGATGAATCGGTCAGCAGGAGTCTTGTCACCTTCCTCTTTCCCATAGATGTTTTCCCATAATCTTAAATGCCGATCCAAGATAGACAAAAGACCCTCAGGAGCGATATACTGTTCCGCATTCAAGTCGAGATGGAACACAGGATTCACTTTCCATTCCTTCTCCAATTGTTCCATCGCAAGCCCCTTGAACAGCTCTTTTTTCCCTTTAAAATAAGCCTCCAAAGTGGAAACCAACAGACTCTTACCGAATCTGCGTGGTCGGCTAAGGAAATAGTAACCTCCGTTTGAACCAAGCTGATGGACGAAAGCAGACTTGTCAATATACATATAGCCTTCCTCAATGATTTTGGCAAAGGTCTGTATGCCGATAGGATATTTAGTCATGGTCTTGGCGTGTTGTTTTCTTTTGCAAAAATAATAAGTATTCTTGATATTGCAACAAATAGTTTTGTATCTTTGCCTTTGTCAAGCCAACACACCCTTTAGGTGTAGGTCGAGACAAAAGACATCATTGGAAAGACGTTGAGCTAACTGATAGTTAGGATCCCCGCGTTTTTCTTAAGTTTTTTTCATTTTTTTTCGGCGCAGGGAGGTCCGCCGTTTTTTCAAACCCGATGAGCCAATGCGGTAATAACCGGCAACCTTTTTTATGAAAAGATTAGCAATTTTACTTTTTTTGTTGATTGCCCCGTTTGTGAGTTTTTCTCAAACACAGATTGCCACTTTGCAACATGGCGAAGCCCTCAGCTTTTTTTATGGGGCCAACGCTTTTGTGAATGCTTACAATGCCGCGGTTAACGGTGATGTCATCACCCTTTCCAGTGGCTCCTTCACAGGTGTTAACATCACGAAAGGTATCACCTTGCATGGTGCAGGATGCCTTACTGATACCGTATCGGGTACTTTGCCGACGATTATTTCTGATGATTTTACCATGAATGTTGCTGACGATGCTGGACCTTTAGTGATGGAAGGAATTTATTTTGCTGGTATAGCGAAATTCACGTATCTGAGTCATCCCGTTTTTATGAAATGTAATTTTGATAGAATAAATAAGACAGACACTTCAAGTGATATGGTGTTTGCTCAGTTTGTTAATTGCAGAATCAAAGAATTCTATTTTTCTTATGCACGGAATACTACTTTTGTGAATTCGATTGTTTGGTCAGCTCATGAATTAAATAACACCTATCAATCCGTTGAAGCATACAATTCTATTATTAAGATTATTAGCAGCGGTGGAGCTTTGGGTGCTTATGTCCAGGCATTATCAGCTTATAATTGTATTCTTATTAGCAGTAATTGCCAACTCAAAAGCAACTCTGTAGCCTTTAATTGCATTGGCATAAATAATAACAGCATGTTTTCTTCTGTACCAAATGAAAATTGCATAATAAGTAGTTTTTCCAATGTTTTTGAGACCTTTGATGGCAGCACTTTCACTTTTGATGAACCCTTTATCTTAACAGAAGAAATCGCCACAAGTTTTTTGGGAACAGATGGAACCCAGGTGGGCATCTATGGTGGCACTATGCCTTACGATCCTCGTCCTTCTTATCAAATCGTGAAACAGTACGACGTGCCTAACAAATCCGACAACGAAGGCAACTTGAACGTGGGTATTGAGATTTATCCCGAAGCAGAATAATCATCCCGCTTTAATTTTATTTGTTATGAAACGACAACTATTCACTATAGTATGCCTGCTGTTTAGCTTTGCGCTACATGCCCAATCGGTCTACACTTGCCAATATTGGTTCGACTTTGATGATGGGCAAGTGGTCACAGCCTCATTCAACGGCGATAGCTGGCAGTCAGTCATTGAGGCTGGATCACTGCCCGATGGGATGCATACCCTTCATTTTCAACTGTCCGACACTTCCATGGTATGGAGCTCTCCTAAAAGCTTTTTGTTTTATAAGCTTACACCTTTTACCCAGTCTTCTGATTTGCTTTGTCATTATTGGTTTGACCAAGACGATGCTGACATTCAAACCAGTCCGCTTGGCAACGGCTTGCTTCCAATGAATGCAGCAGTCCTAACCGAAGGTATGCATACCTTGCATGTTATTATGGAAGGCAATGAGTATTCTTCAGCACAAAGCTTCTTGTTTCTGAAGTTGGCCGTTGAAGAGTCTTCTGATGAACTGACCTATTACTATTGGTTTGATGAGGATCATGCTAATCTTCAAACTGGCACACTGAGCAACGGCTTTTTCTCGATGGATGTCACAGGCCTTGAAGAAGGTGATCATGTCATGAACGTTATCATTGAAGGCAACGAAATGACAGCCACTCGCAGTTTCGAGTTCACAAAGATGCTGCTCAGTCCTTGTCCCTATCCTGACAACCTTGAAGCAGTTCTCGGATATCATTCCGTTACGTTTTCATGGACTTGTCCGGGAGACAATTTCCGGCTGAAATACTATAATTCGGTTGATTCAACACCGGTTGTGGTGGATGTGACAGGCCATTCATACGAGCTGGCAAATCCCACGTTGAGTACTTATTATTGGAAGGTGCAAAACGTCTGCTCTGTGGTTGACACCGGTTACTATGTTACAGGCCCTTCCATTCTGGTGCCTAACACCTACACCATCACCGCTACCGTATTTCCAGAAGAGGCTGGCACTGTGACTGGCGATGGATTGTACGCTGAATTATCGGAAGCCACTGTTTCGGCGCATCCTAACGAGGGCTATAAGTTTACGAGATGGACGGAGAATGGTACAGTGGTGTCGGAAGAGGCTGATTACACGTTTACCGTTACCTCCTCGCGCGAGTTGGTCGCCGAGTTTTGTAGTCTTCAATCATTGGGCGATTTCACCTATCTGAGTCCAGCTGACGAATACATCAATCGTTACCCCGAAGTTGATTTCTATTGGGATTCCGTTCCTGGAGCCGACTTTTATAACCTTTACTGTTGGCAAGGAGAAGGGAACCACCCCAATACCCCTATGGCTTCAGGCATCACCACTACAAGCTTCCATCTTGAAGGTTTGCAGCATGGCGTAACTTACCATTGGTGTGTGGTGGCCAAAAATGATTGCACGGAGCGTGAAAGTGCCGTCAGATCGCTCGTCTGCCAACTTGATCCTGCCATGACGGTGCTTCCTAATGATTTCATTGACTTTGGCGAGGTGGAGATTGGGAAAAGCCGTACCAAGACTATCGCTGTTTCTGCTACCGCCTTGACGGAACCAATAAGCTATACTTTCCTTGGTGGCTCATTCGGAGGGGATGCCACTTATTTCAACATCACTCCAGCGGGAAACTGGAATTCACTCAGAGGCGGTTCTCTGAAAGTGACCTTTACTCCAGCAAATACCCAATTGTATTACAGCACAGCCGTGCGTATTGCATCTGGGGCTTTCGCAGATACTATCTATTGCGAAGGCAGTCTTGCAAACCGTTTTGTTTTCACTACCAACGTGGAGGAGGAGATCTATGCCGCCAATGAGGAGATCACCATCACCGGACATGTGGAAGATGTGTTGGGCAACGCTGTTTCCAACCTGGATGTTGACGTGTATCTTTCTGTGATGGGAAGTAGGATTACCCTTCCGACCATCTCCAACGAATCGGGTGACTACAGTGTTACCTATACGCCTCGATATTCTGAGGCTGGTTATTACCAAGTAGGATCCTGCGCAACTGGTTCTTATTCCACCACAATGCACGATTCTTTTGATATTCCTGGCATGAGTCGCGTGTCAACAGACTTTATCAAGTGGCAACCCTACCTTAATGAGAGTATTACTGGGGTATTAGATATTAAGAATCGCAGCCGTATTCCTTTAAATAATATTCATATTGAGCCTGTTTCCCTTCCAGATGGATGTACTATTGAATTCGAAAGCATTGACTTGGGACCGTTAGAGATGGGTCAATTGAACTATGTTGTCACTGGAACTGAACTTTCGCCGGGTTCCGACTGGGAAGAAGCCACTTTTATTATTTCCAGTGACGAAGGGGTCAGCATGAATATGACCAGCTATTATTATTGCAGTCAAGGTTGGGGCGAACTGTATGTGTATCCTCCAGGTGTCACTACCACAATGAGAAGGAACGAATCTAAAATGTTGTCGTTCCAAATTACTAACAACGGTCATGATGAGACGGGGGAGATCACCATCAATGTTCCAGAAGTGGATTGGATGTCTGTCATGAGTGGTTCCACTTTGCCTTCCATTGCGATAGGCGATACGAGCTCTTTTACAATTCAGTTGTTCCCTGGGGACAACGTGAGTCTGACTCAATATGAAGGATCCATTGCAGTGAATTGTGCCAACGGCAACGGCATTGCAATCCCTTACGTCATTGAAGCGACTAATGCTACGACAGGCACTTTAGTGGTGGATGTGACTGATGACTACACATTTAACACTAACGGTGGATTTGGGCCGCATTTGGCTGGAGCTCAAGTCACGGTAACGGGATACTATTCCTTGGATGTTGTAGCTCAAGGCTTGACCGATGAGAATGGACTATTCACCGTAGAAACTCTTCCCGAAGGTTATTATGTGTTGGATGTTCAGGCTCCAAATCACAACGAGTACAATCGTGGTGTCATTTATATTGAAGCAGGACAGACCAACCATCAGGATATCTATCTTCAATTCCAAGCCATCTCATACTCGTGGGTTGTGGTCCCGACAGAAGTTGAGGATGAGTACGAACTTGAGTTAGTTTGTAACATCAAAACAAATGTTCCTGTACCTGTGGTAGTGATTGAAGGGCCGAGTACCTTTGATACTTTGGCATACGGTGAAACATTGCAATATAATATCACTGTTTCGAATTATGGCTTGATTGACGCATACGACGCTCAAATCACTTTGCCCACTATAGGCGAATATGTGTTTACGCCCTTATTCGATGTGATTGATACGATTCATGCCAATTCTACAGTGATTATTCCCTGTACGATGACAAGAATATTCGGAGATAGAGAAGCACCATGCAATAAAGGTATTAACGAAGTTCTCACATGGTATCATTGTAGCAATAAAGCAGAGTGGGTTCGTCACGAACAAAACATAAAGATTAATATCCCATGGTTCCATTGCGATGGTTTTTCTTTGTTGGTAGGGAATCCTCAACCTCCAATTCTTCCTCCTGTAGGACCACCACATATTCCTCCTGTAGGACCACCACCACCATATCCTCCAACACCCACACCGCCTCCCCATATTACAGTTCTTCCAACTATAACTCCAGATTTTCAATTACCGGAAATCGCCTCAGATTCAGATGGCGATTGCACACCTTGTTGGAAGGTTGCATTATCAACCGCAATTCACATAGCTACTGCTTATTTTAAAATTCCCTATGTGGCAGGTGCTTTGGATTGTTTGATTTATGAAGCAAAAGCGGACGATTTTGTTAATATGCTAAAAGCCTCAATGATGATTGCTTCACCAATAGCAGGCCTTGCATATCAGTATATTACAAAAGATTATATTAAATTTAGTTCTGACCTGACCAAATGCGTCGCAAATGTTGGCCTTGGTGTTCTTGGCGACAAAAAAGGAGGCACCCCATTTAAAATTTATGATACCGCTAATGAAATCATTGAAATGGGAAATAGAATTGGAGAGTGTATCACATTGAATCCTAATCGTGAAGATTCACAATTGGGCATAGTCGTGGAGCAGTTTGTGAAAAGTGGAGCTTGTTTCAAGTCATATATGGACGAATTAGTCAATCTTTTCCCAGAAGAAGAATGGCTTCATGAAGAACGACTTGATTTGTTTTTGGATAATTTCACAGCGGTAATTGATACCATTTCTGGCATTGTGATGCCGCAATCAACCGAAAATCTGATTGCAATCAGCGAGTTGTCTGTTGTTAATGACACCCTTGTCCAACGTTTTGTGGATCGCTGGAACAGAAGCGTTATGTATTGGAATGAAGGCTTTTTCAAAGTAGAAGATCTTCCTCAAGGTTTTGATTGTAATTTTATCCAATTAGACACGATGCGTTTTGCACCTGTTCAACAAGCAATTTCAATGGCGGAATCTTATGGATTCAGCAGTGTACTTGAAATGTTTGAGTCGTCACTCGATTATCTGAGCGGACAATCCATAGAACACTCCAACGACGTCTGCTCCAAAGTAAGCGTCAAATTCAAGCAAACCATGGCAATGACCCGTGAAGCTTTTGAGGGCACCTTGAAAATTTATAACGGACATACAACGGATCCGATGGAGAACATCCAAGTGAACATGGTCATCAAAAACGAGGAGGGTGTGGACTGTACCAACCTGTTCCAAATCAATGTCAGTTCGTTGGATCAGGTTACGGGAATCGACGGCTCGGGCTCACTCAACGCGCAACAGGAAGGTGTCATCCAGCTGACGATGATACCGACTATCGCTGCGGCTCCCGAAACTCCGAGAGTCTATTCCTTCGGAGGCTCGTTCAGCTTCCTGGATCCCTTCTCGGGAGAGGTGGTGACCTATCCGCTCTATCCCGTGGAGCTCACCGTGAACCCCAGCCCTGAATTGCATGTGGATTATTTCGTCCAACGTCACATCATCAGCGACGACCCGCTAACGGAAGATACCATTGAAATGACTGAACCAGCTGAAATCGCCATCATGATCCGCAATGTCGGTATGGGGGACGCTAATAATGTGTATCTCGAAAGCTCACAACCCGAAATCATCGAGAACCAGAATGGTTTGCTGATTCAATTTGATTTGGTTGGCTCAGCAATGAATGGTGAGCAACGTCCTTTAGGCCTGACGAATATTCCATTCGGCATCATTCCGGCTCAAACAGCTGGTATTGCAGAATGGTATTTCACCAGTTCATTGATGGCGCGTGTCATCCAATCTACCCCTCATCTCATTCATAATAATAGCTATGGCAATCCCGACCTGAGTCTGGTTACTGAACTTCATTCGCATGATTTGATAAAGGCTGTCCGAGCATATAGCTCATTGGACGACAACATCCATGATTTCCTTGTCAATGAGACACCCGATTTCAGTCATATTCCTGATATGCTTTATTTCTCCAATGGAGGAACAGCTTCGGTTAAGAGGGTGATTGGCGCTTCTACAGAAGGCACCTTGTCAGAAACCAACACTACCGTTTTGTTGAATCTGAATTCCGTGGATGCGGGTTGGAATTATGCCTATGTGGAGGATCCTGCACAAGGACAATATGAACTTGTCTGCTGTACTAGAGACGATGGCCAAATAATACCGCTTGACAATGTTTGGATTACTCATGTGACTATGTTTGATGATGATGCTCCTATTCACGAAAACATCTTGCATATTCTCGATACAATGTCTGTCGGACGTAATTATTGTTATACCCTGATGTATGCTATCGAGAGCGAAACCCCTGCGGTGACAACACAATCAATTATCTTGGCTAAAGGCTGGAACTGGTTCTCCAGTTATTTGGAATGTGATGACAACTCACTTTTCAACCTTGAAAATGAGCTGGCTAACAACGTCAATGCGGCAGTGGTCAAATCTCAATCTGATGGTTTTGTTAACTTGGATGAAAACGGATGGATGGGATCAATGACCGATTTGGTCAATGAGCAAATGTATCAAATCCTTGTGCAACAGGCAACAGAGATTTCGATGACAGGTGCCCGGGTGAATCCCCTAAACCATCCAATTACTTTGACCTCAGGCTGGAACTGGATTGGCTATCTCTCTACACAAACGATGAGCTTGGACGATGCTTTAGCCTCGTTGACACCTCTTGAAAACGACGTAATTAAGGGACAAGTCAGCTTCTCATCCTATAGTGAAGAAGAGGGTTGGCTGGGTAGTCTTACCACACTCCAACCCGGCCAAGGGTATATTTACCTGAACACGGGTACCAGCGATTTCACCTTGGTCTATCCGAATGCAACCCGCAGCATCATCGCGGAAACCTCGCTGCCTAACTATTGGTCCACCAACGCCCATCGTTTCCCGACCAACCTCACCATGATGGTGACCCTCGACGAGAACGAGTTCCGTCTTGCTGACGGTCTCTATGAGATCGGTGCCTTCGTCAACGGCGAATGCCGTGGCAGCGCACGCATCCAGTATCTCGAAAGCCTCGGCAACTATGTGGCATTCCTCACGGTATGTGGCGAAGAAGGGGAGGAGATCTCGTTCCGCCTCTTCGAC
>JAEEII010000289.1 GCA_016281295.1 Bacteroidales bacterium
GTGGTTTCCCAGAATGAGGTATTTACGGCCAGTGAGGGCACAAATCATGTCATTCCAAAGACGCGATCCGCCATGGGCGAAATCACCCAAATGGAAGACAATGCCATCATCAGGCACGGTTTCCCTCCATCGACGGATGAGCTCGGCATTCATCTCCTCTGCATCTCTAAAAGGCCGTCCGCAGAAACGGATAATGTTCTCATGTCCAAAGTGGGTGTCAGAGGTAAACCAGACTTGATCTGGTTCGAATTTGTAGATCTGTTTTGTCATTGTTGCTTGTTTTGAATGTTTGTCACCAGTAAGTACCAAGAAAAAGCAAAATGTTTCACTTTGAAATTTTTTTCTCAAAAATGAAACATTCCTACTTGAAATGCTACTTGTGTGTGAAGTTAAACCCAAACAATGATTACTGTGAATAGGATTACACCTCTCTATCGCAGGACTTAATATTATTGAAACCCGTCTTTCGTGCGCTCTGTGTTGAAAAATACGTATTTTTGCAATGATCTCAGCTTTTGGGCACACTACGAGTTGGTGACCATTCATCCCTGGGCCGACGGGAACGGGCGTACTAGCCGCCTCTTGATGAACCTGCTGCAGATGGAGTTTGATGCGCTTCCCGTCAAGGTGCTGAAAGAGGATAAAGCCACCTATATCCAGGCCCTTATCGACACACGGGAGAAAGAAGACATCGGCATCTTCCAGAATTGCATGGCCGAGTTGCATGCACAACACTTGAAGGCAGATATCGACCAATATCTCAACTCCACATCGCAGAAAATGGTCGATAAAACGGTTTTGAAGCAGAAAATGGTCGATAAATGGTCGATAAAACCCACTTTGGCCGAAAAACTGGCCGGTGTTCTTGACTATGTGTATGACAAAGATGAATTTACCACTGAAACCATTGTCAGTCATTTTGGTTTCACTGCCACTACCGCCAAACGTTATTTGCGCCAGCTGGTCGAGTTTGGTTACCTTGAAGCAAGGGGAGGCAATAGGAACCGCACCTATACTCGGCGATGACGGTTGGCGCACTTCACCTTATAGGTCTCCTCTACCAAATCCAGGCAGTCCACCAGGATTACCCGCCACCTCGCAGATTTCCTTCACTCTTGTATGTCCGACAAACTGCTTGACGGATGTCCCGTCGTAAAAGTTGCTCAATCATGCACCAGTGAAGCCACAACCTCTCTGCCAATGATTTGCTTTAGGAATATCGCACGTCCACTCACGTGCCTTGCTGATGAGTTTATCAATTGCGGTCACAACATCCGTCGTTTCCTCAACTTTGAATAATTCGATGACACTTTTACCCCTTTCAGAGGAACGGTACAAATCAAATAATTGTTTGTTCATATTTATTGGTTACAAATGATGATTATTTTAAAAACAAGCTCTCGCAATAGCTCTCGTTTCGACTCAAGTTCCTGGAGAGCCCAGAATACGGTATGGAAAAGGCCATGGTTTTTTCCAAAGGAGCCTTTGCAAATCGAATATTTTTTTCCCCATAACCCTGAGCGGTTCCCCAAAAAACGCTATCTTCGTGGAACATAATAACATTAGTTTCTCAACCAACCTTTATCTCTGTTCAATTCCTCGTAAACTAAATAATAACTTATGAATCCTATTGCCATCCGTCTTCTAAACCAACAACTGGTTGCTCCTGAGTTTGATGACCCCGTCGAGGTGGTCGGTCATCTGGGTGCCGTACAGGCTCAAGAATATCGTATGATGCGCTGGGCGGTTTCAATGCGAATCAAGAAGCCTTCAGCCAAAGCTTTCAAGGATGCCTTTGACAATGGAAACATCATCCGACTTCACCTGATGCGAGGTACCTGGCAGCTTGTGACCGCAGAAGACTATTGGATGATGATAGATCTTTGTGCGGCTAAGGCTATTGCAGTCACCAAAGGATGGATGAGCAGCAACAACATCTCCATTTCTGATGAGGAACTAATACGGATTAGGGAAATCCTTGTCCGAACGGCCGGTGATCAAGGGAGTGTGACAAAGGAAGACTTTGTCAGATCTTTGTCCGATAAAGGTCTTTCAATGGATGAACATCGCTTGTCGTACCATATTAGGTTAGCTGAGTTATCTGGGGTTTTGTGTAGCGGTGACTTGTTGCCGATGAAAGCCTCATACGCACTCACTCTTGACAAAGTCGGATCTAGGGTGAAGGTGGATCGTGATGAAGCCTTGATGCGTTTGACGCGCAAGTACTTCCAAAGCAGGCAACCCGCAACGTTAGAGGACTTTGTGTGGTGGTCGGGTTTGAACATCAGTGATTGTCGAAGAGGTATGGCGCTTTTGGGCGACACGCTCCATGTAGTGCGCTGGAAAGGTCGGGCCTTTTACCTGACCGACGATTGTCGCACACGAGGTTTCAGAAAAGGTAAGTTCCTATTGATTCCCCCTTATGACGAATACCTTATCGGCTACAAGAGTCGTGATATTGTTTTGTCTTTGGAGCATCGTCACCATGCCCATAGCAACAATGGTATCTTTCGCCCCATTGTCGTTCGTGATGGCATAGTATGTGGCAACTGGTTTCCTTTCAATGAGAATTGTCAAGTAACGTTTTTTAATGGTGAATATCGTGTTGAAGATATCATGGACGCTTGGGTGGGTTACAAAAGAGCTATGAAGAAAGATTGATCTGTCTGTGGCTGACCATGGAGAAGAGGTTCTGACGATTGTTGTAGGGTTAGTATTCGTTTACCTCCCAACCCCAAGGAATACCGTTGCTACCCGAGGACCAGCAGGTTGCACCCTTGGCCTTGGTGAATGTGCCAGGATTGTTCACTTCGTAGAGCCAGTCTGTGGTGCAGTCAGTGCCATTGATGGTGGTGGCTAAGCAGGTCACATTTTGGAGGGTACCGCATTGGTAAAACATAGAAGCATAGCA
>JAEEII010000290.1 GCA_016281295.1 Bacteroidales bacterium
ATCGCCCAATGTATTCATCCTTTGTCTCGCCTTTGCGATACAGCATGTCGCCAATCTGGTAACGGGCACGCGATGTCGTGAGTGAGTCGCTCGCCAACAAGCCGTAATGTTCCGCATCTTTGAAGGCTTCCAAGGCCAAAGCCTCGTCATCGGATTCCAAATAGGCATAACCTACTTCCAGCGACTGTTGTGCTTGGTCAAGCTGTTGCTTCGGACCAGGTTTGCAGGCAGTCAATGCCGCAAGAAGGAGAAACAAAACCAAATGGTGCATTTTCATAACGCAAAATTATAAAACACCTCTTAATTCTAAATACCAAATTCTTAATTATTTCGTACCTTTGCGCCCAAATTAACATATAGTATTCACCATGATCACTTTAGACCAACAAAAAGAATTATGTAAGAGGGTTGAGGCCTTGAGGAGGTATCTTTGACGTGGACCGTCGTACCATGGAGGCCCAAGAATTAGACGAAAAGACCCAAGATCCGCAATTTTGGAGCGACCCGAAAGCCGCCGAAGCCACCATGAAGAAGGTGCGCGAGGTGAAAGGATGGCTCAATGGCTACAAGAACGATGAAGAAGCCTACAACGACTTGGCGGTGCTGTTTGCTTTCGCCAAGCAAGGAGAAGCCACAGAAGAAGAGGTGGATGCACAGTATGCCCATGCCTTGGCTATCGTTGAGGATCTGGAATTCAAGAACATGCTTCAGGAAGAAGCCGACCCCATGAGCGCTGTGCTGAAGATCAACGCGGGCGCAGGCGGCACCGAGGCCCAGGACTGGGCCCAGATGCTCATGCGCATGTACATGCGTTACGCCGAGAACCACAAGTACAAACTCACTATCTCCAACTTGTTGGAGGCCGACGATGCCGGCATCAAGTCGGTGACGATGAAGCTCGAGGGCGAATACGCCTACGGCTACCTGAAAGGCGAGAACGGCGTGCACCGTTTAGTGCGTGTCAGTCCTTACAACGCCCAAGGCAAACGTATGACCTCGTTCGCTTCCGTTTTCGTCACCCCTTTGATTGACGATTCCATCGAAATCGTGGTGGAACAATCGCGTTTGTCGTGGGACACCTTCCGCAGCGGCGGTGCCGGTGGCCAGAACGTCAACAAGGTGGAGTCGGGTGTGCGTCTGCGCTATCAATACAAAGACCCTTACACGGGCGAGGAAGAGGAAATCCTGATTGAAAACACCGAAACCCGCGACCAACCCAAGAACAAAGAGAACGCCCTGCGCCTCTTGAAGTCGCAACTCTACGACCGCGAGATGCGCCACCGCATGGAGGAGCAAAACAAGATTGAGGCGGGCAAGCTGAAGATCGAATGGGGCAGCCAAATCCGCAGCTACGTGTTCGACGACCGTCGCGTGAAGGACCATCGCACCAATTACCAGACCTCCGACGTACAGGGAGTTATGGATGGAAATATTGATGCGTTTTTGAAGGCGTGGTTGATGGAGTTTGGAGGAAAGAAAAATTAAGAATTAAGAATTAAGAATTTAGAGAGAGCCATGATAACATTTTTTATCGCTTTAGCCGTATTGATTCTTGGCTATCTGATTTATGGAAAGTTTGTAGAGAAGCTATTTGGGGCGGATCCGAATAGGCCCACACCAGCTACCACCATGGCCGATGGTGTGGACTATGTGCCGATGAAGCCCTGGCGGATTTTCTTGATCCAGTTTTTGAACATCGCCGGCGTAGGGCCTATCATCGGGGCCATCATGGGTGCACAGTTCGGCACGGCCTCTTTCCTTTGGATTGTGCTGGGCAGCATCTTCGCAGGAGCAGTACACGATTATCTGGCGGGCATGATCTCTTTAAGAGACAAAGGAGCAAGTCTGCCCGAAATTCACGGAACCTATTTGGGTGACGGTGCCAAGCAAATCATGCGTGGCTTCACCGTGATTTTGATGATTTTGGTCGGCGTGGTGTTTGTCAACACCCCTGCCACCCTGCTCAACGCTCACTTCACCCAAGGCTGGAATCCCTATATCTGGATTATCATCATTCTGGCTTATTACCTGATAGCCACATTGTTACCTATCGATAAGCTCATCGGAAAGATCTACCCTATCTTTGGCATCCTGCTGTTGGGCATGGCAGTAGCCATCTTCATCGCCTTCCTCATTTACAAGCCTGAGATTCCTGAGTTGTGGAGCGGCTTGCAGAACCGTCATCCCGAGGCGCCCAACAACCCCATCTTCCCGATGATGTTCATCTCGATTGCTTGCGGTGCTATTTCAGGCTTCCATGCGACACAATCACCATTGATGGCCCGTTGCATGGTGAATGAGAAACAGGGCCGTCCCATTTTCTACGGTGCCATGATCACCGAGGGTGTCGTCGCCTTGATTTGGGCTGCTGCCGCCGCCTATTTCTTCGGGCCCGACAGCGTGGTGGATGTCACTGGCAAGAGTGGTGCCGCCATCGTGGGCATCATCGCCAACACCTGGTTCACCCCCATCATCGCCACCATCACCATCTTGGGCGTTATCAGCGCCGCCGTCACCTCGGGCGACACGGCCATGCGTTCCGCCCGACTCATCGTGGCCGACTTCATGCATTTCGACCAAAAGCCCATCAAGAACCGTCTGATCATCGCCATCCCGATGTTTGCCATCACCGCTGCCATTCTGGTCTATAGCATCGCCGACGCCAAGGGGTTCCAGCTAATCTGGCGTTACTTCGCTTGGGCCAACCAGGTGCTTGCCACCGTCACCCTTTGGGCCATCTCGGTTTATCTCGCCAATAATAAGGGCAAGCTTTGGTATTTGATCACCCTCATCCCTGCCCTCTTCATGACCATGGTAACGGGCTGCTTCCTCTTCGTGGCCAAGGCCGCCGACGGAGGGTTAGGCTCCGTGTTACCAAGACCTGTGGGCTACGGCATTGGAGCAGTGATTACATTAATCGGGTTGGCAGCCTTCGTAATTTGGAAAAAGAAACAAAAAACGTTTTAAAGACTATATATCATGAGAAAAATCATCCCCCTCTTCATTTTAGTTTTAGGGTTTGCTTCCTGCTCGCCCATCGTTCACAAAAACATCACCAAACCACTTACCCCACGGGAAAGCACAACAGACGTAGCCGTGTATGATGTCGGAGAGATGGTCCCCGAAAACACCGAAGTGATTGGAAACATTAGAATAACAGATAGTGGGTTCACCACGCATTGTGATTGGGAAACCATCCTTGAAAAAGCAATGAATGAAGCGCGGGCAGCTGGCGGGAATGGTCTCGAGATCCTTCAGCACAGCTATCCTAACGGACACAGTTCCTGTCATCAAATCGCAGCCAACATTCTCAACATCGACCCAAACTGCCCTCCCAAAGAGCCTTCCGAGTTCGCCCAAAAGAACTATCATGATTACGTCATTCTATCAGAAGGCGACACCACACAATGCCTCGTCATCGATGAAACCAAGAATATGCTAAGCATAGTTTACGAAGTACAAGGGGTCACCAGAAAAGCTCAACTCGACAAGAGCAAGATTCTTGCATATCACATTGACGACCCCATCGCATTGGCGGATCTTCAATATCAAAAAAACAAAAAAGTGTTTCATGTCCGGTTCGGCTTTGACGGAGGTTACGCTTTCCGCACCGCTCGATTGGCAGACGGACTATCAAATGACTACAAGGACTATCTCCGGGAACTATCAAAAGGTCCAGTAATGGGGGCTAACCTCCGAATCAACATCGACAAGATGTACAGCCTTGGAATCCACTACGACCGATTTACAAGCAGCAACTCCGGCTATTTTTATGCATATGACGATTATGGCAACTATCATGAAGGCCTGATCAGTAGCAACCACAACATTAACTTCATTGCCGCCTCTGCCGGATACCACTTCACCACCCCCAACGAAAAACACTGTTTCTTCTTTGATTATCTTCTGGGCTATATGAACTATCATGCCATAGAGTCTGATTTCGGCACGGACTATATCATAGAAGGAGCTACAATAGGAATGGGATTGACTTTCGATTACGACTACATGTTGTCAAAACACATCGGCATCGGCGCAGGGATGTCCTATTACAATGGAGCTCTTTCAAAAGCGAAAGTCAACGGGAATGAACAAAACCTGAATAACAACAAAGAAGGACTTCAAAGATTCAACCTCAAGGCTGGAATCCGGTTTTATCTCTAATCTATGATCTCCGTTCAGAACCTCAGCATGCACTTCACCGGTGACGATTTGTTCACCGACATCACTTTTTTGATTCGTGAAAAGGACCGGATTGGTTTGGTCGGCCATAACGGTGCCGGCAAGACCACGCTGCTCAAGCTCATCTGCGGTCTAGAACAACCCTCTAAGGGCGATGTCATTGTGCCTGAAGGCATCACCATCGGATATTTGCCCCAGGAGAAGAATGTGAACAGTCCCAACACGGTGTTGGACGAAGCCATGACGGCTTTCGATGAATACCACCAGATGGAACGAGAGGTGGAAAAGCTTCAACAAGAGATGATGGAGCGCACCGACTACGAAAGCCGAGAGTACCAACGTCTCATCGAGCATCTCAACAACCTCAACGACCATTTGAACATGATGGGCGGCAACGCCATCGAAGGCGAGGCCGAACGTATCTTGGTAGGACTGGGATTTGAGCATGACGACATGCAACGTCCCATGCGGGAGTTCAGCAACGGCTGGCAGATGCGTGTGGAGTTGGCCAAGATCCTGTTGAGGAAACCCAACCTGCTACTGTTGGACGAGCCCACCAACCACCTCGACATCGAGTCCATCCAATGGCTGGAAGGCTTCCTGAAATCGTACTACGGTGCCATCCTGATGGTCTCGCACGACCGCGCCTTCCTCGACAATATCACGGTTCGCACCGTTGAGATTTCAAATGGCAAGATTTACGACTATAAGGCGTCCTACTCCGATTACGTCGCCCTGCGCGAAGAACGAGTCGATATGCAACGCAACGCCTACAACAACCAGCAGCGTGAAATCAAGGAAATCGAGGCCTTCATTGAACGTTTTCGCTACAAAGCCACCAAAGCCAAGCAGGTGCAAAGCCGTGTGAAGCTACTGGAAAAAATGGAGGAAGTCACCGTCGATGACATCGACAAAACCGCTATCCATTTCAAGTTCCCCCCTGCACCCCATTCCGGCAAAGTGACCTTGGAATTAAACCACGTGGGTAAAGCCTACGGCGACAAAGTCATCCTGAAAGATGTCAACCTACTCATTCCCAGAGGAGAAAAGATTGCCTTTGTAGGCCGTAACGGTGA
>JAEEII010000291.1 GCA_016281295.1 Bacteroidales bacterium
GGGATGCAACCATCTGAACAGCCATTGGTTTGGCTTGAACGAGAAGACCTTCTTCAGAAACTTGTAACCTCGGTCGCCAGGGCCATAGCCGTCACCGTGAACCAAAAAGAACTTCTTGCCTTTCATCATCATTACTTCGGGTTCACGGTGAAGCTGGATGCCTATCTCTTCGTGGAGGTAGCCGAAACACCATAAGTCGTGGTTGCCGATGAACAGATGGACAGGGATGCCCCTGTCGGTGAACTCGGCGAGTTTGCCTTGAATCCTGACGAACCCCTTGGGGATCACCGACTTGTACTCGAACCAAAAGTCGAACAAGTCACCCATCAGAAACAATTCCTCACAGTCAGCCTTGATGGAGTCGAAAAACCGTAGTAGTTTCAGCTCGCGCTCGTGGCTTTCTTCAAGGGTGGGGATGCCCAGATGGAAGTCGGTGACAAAATAAACGGCCATCAGAACTGGATTTCGGCGCTGCGGCGGATGAGCTCGGTGATGAGCGTGATGAGCTTGGGCTCAACGGCGTTCACCGCCTTGATGACCTCCTCGTGAGTGATGGTGACCGGATGGTTCATGCCATAGATGTTGCCCATGTCGGAGACGATGCTCAAGCCAAACACGGGAAGCTTACCTTGCCGCGCCACGATAACCTCAGGAGTGGTGGACATGCCGATGGTGTCGGCTCCGATGGTGCGGAAGTAACGGCACTCGGCAGGGGTTTCGTAGGTCGGCCCCGTGGTGGAGCAATAGACGCCGTGCTGCACCCAGATGTTCTTCTCCATGGCAATCTCGTCAGCCAACTTGATCAAGCGTTTGTCGTAAGGCTCGCTCATGTCGGGGAAGCGCTCGCCGAAACGGTCGTCATGCGGTCCGATCAACGGGTTGGGCATGGCGTGGATCTGGTCGGTGATAATCATGATGTCGCCCACCTGGAAATTCGGGTTGAGACCGCCGGCGGCATTGCTCAGGATAAGGAACTTGATACCCAGCATCATCATCAAACGGATGGGGAAGACAACCACATCCATCGGATAGCCCTCATAATAGTGAAAACGGCCTTGCATGGCGATGACTTTACGCCCGGCGATGGTGCCAAACAACAACTGTCCCTGGTGCCCTTTTACAGTGGAGACAGGGAAATTGGGGATTTCTGAATAGGGGAGGGCATATTCAACGGCAATGCCATTGGCCAAACCGCCTAATCCGGAGCCTAACACAACGCCGACTTCAGGCTTGAACCCGCTGGTCTTCATGTTGATGTAATCAACAGTGGTGAGCATTTTTTCGTACATAACTCAATATTTCTTTGTTAAATCTTTCTTTTTCATCAATACATACATGGATCGGCGCAACGAAAAGCGGAACCGATTCAAAACTACAAAGATAAGGAGAATTTTTGATTCGAGCGTAATCTTTTTCGGTGGTGACGATGATTTTATGGTCTCCCTCAAGCTCATGATAGCGTTTCATGATGTGCTGAAGGTCTTTTTCCGTATAGGGATGATGATCGGAATAGCTCAATGAATCAAAATGAAGGTACTTGTCTTTTACTTTGTCAATCAATGGATTAGGGTTTGCAATGCCAGAAAACAACAAGACGGCATCCGCGTTTTTTAAATCCGTTACTTTGGCTGTATTGTTGACGGCTCTCAAAGGCTCATACTCCAGTGAAGAAAAAAACACCTTTTGATGGGGCAGGGGCTTCAGCTCTTTGATGATGCTCGATTTCTCTGTCTCATTCAGGTCATTCGGTGTCTTGCTCACCACGATGAGGTCGGCTCGTTTGGCTGCGGATCTCACATCACGCAAGGTGCCTGCGGGAACCAAGAAATCGTTGGTGTATAGGTTTCCGTAGGTGGTCAGCAGGATGTTCAGGCCAGCGTTGATGTGTCTATGCTGGAATGCGTCATCCAACAAGATGATTTCAGGTTTTTTGTCGCCTTGTTCCATGAGCAGATGGTTCACGCCCTCCACCCGGTCTTCGTCAACTGCCACGGTAATCTCGGGGTGCTTGACGTGGTAAAGCATAGGCTCGTCGCCCAAAATGGTTGCGTCGTCAGAGCCTTTAGCCAGTCTGAATCCTTTGGTCATTCTTCCGTAGCCACGGCTGAGTACGGCGACTCGATATTCCTGGCAAAGCAGTTCGATGAGGTATTCCGTATGCGGGGTTTTGCCTGTCCCACCCAACGAGAGGTTGCCGACACAAATCACAGGGATGTCGAATGCCTTCGATGGGAGGATGTTCCAATCGAAAAGCTTGTGTCTCAGCATCAAGAGACTTTGGTAGCACCACGCTATGGGGAGTAGAATCCTGTTCATGAAATGAATAACGACATGCAAAATTATTTATTATTAGATTCTGTTGACAAAAAAATCGTATCATTGCACCTCAAAAACGTTTTTTATGAAAGTAAAAGAAATCATGAGCTGCATCACGGAAATCGCCCCGTTGCAATGGCAAGAGAATTACGACAATGCGGGTCTTCAAGTCGGTGATGTGAATGCTGAAACACACAAAGCACTTATTGCCTTGGATGTGACCGAGGCCCTGGTGGATGAGGCCATAAAGAAATCTTGTGACCTTATCGTTAGTCACCATCCGTTGATTTTCAAAGGTTTGAAACATCTTACCCCCGCTACCGACATTGAACGCGCAGTGATGAAGGCAGTGAAAAACGATATCGCGATTGTTTCTATGCACACGAACCTCGACAACAGCTATCTCGGGGTGAGCCGTGTGTTGGCGGAGCGTCTTGGACTTAAAAACCTCCGTCTTCTCCAACCCTCGTCTTGCGAGCCGGAACAATGCGGTGCCGGTATGATCGGTGAATTCGAGACACCCATGGAAGAGATGGATTTCCTGTGCTTGGTGGCTCAACGTATCGGGTCACCCTGCCTGCGTCATTCCGCATTGCGTGGATGCAAGGTCAAGACCGTCGGGCTCTGTGGCGGTTCCGGAAGCCCTTTTATCGCCGATGCGGTGCGTAATCATGTCGATGCTTATCTTACTGCTGACATCAAATACCATGATTTCTTCGCTCCCGATGGCATCCTGTTGGTGGATGGAGGGCATTTTGAAACAGAACAATTTACGAAAGTATTAATAAAGGAGTTAATTCAGAAAAAATTTCCTAACTTTGCAGCCGAAATTGCCGAGACCAACACCAACTCGGTTCATTATTTTTGCAATAACAACTAGAATATATCATGGCAGAGAAAGAAGTCAAGAACAATGTGACCGCCGAAGAACAGGTGGAGGTCAGCATCGAAAAGAAGTTGGAGGCCCTATATACCCTTCAACAGGTGGACTCCAAGATTGACAAGATCAGAGCTTACCGTGGCGAGCTCCCTCTCGAAGTCCAGGATTTGGAAGATGAGGTGGCTGGATTGGAGACCCGTATCAAGAATTTCCAGGAGGAGACGAAAAAACACGCGACGGACATCACCAACTACAAGATTAAAATCAAAGAAGCTGAGGCCCTGATTAAGAAATATGAGGATCAGCAAAACAACGTGCGTAACAACCGCGAATATGATTCGCTGAGTAAAGAGATTGAATATCAGCAACTTGATATTCAACTCAGTGAGAAACGTATCAGGGAAGCAAACGCTAAGTCAGAAGATATCGCTGTCAAGATTGCCAATGCCCAACAGCGCCTTGAAGAAAGGAAGAGCGACCTCAACGTGAAGAAAGAGGAACTTCAGTCGATTATTGAAGACACTCAGAAAGAAGAGGAAGCCCTGTTGCAACGCTCCAGCGAATGCGAGAGCCTCATCGAAGACCGTCTGTTGGTGGCCTATAAACGTATCCGCAAAAACGCGCGTAACGGTCTTGCCGTCGTCGGTATTGCCCGTGATGCTTGCGGTGGCTGCTTCAACAAAATCCCTCCGCAACATCAACTCGACATCTGCACGCATAAGAAGATTATCGTCTGCGAGTATTGCGGTCGTATCTTGGTGGATAAGGACATCATCGCCCGTTATCAGGAGTGATAAAAGCGTTCTGAAAAGAAAAAGGCTGCCTTGAAAGCAGCCTTTTTTTATAACTTGATTTTCATGGTGGCCACCAGTTTGTTTCTCCAGTGATGCTGGCTGACTGGAGAAACGATGTTCTCGTCGTTGACATAATACGGGTAGGGAGTGAATGTCGAGCTTGACTCGCTGATCTCGTAGGCGAAGTCCCAATAGATGTTGCTCAAAGAGACATATCCGATGCCCAAGGCCAGTTTCTTGATGCTTTTGTCGCGGTTCCCGAACCCGTAAGGACTACCATAGTAAGCCACACCTCCGCGCACATAATAATGCCTCATCCGCCATTCGGAACCCAGTCTCACATTGAAGGTGGGCTTTAAAACAGCACCGATTTCCTCGTTGGTGTTGTCGAAGCTGTCGTTTTTTTTCAGTCTTGCTTTCCCGTAGTTCAAATAGTCAAAGTCGGCGGTGATCATGCCCCTCTGACCGAAGATGAAAGCCGCGCTTCCTGTATAGGTGGCAGGGGTGATGCAGGTGTAGGTGTTGTCCAAGGTGGGGGAGAAGTACGGACCGTTTTCACCATTACTTGTCAAAGTGGCAGAGGTGGCGGTTGACCAGGTCTCTTCAAACCTATAAAAGGTCTTGGTGCGGGCTGCTATGCCGAAACGCAGCCAACGGAATGGTGCATAGAGGAGACCCAGTTTTAGGTTGAGGCCCCAGGCGTCGTCTTGAAGGTCTTCTGAGAAAGACCATTCGGTGAAGGTGTTCTGGGGGTTATGGGGATTCTCGGGCGTTTCCGTATAGGTTCGTGTGCTGGTGCGTTTGAGGTGGGTAACACCAAAACTGGTTCCGACATAAAAACAATCCATGATGTTGGCGCTGGTGGCAAAGGTCCACTCTTCGGTGCGGCCTTTGGATTCCAGGACGTCTTTTTGAAAAACGTGTCCTTGTGGGATGGGGCTGTCGAAGTAATATCCGGTGGAATCCTGGAAACGGTCGATAAGATAGGTCTGCCATGCGGGGTGCAGCCGGTAGGGGTCGTAGTTTTTCAAATACTCGCCAGGGTCTTGTGTCCCGTCGTATAATTCATCAATACCATCAATTTCTTGAAGATAGGAGTCAACCATGGAACTGCTGGGATTAAGGCCTTGTGCGGATGACCGGATGCTGTGGTCGTTGGTGCGGGTGAGGGCGATGGAGAACTGAAGGAACCGCAATGGCTTGTAGTTGCTGCATTCGGTGGCGATGACGTAGCCGAAGTTGGGTATGGACACATTGGTCCTGCCGGCAAGGTGTCTGTTATCGTAATAGTCGGTTTTGACCAGGACGTGTTGCAAGCCTGTGGTGAAGGTCATCTCGCTGTTGCGGTATAACCCGAGACCAGCGGGGTTGATATAGGCGGCAGTGACATCACCGCCCATGGCTCCAGTAGCACTGCCCATAGCCATGTTTCTTCCGGTGCCTTCGTAGGCTGATTGAGAATAAAGAACTGCATCCCCCACGCCTTGGCCCAATAGATTGATGGAGAGGAGAAGCAGCAGTATAGTCAGTGGTGATGAGATTCTCATAATTGATTCATCATTAATATAAAGAAAGGACTTTCTTTGGCTTGCAAAGATAGTCCTTTCTGATAATATGGAGTGGTTTAAGAATTCTTTTTATTGATTAACGTCTTCCACCGCTTCTGCCGCCACCTCCGCTGGAGCTTCTGCCGCCACCGCTGGAGCTGCTTCTTCCACCACCGCTGCTGTGGCTGCTGCTGGAGCTGCTTCTGCCGCCACTGTAGCTGCTGGAGCTGCTTCTGCTGCTGGAACTACCTCTCGAAGTGTTGCCGTAGCTGGAAGATCCTCTTGAGCTGTTCCTGTTGTAGGTGCTGGTGCCGGAGGGTCTGCTGCTTGAGGATGAGCTGCTGTTGGGACGCACATATTCAGAGCTGGAACGTGATGGACGGCTGGTGTTGGGTGAGGTGTAGGTCTTGCGTCCGGTGGTGCTTGGACGTGTGGAGGCGTCAGGTCTTGTCGTGGTATTGCTGGGACGGTTGCTGACGGTAGGACGGTTGGCCGTGCTGGGTCTTGTGGAGGATGGACGTGAGGCGGTCGCGGGTCTTGCGCTGCTTCCGTTGACAGAAGGTCTTACGCTGCTTCCGTTGACAGAGGGTCTTACGCTACTTCCGTTGACAGTGGGTCGAGTAGTGGCGCCGGCACCGGTGTTTCTTGGATTGTTGACGCTCGCAGCACGTGAACTCAGTGAACCAGGAGTGTTGTTGCGGCGTACGCTTGCCACGTATTGATTGAAATCGTTGTGGTGGTTGCCATTCCAGTGGCCATCCCCATAGTGGTGGTGGTGATGGTGGTGGTGGTGATAGGGGTGGTACCAGTAGGAGTCATACCAGGTCCAATGATAACCGTACCAGTAGTAGGGACGGTACCAGTAGCTGTAGTAGGGATATCCGAATCCGATATACCATCCTGGGGTGTAATAGTAATCGTAGTAATAAGAGCGGTAGGGATAGAAGCCCCAGTCCCAGGGGTCATTGTCCACATAAATATAGGTGTTGCCGCCACCGCTGGTGTAATAGTCATCGTAATAGTCCATGGAGCTGGAGGCCTGGGTGCCGAAACGCTTGATACGGGCGGCAAAGTCGGCATCATAGTAAGTCTCGGTGGTGGTGTACACCACGCCGTTGGTGTCGGTCACGGTCTCAGTGGTCTTGTACACGGGTTCGACATTGGCTTCGAAGTTCTGGTTGTCGGTGTAATACGCTTGGTAGTTGTACTCGCCGCTGGTGGCCTTCGGGCTGACAGTGCCGCTGTTGCTCGCGGTGTACTGGCTCTGCGGATTATTATAAGGTGAATAATACGTGTCATCGTAGGCCATTCTTTTGTTGGATGAGCAGCCGACGAAGACCAGGGCCGCTAAGAAGAAGGTGATAAATCGTTGTGCTTTCATTTTATTTATGTTTTTTATTGTATTATTTTTCTAATTTTGCAGTCGCAAACAAACCCAAGAAATTATACAAATATTATACCAAGATGGCAAAAGAACTAACGACTCGCTCAGAAAATTATTCACAATGGTATAACGACTTAGTTGTGAAGGCTGATTTAGCGGAACAGTCCGCTGTCAGAGGATGTATGGTGATCAAACCTTACGGTTACGCAATATGGGAGTTCATGCATGACGCGTTGGACAAAATGTTCAAGGATACGGGTCATGTGAACGCGTATTTCCCTTTGTTTATCCCGAAGAGTTTCTTCAGCCGTGAGGCGGACCATGTGGAGGGTTTCGCCAAAGAATGTGCGGTGGTGACGCATCACCGTTTGATGAACGACCCGAATGGCAATGGCGTGGTTGTGGATCCTTCCGCCAAATTGGAAGAGGAACTCATCGTACGTCCCACATCCGAGACCATTATTTGGGATACCTATCGTAACTGGGTCAAGAGTTATCGCGACCTTCCGATCTTGTGCAACCAATGGGCCAACGTGGTTCGTTGGGAGATGCGCACCCGTCTATTCTTGCGTACCGCTGAATTTCTTTGGCAGGAAGGTCACACCGCTCATGCCACGATGGAAGAGGCTGAGATTGAGGCCAAGAAGATGCTGGGTGTTTACACCGAGTTTGCTGAGAAATGGCTGGCCATCCCGGTGTATCAGGGGGTGAAATCGGCTAACGAACGTTTTGCTGGCGCCTTGAACACTTATTGCATTGAGGCCATGATGCAGGATGGAAAAGCTTTGCAGGCTGGCACTTCGCATTTCTTGGGACAGAACTTCGCCAAGGCTTTCGATGTGAAGTTCCTGAACAAAGAAAACAAACTGGAATATGTATGGGCTACCTCTTGGGGCGTCTCCACCCGCCTGATGGGTGCGTTGATCATGTCGCACTCTGATGACGATGGCTTGGTGCTGCCTCCCAAGATTGCTCCCATCCAGGTGGTGATTGTTCCGATTTATAAAAATGATGAGGAGAAGGCCTTGACTTTCGCTCGTTGCGAGGAGATGAAACAGCAGTTGATCGCTGCCGGCCTGCGTGTGAAGTTTGACGACCGTGACACGCAGAAACCTGGATTCAAGTTCCATGAGTGGGAGCTGAAAGGCGTTCCGGTACGCCTCGTCGTCGGTCCTCGCGATGTCAAAGAAGGCACCGTGGAGCTGGCTCGCCGCGACACGATGACTAAGGAATCCGCCTCCTACGAGGGCATTGCAGAACATGTGGTGGCTTTGATGGATGTGATTCAGGGCAACCTCTATCAGAAAGCCCTCAAATATAGAAACGACAACACCATTGATGTCAACACCTGGGATGAGTTCAAGGCTCAGATTGAGAAGGGTGGCTTTGTCCACGCTTTCTGGGATGGAACCACCGAAACGGAGTTGAAGATCAAGGAAGAGACCAAGGCAACGCTGCGTTTCATCCCGCTGGATGTAAAAGAAGAGGAGGGCGTGGATGTCTATTCAGGCAAACCCGCCAAGATGCGCGTTTATTTTGCTAAGGCTTATTGATCCTACTCGAGAGGATAGATATTGTCGCCATTGACATTGACGATTTCGGGGCAGTTGACGGGCAGATAACTCTGAGAAGTTTCGCTCCAATACTGCCCTGTGTATTTTAGGTAATACACATAGCCGTTGTTGTGGTTGTTGGCGTTGATTTCGTGGTATGCCTTGGCTTTGATGACGTTAGTTCCGTGGGAATAAATGTAATGGATGTTGGTTTCAAGCTTTGTCGCGTCGATGGGGCCGTGGCAGTTATAGCTGGCTGAGGTGAAAGCGATACGGGCATCGCCTGTGAGTGCGACGGTCGCGGTTCCGAAATTGTACGTGGTGTGCAGACGTCGGCAATGGGTCAACAGTTGGATGTCGCCTGAGCCACCTTCCACGTTGAGATAGAGGTGGGAGAGGGAGTCGAGGTCAAGCATCGTATAACCCCTTAGGGTGTCGGTGTAAAGGTTGCCATTCGACAGGAAGATGATCTCTCGTATGGAGTCATAGTAAACGGTCATGTCGAGCGTGATGTCGTAGGGACGGATCCAGTTGAGGATGTTCTCGTTGTGTATGGTCAGGGTGTCCTCGTGAATCTCTGTGGTGATGTTGGGCAACAGGTTCTCACCTGTACGAAGATGGATGTGGGTGTGGCCTGGTGCCATCGAGTCGGTGCGATGTTTCAGATAGACATTCACGTTATCGCATAGTTCAATGACTTTGAAACTTCCTTCCAACCGTCGTGTCTCGTCTTTGATGTCGCCGTTGGAGAAAAAGATCTCTTTGCTGCACGAGCTGAGCAACAGACTAACGAACGCCAGGAATAAGAGTGGAGCTCTTTGCATGTTTGGTGATATAGTATTTTTGGTTGAACCGATAGCCGAGGCCGAAGCAAAGGAAGTCGGCTCGGGCTGCATGGGCGGTCAATGCGATGTTTGCGAATACGTTATCGGTAAGCTCATAACGTATGATGACTTTCTCATACCATTTTCCCTTGCTGAAATCGGTGACCATGCCGAGGTTTTTCAGCAGATGATCGTTGATGTAGTTGTGCCGGTAACTGCGGTATCTCAGGTCGAGGTGTGCTCCGATTTCAAAGATGAACGACATGCGTTCCATGGTCATGGAGTAGCACACGCCTATGTTGGGTTTGATCCATTGGTATTCTTTGACGGTGTCGATGGCAGGCGCGTCAGGCAAGGCCTTGTCGGAGTTGTCTTTGACTAAGGAGAGGCTGATGCCGGCCCTGCTGTAGTTGCTGAACCGGGCGAGGAGGTGGGTGGACAATTCGTGGACGAGATAACGCTCGTTGGAACCGAAGATCTGAGAGACGTCTTTGACACCCATGTTGTAGTCAACATCGACCGAGAACCATTTTTTGCCGTCGAATTCAAATTTATAGTAGTCGGGGCGTCTGGTCGGGTCGAAGTTCAGTCGGGGATTGCGGAAGTAATACGCCATGCCCCAAGCGCCGCTGAAGGTGTTGAGTCCGTAGTTGGGTGATTTGGTGGCGCCGTTGGAGAAGTGTGTTAATCCGAAGGAGGTCACGAAGGATAAAGTGGGGGTCACTTTCAGCCGGTGTTCAAAGGAGAGATTCACCGCCGCGTTGAGGTGCGACCCGATGGAGAAGTTGTAGTGGTTGTCGGTGTGGTCGAACTTCTGGGTGAGGTATCCCATGCCGGCTCCCACTTTCAGCGTCAGTGTGTTTAAATCGTTGAAAAGCAACGGGTAGTTGATGAAGGGGTAAAGGGCATAAACCTTGCCAATCTCGTCGAAGCCACCCAGTCCGGAATAGAAAAAGGTGAAGCCGATATAAGGATAGTTGTAATCCGCTTCCCATTCCCTTTCGCCAAAGGTGCCTTTGTAGAAGGAACATTCAAAGGCGGGAAAGTGGGCGTTGAAATGCTCCATCTCGAAATGGTGATGATAAAAAGCCCCATAGTGACCCCTGACTTCCATAAGGAAGTTCTTGTTTGTGAGCCACTTATAGTTTTGCCCTTCCACTTTGATGCCTGTTGTCAATAGCATCAAAAATAATAAGGTAATATGAACTATTGTCTTCTTCATCCTATAATGAGCGTACAAAAATACACAAATATATTATATTGCGCATTTTTTAGAAATGTTTATTTTTGCACAATTTTTACTGACCGAATATGGATAAACGATTAGAAGCATTCCAAAGGCTGCTGGATATCATGGACCGAGTGAGGGCTGGATGTCCCTGGGACAGCATTCAAACCATCGAGAGCCTGCGTCATCTGACCATTGAAGAGACCTACGAGCTGAGTGAGGCTATCTTGGCTGAAGATTTAAACGAAGTGAAGAAAGAACTGGGGGATTTGATGCTCCATTTGGTGTTTTATGCCAAGATAGGTTCTGAGAAAGGGGCCTTCGACATCACTGATGTGCTGAACGGCATCTGTGAGAAGATGATTGTGCGTCATCCTCATATCTTCGGTTCGGAGAAGGTGGAGAATGCCGAGCAGGTGGAGGAGAACTGGGAGAGAATTAAACTGGAACGAGAGCACAACCGGAGCGTGCTGGGTGGCGTGCCCAACGGGCTTCCGTCTCTGCTGAAAGCCTATCGGATGCACCAAAAAACCGCCGGCGTGGGTTTCCGCTGGCCTGACGCCGAGGCCGCTTGGAAGAAAGTGGAGGAAGAGAAGGAAGAACTGTTCGCCGAACTCGGAAAAGAGAACAATGCCGAACGAATCGAGGCGGAATATGGTGACCTGCTTTTCGCCTTGGCCGCCTACGGTATCTATATCGGAGTGAATCCCGACGATGCCTTGGAGAAAACCGACCGGAAGTTCCGCGCGCGGTTCAACCTTCTTGAACAAAAAGCTCGGGAACAAGGCAAGCAGGTTCAGCATCTCTCTCTCGATGAAATGCTCGGCTTTTGGCAAGAGGCCAAAAAAAATGTGCCTTAGGAAACAAAAAAAAATCTTCTTTTCATGCCATTATTTGAACACAAGTTGTATTTTTGTAGTCTCGAAAATAAGATGAATACAATAATTTAATCTATTATTAACTAAATCAAATCATTATGAAAAAAGTATCTTTACTTATCGCGTTGATTGCCTTCGCTTTTGGCAATGCGTTTGCTCAAATGAGCTATGATTTCAACGACGGTACCGCTGGTGCTAAAATCGCTCAGACTTATGGTGAGCCTTGGACTACCTGGAGCGAGGCTCCTGGCAGCGCAGAAGATGGTGTGTTCGCCGAAGTTGATGGTCAGATGGCCGCTTATTTCACCTATGGCAATGACCAAGTGCTTAGGATGAACAACTTGACCACTGGTGCTTACACCATCAGCTTTGACATGTACATCCCCGATGGGAAGGACGCTTACAACAACATCCTTCACATTTTCAATGGCAGTGGCAGTGAATGGGCCACTGAGGTTCACTACAAAACGACCAACAAAGGCACTTCAATCGAGGCTGGTGGTGTCACCACGAACTTCGAATGCCCCTTCGATGCTTGGTTCAACGTGAAGTATTTTATCGACCTTGACAACGACCTTGGCAAGTTCTATGTTGAAGGTGAGGAGATTGCTTCTTGGCCTTTCAGTCTGAAGACTGATGGTTCCTCTGGTGTTCGTCAGCTCGGTGCTATGGACTTCTTCCCGCCCACTAACAGTGCGAAATCCATGTATTATATCGACAACATGGAAATGACTCCTGTGTCAGAAGAACAAGTGCTGATCTATGATCCTTTTGAGGAATACACGGTTGGCAACAAGATCGCTGTGGAAGCTATGGCTGCTGGTCATGATTGGTGGACCACTTGGTCAAGCAACCCGGGTTCCGCTGAAGATGGCGTGGTTGCCGAATATGATGGCTCCAAGTGCGGTCACCTTACCTACGGTAACGACCAGGTGCTCCTTCTCGGTGATGAAGAGAACGGTGTTTACGACCTTGCATTCGACATCCTTGTTCCTAATGGAAAGAATGGTTACTTCAACATCCTTCATGACTTCAACGGCAGCAACAGCACTTGGGCTTTGGAGTGCTATCTGCACATGACTGGTAGTTCCCAACACTCTCCTGGAAACAGCGTTTTGAATGTGGCCGGTGGAACCATTGAGGGTCCTGCGGTCATCTATGATGACTGGATGCACTTCCGCCTGCATGTGGATACTGACAGCGACATCGCTGAGTATTACTACACCGCTCCGAATTCCGAAGAGACCCTCGTCTATACCTGGCAGTGGAGCCTTACTACACAAGGCGACAACTATGGTAGAAAGTTGGCCGCCATGGACTTCTTCCCACCTCAGAATGCCAACAACTCCGAGTATTATCTCGACAACTTCAGCTACACGAAGATCGGTGGCGAGTCCGCTCCCCATCTTGCGCTCTCTGACGATGAGGTGACCGCGGATCTTGAAGTCAACGAAATGGTGAACGTCCCGTTTGTCATTGAGAACAATGGTAACTCTATCGGTGACTGGAGTGGTTGGGTTGAGTTTGGTCAAGGCGCTGATGGCACTCAGATCAGCGATGTGATGTATCACAACGGTGATGTCGCTACCGTTGATCCTATTGGTAGCTCCAGTGCTGTCTCCAGAGAGATTGGTATCCGTTTGACTCCCAGCATGTACGGTGGCTCTGCCATGGGTATGAAAGTGGTCTCAGCTCAATATTATGTGAACACTTATACCGCTACGGACTATAATTATACCTTCCGCCTCTATGGCCAGGGACTGAATAGCCAACCCGGTGAACTGCTCGCAGAAAAGAGCATCAATACGACGGCAATGTCAACCTGGATTTCTGTCAACTTTGACAACCCAGTGTATCTGACTGGTCAAGAGGTTTGGCTGACCGTTGCTATGGAGCAAGCCGCTGAAGAATATCCGCTTTCCATGGACGGTGGCTTCTATGGCGAGACCCAAGATGGTAACTGGATTTCCACCAATGGTGGTACTTTCTCCCACTGCTACAGCGCTGAAAGCTTCGAAGGCGCTTGGTTCCTCACCGCCCACTGCCAAGGCACCTATGTGCCTGGTTCATGGGTCACCCTCAGCAAGACTTCCGGTTCCATCATGGGTGGCCAGAGCGAAGATCTTGTCCTCGCTTTCAATTCCATCGGTCTGACAGGTGGTGAATCCTACAATGCTACCCTCGTCATCAACACCAGCGATGTGGATCTGCCTCATTCAGAGATTCCTTTGACACTCAATGTGAGTGGTCTCTCTGTGGAAGAAAACTCCAACGACAAGGTTTCCGTCTATCCTAACCCGGCTAACGCTATGGTTACCGTGGAAGGCCAGAACCTGAAATCACTCGCCATCTACAATGTGGCTGGCCAGCTGGTTCGCGTGGTGAAACTCGACAACGCCATCAACAACATTGAAATGAATGTGGAAGCTGGTGTTTACTTCTTCAGCATTTATGACAATGATGGTAACAACATGGTTCAACGTGTTGTGATCACCAAGTAATCTAACATAAAGATTCAATAAAAAGCCGTCCAATTGGGCGGCTTTTTTTATTTTTGCAAGCTAAAAGTGATTGAAATGAGTGAATTATTGACCAGAACGCTTTCAGGGGTGGTGCTATTGGTGGTGGTGGTCGGTTCCATCCTTCTCTCGCCATGGGCCTGGGCTGCGGTCGCTTTGCTGATCGTGTGTGTTGGAACTTTCGAGATGTTCCGCCTTCAAGGTGCCTTGTCTAAAACCAGTCTCGTTCTTGGCGAGATGCTCTCAGTGGGTGCTTTTCTGCTTGCCTCGCTTTCGGCGTTGAAGGTGTTGCCCGAACGTTTTCTGGCTTTGGAATGCGTCTTTTGCATGTTGCCTTTCTTGTGGGCACTGTTTTCCACCGCTCATGACTTCAAACATCTGTCGGCTACTGCATTCGGTTCGTTGGCCTTGCTGAGCATGCCCACTTCGATGACCCTGTTTCTGTATCGTCCTGATGTGGTGGGCGCTTTGGCGGGTCCAAGAGTGCTTATCCTGGTTTTCGCCCTGCTTTGGGTGAATGATATCTTTGCCTATCTTACCGGTCGTCTGCTGGGGAAACATAAACTTTATGAACGAATCTCTCCTGGAAAGACCATCGAAGGCAGCCTTGGCGGGTTGTTGTTCACCTTGGGTGGTGTGATGCTTTTCAGCCATTACGTCTCATGGCTTCCGATGCGGGAAGCCGTGGGGCTGGGAGTGATCGCAGTGGTGTTTGGCACCTTGGGTGACCTTTGCGAGTCGATGTTGAAACGTCAGGCAGGGGTGAAGGATTCGGGGACGCTGATCCCAGGCCACGGCGGAGTGTTGGATCGTTTTGACTCCGTGCTGTTTGCCGTTCCATTTGTTTTTGTATTTTTGCTGCTGCTATGAGACAGATACATAAAAGGATTCATGAGGAAGGTACCAAGGCGATACTCATCACCTTGGTGGTAGTGGTGTTGATTGTGGTGGGGATGAATGTGCTTTGGCCGAAGCAAACCTTATGGCATGTGTTGGGTTATGCGTTCCTTTTGACGGTCTTGGCCATCATCGTGCGTTTCTTCCGTGTGCCGCTCTTTCGACAGACAACCATCTTGGATAATGCGGTGCTTTCGCCTGCCGACGGTGTGGTGGCTGCCAACGAGGTGGTGATGGAGGATGAGCTTTTCCACGAGAAGCGTCGCCAGATTTCCATCTTTATGTCTATTTATAATGTGCATATCAACTTCTTCCCGTTTGATGGTGTGGTGTCTTATTATCAATACCATCCTGGGAAATATCTGCTGGCGTTCAATCCCAAGTCATCGACGGATAACGAGCATAACAGCATCGTCATCAAGGATGCGCAAGGACGTGAGGTTATGGTGCGTCAGATTGCAGGGTTTGTGGCAAGGCGCATCGTGTGTGATCTTCAGCCAGGAGAGCCTTCCATCGCTGGCGAGGAATTCGGGATGATCCGCTTCGGCTCACGGGTGGATGTGTTCCTTCCTCTGGATGCAGAGGTGGAGGTGCATGTCGGACAGCTGGTGCGAGCCAAGTCGAGTGTGCTGGCGGTGTTACGGTAGAGCTTTCTTATTGGTTCTCAAGCCATCGGGAGAGAAACACATTGTAAACGCTGTACGAAACACCTTCAACAGTGGAGTCGGCGAGTATGTTTACTTGCTATCTATTTTCAATGCAAATTTACTATTTTTTTTGTATAATGCAAAAAAGATAGAAAAATTACTTAAAGTATATGCTTGATTTTTAATAGACTATCCACTTCGAAAGTGCGTTCTCCTTGGACAGTATTTTTTGAAGGGTTGAAGAAGATCTGGTCGATGCCTGCCGCACGGGCACCGTCGATATCTACCGCCATCTCGTCACCGATGACCAAGCTTTCCTCAGCGGTTGCACAGGCCTTCCTCAAGGCATAGCGGAAGATTTCCGGGTTGGGCTTCTTCACACCGACTTCCTCGGAGACGGTGAGGGTCTCGAAATAGGGTTCCATGCCTGAGCCACTCAACTTGGTGTGCTGCACTTCTTGGAAGCCGTTGGTGATGAGGTGAAGGTGGTATTTAGGTCTCAGGTATTCCAAAAGCTCCATGGTTCCGGGCACTAACCGTACGATGCGTGGTGACCAATATACATAATCTTCGCTCAGATGGTCGGCCAGCTCTTCATCGTGGATGCCATAATGCTCCAGTGGTTTCAGGAACCGTGTGCGGTTGAGATCCTCTTTGGTGATTTTGTCTTCACGGTACAGCTCCCAAAGTTGCTCGTTCAAGGGATGATACACCTCGTGAAATTCATGCGCGCTGGGGATGCCAAGTTCTTTTAAGTGGTATTGTTCATAGATTTTCTCAAACGCCACCTCCGCGGCAGCATCGAAATCCCATAATGTCCTGTCCAAATCAAAAAACAGATGCCGGTAAGCCTTCTGTCTTCTGATTTCTTTCTTCTGTCTTCTTCCTTTCAACATCTGTCTTTGCCATTCAAAGAGTGCCACTGCCGCGGCATGGCTGACGTTAAGTGAGCGGGTGGGGCCAGGAACGGGGATAAAAACCACCATGTCGCATTGGCGGAGCAGTTCTTCGCTGAGGCCATGACTCTCACTGCCCACGATAAAGGCGACATCTTCGGGTAACTCGGTGTCGTAGATACAAGTGGCGTTGTCGGCGGTCTCGATGGCGACAATCGTTTTGCTTTTCGGGACGAGCTTGCGCAGGTCGGTTTCTTCGGTGAAATACCAACGGATGTTACCCCGGCTGGATGCGGCGGCACGTCGCACCTTGCCTAAGCTGTGCTTGGTCTCATCGCCTAAGAAACACATCTCGGTAGCTCCGATATTGTCGGCGATGCGGATCATGGCTCCCATGTTGTCAGGGGTCATCAAATGGTCGGCGATGACGATGGGGCGGGGAATATGTTGGTAGATCTCCTCGGTGGGGATATGCTCAAAGAGGTCGTTTGATTTCAAGTAGCTCATGGAGTGTCTGTTAGGGTGTTGAGGAATGCTTTGAGTTGTTGTTTTTCTTGCTCAGTAAGTTGAACGCCGCCTTGCATCACGTGATGCATCAAGGGACTGACTTGCTCGGAATATTGTACGCTATCGGAATAGAAGTCGATGACCTCCTCCAGCGTGCTGAAACGTCCGTCGTGCATGTAAGGGGCAGTGAGTGCGATGTTGCGTAAAGCAGGGGCTTTGTAGGCGCCACGGTCTGCGGGATGGTGGGTGATGGCGAAACGGTCGTTAGGGTCTTGGAATTCGCTGTCCAGGCCGTTGTTGTAAAACAGATTGGTAGTGAACAAGGCGTTGCTTCCTCCTCCGTGGCAGTGGAAGCAGTCGGCACCCTCTTCGGTGATGAAGAGCATATATCCGTTTAACTCGTCTTGGCTTAGCTGCGTCTCGCCTCGTAGATAGTGATCGAACTTACTGTTGCAAAAAACCAGACTTCTGACATATTGTGCAATGGCTTTCTCTACCAGAATGAAAGTGATGGTTTTGGTGTTGAAAGCTTTTTCAAAAAGGGCTGGATAGGTGTCGGATTGTTGCAGTCGTTTTACGACTTCAGCGGTGTCGGCGTTGATTTCGGTGGGGTCGGTATAGGCCGCATAGACCATATCCTCGAGCGTGGCGACTGAACCGTTCCAACCAAAACCGTTGGTGTTCCAAGCTAAGTTGATGAGGGGCAGCATGGCATGATGGGTGCCGAGGAAGTCGGGTGAGGCTTCGGGACCGTATTCAAAGCTGTGTTCGGGGTGATGGCAGGAAGAGCAGGAGAGTGAGGAGTTAGAAGTATCCCGTAGGGATTTAATCTCGGTAGAGAGGAGTGAGGAGCTAGGAGTATCCCGTAGGGATTTAATCTCGGTAGAGAGGAGTGAGGAGCTAGGAATATCCCGTAGGGATTTAATCTCGGTAGAGAGGAGGAGGGAGTCGAAGAATAACATTTTCCCTAAGGCAACGCCTTCTTCAGTCATAGGATTGTCGGAAGGGATGTTGGTGACGGTGGGAAAAAACAAGGGGCTTGGCATCTGGTAGGGGGTGGGCTGATGCGTTGGCTCCTCGCTGGGCTTGCAGCCAGTCCATAGCATGGTTATTGCGACGGTAAGGAAAAGGAAGAGGCTTGGTTTCATCAGTGGCTGTTTTTATGGGTGATATGGGACAGTAGCTCCTTCATGTTTTCCTTAGTGTAGAAATGAGGCTTGGGGGCAGCTTTGCCCATGATGGCTTTAACGGGGTGAACGATGTCGCTCCATCGAGTGTTTTGGGTACAGATGCTGAACACGTCATGTCCGTTTTCCTTTAAGATTTGCTGTGCTTCTTGGTTTTGCATGATGGCACCGCCGAAGTGGTTCAGGTCGTAGGTGTGTGGTGTGCGGAACCAGTTGTCGATGATCATGGTGAGTTGAAGATGGTTTTTCCTATTCGCCTCAAGATGCAGGTCGAGGGGCAGCGTGACACTGAAATGGTTCGGGTAGAACACTGTGTGGTCAGCATTTTGTCCTGTGCCGAGGTGGAGATTGAATGGCGCAAGCTCTTGTTTCTCGTTGAGCCATCGTCCATTCATCTTCATGTAATGATAGCCGCCACCGAGAGGCACTGGCCAAAACATGTTTGACTCTGGCGGATTTGGGAACCGCCCTGTGATGTTGTCTTCTTCATCGAGTCCGAACGTGAAACGGATGGCTTGATAGTGTCCGACGGGAAGCTCCTGTGATTGGATATGGTGGGTTTCGGGAAGGTCAGTGTCGAAGTAGTAAAGATTGTCACCGGCTCCGAAAGGGATCCATTCTCCGTTTTTGTCCTGTAACATGACACGGGAGACAAACCATTGAATCTCTGTAATCATCAAACGATTCCCTGCTTCATTTTGATAACGCAGTGTGTCAAACACCAACGGGTCTTCGTTGATGCAATAGTCGATGCCTAAGTCCACAACACCGGTATCATCGGCTTTGTGACAGGCACTGAAAAAGGCGAGACAGAGAATCATCATCCAAAGTGTTTGTTTCATTGGAAAGGGATTTGTTTCGCAAAGATAGCCGTTTTTTTTTAGGATATCGTTATCTTTGCAGCAAAATTCATATCAAATGACAAACGTAAACATTGGAGACAAAGTGAATTTCCTGAACGCCGTAGGTGGCGGTAAGGTGACCAAGATTATCGATTCGAGAATGGTGATGGTGGAGATTGAGGACGGCTTTGAGTTGCCATGCTTGATCTCAGACCTTGTGCTTGACTATCGTTCGCAACCTGCTCGTCAGCAACAGATTGTGGATACTGTGCAGAAAGAGATTCAAGAGAAGCAGCTGGTGCAGCAACAGCAGCAGGAGGAAGCCCGGCATGGTGGTTTGCGCCGTTTCGCAAAAGAGGCGGAGAAAGAGGGGGCCTATCTGGCCTTTGTGCCTCATGAGCAGCAGTGGGTCCTGACGGGTTCCATGGATGTGATGCTGGTGAATCACACGCCTTTCGAGATGCTTTATACCTTTACCATCAAAGAAGAGGACAAGTTCGTCAACGTTGACTATGGTCAGCTTGACAAATATGAGAAGGTGGTGGTGGAGACCATCTCGCGCGAGGATCTGGAGTATTGGTGCAACGGCATTGTGCAGGCCATCTTTACTGCAGAGACCTCTGACAGCGTGTTGCTCCCACTGAACGCTCCTTTTTCCATCAGGGCCAACCGTTTCTTCAAGGAGGGAAGCTATCAGATGTCGGGTTTGTTGGGTGAGAAAGCCGTGATGATATCGCTTTCGGAGCTGATTGCCTTGAAGCATGGCGACAGCGACTTCACCAAGATTCTTAAAGACGGTGTCGGAGCGCAAGCCCCGAAGAAGGACTTGATTAAAAAAGAGGCTCCCATCGACAAACATAAGACTGGACAAGGTGAGGCTACCGTTGATTTGCATATCGGCGAGCTGGTTGATAACATCCTTGGCCTTTCCAGCCATGACATGTTCAACATCCAGATGGATTACTTCAAGAAGATGCTCGACAGCGCCATCGCCGCAGAATACAACAAAGTCACCTTCATTCATGGGGTGGGCAACGGTGTGCTGAAAAACGCCATTATCGAGGAACTCAAGAATTATAAGAATACGGAAAACAGGATGGCTTCTATTGCCAAGTTCGGGGTGGGAGCGATTGATGTGGTGATTCGAGACAAGGATTAATTGAGAATTTAGAATTTAGAGGGAGCTACCCCGTTAGGGGTTTAATCTCGGTAGGAGAATTTAGAATTTAGAATTTAGAGGGAGCTACCCCGTTAGGGGTTTAATCTCGGTAGAAACCCTGGGTAGAACGCTCCCCCTCTCCACAGTGGAGAGGGGGCCGGGGGGTGAGGTTAAGGGTTAAACCTCGGCAGAAATGGATTTTAGAATTTAAAATTTAGATGATGATGAGAAAAACTAATTTAAAAAATTTCTTTTATATTGCTTTTTATTTTATATTATTGTCGTTTCTCTCGTGTCATAGGAATCAAGACACTATAGTGGGGCGTTGGACTGTGGACAAGGTGAATGTTGATTTTTATGAAGATGCAGCCACTCCTGAGATGGTAAGGCAGTTTGGGGAGATTGAGAAGGGTAATATCATGGTTATCAGCAAGGATTCCGTGTTGACATTAATTATGGATGGCGATACCCTGACGGGTCGATTATCCATGCAAGATGGGGGGCTGTTATGGAATGGCGAGCCGTTTGGTAAGATAGAGGATGGTTTGATAAAAACAGAAGCGCTCACTCCCATGGGGACGGTGAGGACATCCTATAAGAAAGTGGATCGGTGAAATTAAACATCGAAGAACACGAAAAACACGAAATTTTCGATTTTTTTGTGCTTTTCGATGTTTATAAAATGATTTGGACATCTGTGAACCTGCAGGGAATCGAACCCTGATCGAAGGAACCGGAATCCTTTATTCTATCCATTAAACTACAGGTCCAGGCGCTTTCGCGCTGCAAAGATAGGATTATTTCTTTAAATAACTCTTAATTCTTAATTCTAAATTCTTAATTCTGCTTCAGGTGTTCCACAAAAGCGTCGATGCGTTGCATCTCGTCGGCGATGGCAATCTTTTGCGGGCAATGCGACTCACATTGGCGGCATCCGATGCAGTGGTTGGCTTGTCGTAAAGGTGGCACCTCGCGGTCGTAGCCGATGAGGAAGGCGCGTCGGTTGTGGCGGTATTCCTCGGCATCCGGGTTGCCAGCGGGCATGTTGCCTTCCGTGATGCAGTCATTGTAATGGGCGAAGATGGCAGGGATGTTCAAGCCGTATGGACATGGCATGCAGTAGTTGCAGGCGGTACATGGCACGGTCTTGAGTTCCACGAACTCCTCCGCGACTTTCATCAGGAACTCGTGTTCGTCATCGGTGATGGGACGTAACGGGGAGTAGGTGGCCACGTTTTCCACCAGATGTTCCATGTAGGTCATGCCGCTGAGCACCACCAACACGCCTTCAGGAGTTCCCGCGAAGCGGAAGGCCCAGCGGGCGACAGGGGTCTCTGGCTCTCGTTCTTTCATCTGTCTCACAATGAAGTCGGGCTGTTTGGCGAGACGGCCTCCAAGCAAAGGTTCCATGATGACCACCGGGATGCCACGACGGTGCAACTCCTCATAGAGGTAGTTGGCATCGACATTGTCGGGGTCGATACGGCTGGCATAGTTCCAGTCGGCATAGTTCATTTGAATCTGGACAAAGTCCCAGTGGTAACGTCCCTCGTCGTGCCATTGCAGCATGGTGTCGAATAACCGTTTGTCGCCATGGAAAGAGAAACCTAAGTTGCGTATGCGTCCCGCTTGTTTTTGCTCCACCAACCAGTCGAGGATGCCGTTTTCCATAAAACGGGCGTTGAACATCTCCATCCAGTCTTTTTCTTCGTTGCTTCCACCGATGCTGTGCAGGAGCAGGTAGTCGATATAGTCCGTTTGTAGCTCTTTCAGCGAGTTCTCAAACATGTTCATGGATGCCTCTCTGTTCCAAGTGCTTGGCGAGAAGTTTGACAACTTGGTGGCAATATAATAGCTGTTGCGAGGATGCCTCGAGAGTGCGATGCCGGTGGTGTGTTCTGAGCGTCCACGAGTATATACTGGTGACGTGTCGAAGTAGTTGACGCCATGTTCCAGCGCATAGTCGATCTCTTGGTTGACCATCTCTTGATCCACCTGGGCGTTAGGGTTCTTTCGCAAGTCTTCGCCGTTCTCGATGGGAAGACGCATCATGCCATAACCCAGCAGGGACACCTTGTCGCCTGAGTTGGGGTTGACACGATAAGTCATCTCGCCTTGACCGTCGATGACGTTTTGTGCGGTGATGGCGGGTTTGTCATTTGATTTGCAAGCGGAAAGCACCACCGAGGTCGCCACGGCCGCGCCTCCCATTTTCTTTATAAAGTCTCTACGTCTCATAATTCTCAATTCTAAATTCTAAATACTCAATTCCCCCTCACTCTTTATGGTGTGTCAAGTTTCCTTCCACGTAAATGGCGCTGAAGGGACGGGCTGGGCAGAGGTTTTCGCAGGCTCCACACCCGATGCATTTGCTCTCGTTGACGGCAGGAACCATGACGGTTTGGCCGTTATGTTGGTATTCCACCATCTGGATGGCTCCAGTGGGGCAGTGGCGCGCGCAGTTGCCACAGCTGACTCCATCGGTGAGAACCACGCAGTTGTCTTTCACCCATACGGCGTGACCTACATGGATGGCGGTCTTCTCTTCCTTGGTGATGGGTCTGATAGCTCCGGCAGGACACACCTGGCTGCAACGGGTGCACTCAGGACGGCAATAGCCGCGCTCAAACGAAAGGGTGGGCTGCATGAAGTGACTTAAGTCAGTGGAGGGACGCAGCACGTTGTTGGGACATGACGAGACGCACAGCTGACAGGCAGTGCAGTGTTTTTGCATGTTCCTTGCGGAGATTGAACCTGGAGGCGTGATGGGCGTCTCTCGTTTTGGTGCTTTTTTGTCTTCTATGACCGCCAGACCACCATCGACTTTCATCTGGGCTTGCGCCATGGCCGTCGAAGTGGCAGCGACAGCAGCTCCCACCAGGAATGAACGTCGTCCTTGGTCAGGCGCTGTTGAACTTGTTTCGTTTTTTGGTACAGGTTGTTTGGCTGTATAATGCAGGGCATCGAACTTGCATTTGTCGAGGCAGTCGCCGCAGACCACGCAGCGGGAGTAATCTACTGTTCCTGACTTGTAGTCGATAGCCCGAGCTTTGCAGTTTTTCTCGCAGAGTCCGCATTTCTTGCATTTGTCCTCGTCGAAACGAACACGGAAGATGGAGAAACGGGAGAAGAAACTGAGGATGGTACCCACTGGACAGATGGAGTTGCAGTAGGAGCGTCCATGCTTCCATGCCAACACTGCTAGTACCAATAAGGTGAGGATGGCGACCAGGAAGGTGGTGACGCTGCGCATCCATACCTGTACTTCGCTGAAGTTATAGCGGTCATGGCTGGCATCGATGGAGGCAAGCCAGTTGTTTAGCAGGTCGTACAAGGGTTTGAACAGACTGTTGACGATACGACCGTAGGCACTGTAGGGAGCGATCAACGTGGTGACAGGTGCGAAGCCGATGATGAGGCAGATGATGAAAATAACCAAGATGATGTATCTCAGCCATTTATGTTCCTTTACATAGCTAAAACGGTTTTTCTTAGCTTTGCCGCCGAGCCATGAGAAGAAATCCTGCATGATGCCTAAGGGGCAGACCACGCTGCAGTAGATTCTTCCGAAGAATACTGTGGCAATTAAGAGAAGTGCCAGTACGCCATAGTTTAGGGCAAGCAGAGCGGGAAGGAACTGGATTTTGGCAGCCCATCCTGCCCATAGGTTCACGTTGAACCCGATGCCGAGGAGTAGCAAGGTGACCAGAGTGATCATGATCACCGAGAGGCAGATTCTGAGTTTTCGTAACATGGTAAAGTGTTGTTTTTATTTGTTTTCGATGATGATTTTCTGGGTGATTCTTTGGTTCCCTTGTCTTGACTCAAGGATATAGACTCCGGGTCTCAGTTGCTCGGAGTTGATTTTCTGTCCCGTGATGCTATAGATGGTGCATTCGGCGGGGTTGAGGTCTTGAGAGCTCACAGGAGTGTCGGGCACTTGGTCATAACCTATAAAAGGAATGAAGGTGACGAGGCCATAGCCAGGGTCGTCAAGTTGGTGGACGATATGGTCTTCCACTTCTTGTTCGTTGGTGGTGCCCCAGTTGTTTCCCACCGCCATGATGTCGCATGAGGAGTTGTTGTAAAGGTCGTAGGTGACACCACCGTTGCCGTTGTTCATGATTCTGTTACGTCCCCATTCTTCTTCGGTGCCGAGGTCGATATCGTGGAGGTTGATGGCAGTGATGCCCCAGAGGTTGCCAGTGATGGTGTTGTTGCGCAGGATGGCTTTGCAGTTGGTGGAGGTGCCATAGATGGAGATGCCGCTGCCTCCGTTCATCGGGTTGGTCTCGTGGTTATTGTTGAGGAATTGGTTCTCAATGAGGACTGATGAGATGGTCTGTCCTTGTTGGTTGTAGCCATAGCGACTGTCTTTGACGATGTTTTCTTTAAGGAGGACCTTGGTGGAGCCCACTCCCATGAGGTCGGCGACGGAGATGCCGCCGGTGTGGAATACGGCGTAGGTGCCATGGATGGTGTTACCCACGATGCGGATGGTGTCGTCGCCACCGGGGCCGAGGTTGATTTGTGGGATGTTGAGGCCGTCAACATTGGCGTCGAGCTCGCAGTTGGTGATTTGTGGCGAGCTTTGTCCGTTGGCGGGTGAGCTGATGGCAGCGCCTTTGTTCATCATAAAGAAGCAGTTATTGATAACGGGATCGCAGTTGAACGCGTCGATGACGGCGTTGCAGTAGTCGGTGGTGAAGTACACGAATTTGACATCGTCGAAGGTGACTTCTGATTGGATGACTTTGATGCCGCCGCCGTCGGAGAAATACATCTTTTGGATATGGCAATTAGTGGCATCCTCGAATCTCATGCTGAAGGACTGTTCTTCTGTTCCATAGAGTTTGACACGGTCGATGGTGTTTTGGCAAATCATGGAGCCTTGGATGGTGATTAAGGTTCCGGGTGCGTTGATGCGGGTTACTTGGTCGTCGATCTGTAGTATGTCGTTCGCTGAGATTGTCAAGTTGTCATGGATGGTGAACACGGTGCCCGCTTGGGTGACGGTGCCATTGGATGCGGCAACTAAGTCGGGTAGGGTGTAGGTGGTTCCATTGCCCGGGCTAATCCACTGGGCGTGAGCGGTTGAAGCTAAAGCGATGATTAACAAAATGATGGGTAAAATACTTTTCATGGTGTATGATAGTCTAATGTTTGTGATGCAAAGTTGGGAAAAAAACTTTGAATGGGCAAACAAAAAAACCGATTATTGGTTTTTGACTATCTTTTGAAAAGCGGTGTGTTTTCCGTCTTCAATCAGTTGGAGAAAGTAGATGCCAGCGGGCTGACTGGTCAAATCGATGGTGTTGCTCTCTTTTGATAAAGTATTAGAAATCAATAATTTGCCATATATATCATAAATACGGAAACAGCAAACATCAAGGTTTGTCTTTTTACATTCAATGATGAAAACTCCAGTGGAGGGATTCGGATAAGCGAGAAGATTCGGATTTGTATATTCTGTGATTTTCTCATTAACAGGAACCAAGTCGATGATGGCGCCTTGGTTGTATGAAAAGTCCTGGTTCGATGGTGTCATGTCATCGATTTCATAATAGCCGTCGTAATTGCCTCTCTGTCCCCAATTGAAATGGAAGAAATCGTTAGCATCATAGCCGTCACAGATGAAGCAATGTCCCCCCGCATTAGAGGAGTTAAACCCGTTGTAGATGATGGGGATTCCTGCTTCCAAATTGCTTTTCAGCATTGACATCCAAGTGGCTTTGTCATAGTTTGAACGAAGCTCGCCGTGTGCATTGCTGCTGTAACCGAAGTTTTCTTTCAGCGCCGTTTCCGCGTTGAATGGGTGTGAAGGAGAATAAAGGACATACGCGGTGGAATTGGAAGACGTGTACTGTGTTTCTATGGCAACGCCGCAGTGGTAGAGCAGTGTTGCTACCTCGTTGTTGGCACTGCTGCAGCTGTTCGGCATGGCATCCCAGTTGTAGGTTGTGCTTGAAAAGTCGATGTCATGTGTGATGCCATTGTAGCTGTACGAGTGTGAGCCGATTCCATGATCTGGATATTTCCAATGGTGCATCACTTGTCCCATCGCCACAGCTACGCATCCTGCGGGTGTGTTTGGGGGACAGAGCGCATTGTATGGTGAACCTTGTCCCCATCGAGCCGTGATAAGCGGATCTATGGTTTGTGCGTTTTTCGAGTCTCTCCATTGTCCTGACTGCAACATCTCCCATTGCGCAGTGATCTAATGTTTGAGCTATTGAAAGATGAGATAGAGGTGTTTTTTCGTTTGATGGATGATACAAAAATACAAATAGTTTTAAATTCAGTAAAAAAGTTTTTTTGCGATGTATTTCTTATCAGCTTCTGTTAGGATGAGATAGCGGATTGCGGGTGATTAGAGGAGGTGTTTGTGGCTGAATAAATATAAAACAATCGGTGTAATTTTGTGATATTCACGTAATTACACCGACTATTTCGTGGAGATGGAGGGAGTCGAACCCTCGTCCAAACAAGGAACCCCCAAGGTTTCTACATGCTTATTTCGCTGTTGGTTTTCGTGCCAGGCAAGGGAACGAACGCCCTAAACCGGACCTTATCTCCTAAATTTAACTTGCGCGTCGGAGCTCCGAGCAAGCGATCCCGAAATTGATTAGCACCCCGTGCTCAGGCCGGAATCAGGCATCTCCACCTGCGGGATGTTTCGTCCACCCA
>JAEEII010000292.1 GCA_016281295.1 Bacteroidales bacterium
CACTCCCACCCTTGGACTGTTATGGACGTACTCCAGCTGATGGGCGGAGAGCTCATATACGATGATGCTTTCAGGGGAGATTTGTTCCATCACATCGAAACAGGGGATGCCGATGTTACCCGTCAAGATGGCATCATAACCTGAAGATTTCAACAGATGAAAGATGAGACTGGTGGTAGTGCTCTTCCCCTTGGTTCCTGTGATACCGATGGTCTGGTGATGAAACTGGCTCATAAACAAGTCCGTCTGAGAAGTAATCTCCACATCACGGGTGTCCACATCTTTCAAAGAAATGCCGGGAGTTTTGATTACGACATCATAGTCGAAAATTGCTTTAAGATAGTCATCTCCCGAATGTAGTCTTAGCCGCGATTCAGGATTCAAGTCCTTGAAAGCGTTTTCATTACGGTCGGCAACTCCAAGTTCCAAATCAGGAAGATGACGCTGCAAAAAACACAGGGTAGATTTCCCTTCACGTCCGAAACCAAGGATGAGGACACGTCGGCCTTGAAGGCGGTTCAATATCTGGTCAAACATACAATGCTTTTTTCAAGATTTCAACAAATCGTTCCGGCAGGAAATGGTCGGTATTGAAACGTTTCAGGATTTCATGCACGGTGGTCATTCCCTTGGGACTCTGCGCTACTATCGTGTGTTCTTTGTCGTCAAGGAAATCGACGCAAGCCCTCACCTCCTCCACGGTACCCACACACTCGAAGGGCTTCACCGCAGCAGTGCCATTCAGCTCCTCGAAGACGGGACGCAAAGCGGGATCCGCCATCAGGTCTTTGCCAAAGATCTCAGTCAGGCGTTCCCTGGTTATGAAAGGTGAGAGAATCAGCCAGGTAAACAAGCATTTAGGACAATGACCACACCATGAGTCGGTCTTGCTTCCCGCATTGCAGCTCCTAAACACCTCGTGGTAGGCGGTGAAACGGCTGAAGAGCGCTGCAATCTGCAACTCATTAAGAGGCCTTAAAAAGCTGAAATACTGTATTTCCTCATTAAGATGCTCGGCAACATATTTTCGGAAGTCTTTTTCAAACTCCACGGACTTGCTGTATTGATGGTTGATGTCGGTACCTGGCACGGTGCTTTCGTTGGCACTCGACTCATTCGACAAAGCGATGTATCTCGAACCAGAGCCAAAGCCAATCAGCAGGCTCACAAAAGCCAGCAAGGCAGAGAATGGTGTATGACCGTTAAGGAAACCCTCGTTGTTCAGCCGCAGCATGGTGGGGTCTAAGGTGCGGTTGATCACCGCAAAAGCGTCTTCAGGATAACCCGCGGTTTGGACACAACTCAACGTAGCGCCACGAGGATTCATAATCACGGGGATGACTTCCATCTCCTTTCGTAACAACTCCAGAGTCACCACGGAGTCCTTGCCCCCTCCCACAGGAATCAAGGTTCGCTCAGAGAGCGACGCGTCGATTCTGGAAAACTCACGGTTGGTCCCGCTATCAATCCGCAGGAAATCCTGCTCCGTACAGTCAATGCCATTCAGGTACCTGAACTCACCCAAGCCCTGATAATAGAGATGCCTCCACCATTTCTTCTGGCAAAGCTTCAACTCAAAAGGCTTGACCATCACCTGTTTAGGGCAAGCCAGTTTCCAATAGCTAACGAGTTCCACCATACCGATATGGAAGGCAAGTGTCTCCAGTTGCTGTCGTGAAAAGGACTCCCAATGATAGAAAGGACGAGCTGGGATACGTAACGTGGGATGGAAAAAATACCGATCGTCGAGGCTGAAATGAAAGGTCATGGAAAGCTCTCCATCCTCCAAAGCAACCTCCTGACTCATAAAAGTGAAGGTCTGGTAATCCCTACGGAGGGCATCAAATCGTTGTTGGTTCTCTTTTCGTTCCAAGGTGTGAATTTTTTCACAAAAATACTAAAATGTTGAATTGTTTATTTGTTGAATTGTCGAATTGTTGATATTTTTGCATAAAAAAACAAGCAGATGGACATCAGGACGCTATTCCGCATACACAGCAACACCCTGCATCCCCGGCAAGGCGAGTTATTGTTATCGGAACCTACCATGAACGACTTTCATTTTGGCCGGTCAGTAATTCTGCTCATCGATCACAATGAGGCTGAAGGCTCTTTTGGAATTATCATGAACAAGCCATTGAACGTGAGGCTGAACGAGATTGTGGAAGTCTTCAAGGACTTTGACGCACCCGTCTTTCTGGGAGGTCCCGTTGCTGAGGATCAGATTTTCTTCATGCATACCCTTGGCGACCTCATCCCCGACTCCTGCAAAGTGATGGATGGCTTATACTGGGGTGGCGACACTGAGACGCTCAACCGGCTGATAGCCACGGGTATCGCCAGCAAAAACAACGTACGTTTTTTCCTTGGATACTCAGGATGGGATGCCGGTCAGCTCACAAGCGAGTTGGAACGAAACGCCTGGGTGGCATGCAAAACTGACTCCCGCACCCTGCTCAACACCCCTGTGGAACAGATGTGGAGCCACTATGTCTCACACCTAGGCAAGGAATATGCCCTTTGGCTACAGTTCCCCAAAAACCCGGAAGAAAACTAAGGGAGGTTAGAGCGGAAACGCTTGGTAGAGAACATCATGCAGCAAGGTGCGGATGTTCAGCTTCGAGAGATAGTTGGGTTCCGCACTAGGATAGACTCGGTTTGAGAGGAAGATAATCGTCAAGTTATTCGCTGGGTCGGACCAGAAGAAGGTACCGGTATAGCCAGTATGACCATAGCTGCTCATCGAAGCGGACTTAGAAGCCGTGGAAGGCCCTTTCTTGTCGATAGGCAGCTTGTCGAAACCAAGGCCGCGACGGTTGTTGTTGCTGGTGAATGGCGCAGTGGTGAAGTACTGTATCGTCTCGGGTTTCAGCAACTGTTTTCCCTCGAACTTGCCCTTGTCGAGCAACATCTGAGTAATCACTGCCAAGTCATGGGTGTTGGCGAAGAGACCAGCATGACCCGAAACTCCACCCATCAAGGAAGCCACCTGATCATGCACATCGCCCCAGAGCAGCTGTTTACGGAAAATCAGGTCTTCTTCGGTCGGCACGATGGTTTCACGAGTCCTCCAATGCAAGGGACAATATCCAATGCTGGTCAAGTGCATCGGGTCGTAGAACTTAGCCTTGAGATATTCCTCCAAACTCATG
>JAEEII010000293.1 GCA_016281295.1 Bacteroidales bacterium
AGTAATAGCCGTAGTTCTCGTTGGCTTCGGGAACCAGCATGGCGTAGCCCCAGACCTCGTCGGAGCCGGAGCGTCCTTTCATGAGGTTCATCTGGATCTGTGAGGGCAGGGCCTTCGACACGGGGCCGGGGCCGAAGATCGTCTCGTCGTGCTGCGCGGCGGTGCCGGCAGGCTGCTGCGCCACGCCGAGGAACGGCGTCAGGCAGAACAGCAATGCGATAAGTAAAGTCTTTTTCATAACGTTATGTTTTTATTTCTTAACAAAAATAATTTATAGTTTCGAGGGCAAATTTAGGGTTTACCTTTCAAAAAAACAAAAAAAACACCTTGTTAATTAAAAAACGTGACATTTTGTCAGATTTTCGTATATTTGCCGCCCGAATTAAAATTAAATAAGAATGAAAATCTCCTATAACTGGTTGAAACAATATGTCAACTGCGATTATTCAGCGGAAAAAGTCAGCGAGGTGCTGACCTCAACAGGCCTCGAAGTGGAAGACCTCACTCCTTTTGAGTCGGTGAAAGGTGCCTTGAAAGGCGTGGTTGTCGGCAAGGTGCTCACCTGCGTCGAGCATCCCAACTCCGACCATCTGCATATCACCACTGTGGACTGCGGCGGCGAGGAGCCTCTGCACATCGTGTGCGGCGCACCCAATGTCGCTGCAGGACAAAAGGTGTTGGTGGCCACCATCGGCACCGACTTATGGATTCACGATGAGCACATCACCATCAAGAAGGGCAAGATTCGTGGCGAGGTGTCGGAAGGCATGATCTGCGCCGAGGACGAGTTGCAACTGGGCGAGTCGCACGATGGCATCATGGTATTGCCCGAGGACTATGAGGTAGGCAAGCCCGCCTCGTTCTATTTCCCTGTGGAAGAGGACTACACCATTGAGATTGGCCTCACCGCCAACCGCAGCGACGCCACCTCACACATCGGCTCCGCCCGCGACCTTGTGGCCGCCCTCAACCAGCGCGAGAACACGACACAATATCACCTCATCAAGCCCTCTGTGGAGGACTTCAAGGTGGAAAACCACAACAACGACATTGAAGTGGTGGTGGAAGACACGGCTGCCTGCCCACGTTATTCAGGACTCACCATCAGCGGTGTCAAAGTGGGTCCTTCGCCAGAATGGCTCAAGAACCGCCTCGCCGCTGTCGGCCTCCGCAGCATCAACAACATTGTGGATATCTCCAACTATGTGCTGATGGAGATGGGCCAGCCCATGCACATCTTCGACGCCGACAAAATCACCGGCAAGAAAGTCGTGGTGAAATGTCTTCCTGAAGGCACTCCTTTCGTCACTTTAGACGGTGTGGAACGCAAGCTCAATGGACGTAACCTGATGATTTGCAACGCTGAAGAGCCCATGTGCATCGCCGGTGTGTTTGGAGGCCTCAAATCAGGTGTCACCGAAGAGACCACCAACATCTTCCTCGAAAGCGCCTATTTCAACCCAACGAGCATCCGCAAGACCTCCAAATTCCACGGCCTTCAAACCGACGCCTCGTTCCGCTACGAGCGCGGCGCCGACCCGAACATCACCCTGTACGCCCTGAAACGTGCCGCCTTGCTCGTGAAAGAGCTGGCAGGCGGTACCATCTCCTCGGAAATCAAGGACGTGGTCAACGGCGACTTCACCCCCGCCCGTGTGGACCTTTCATTCGACTATCTCAACAAGGTGGCTGGCAAGGTCATCGACAAGACCATGGCCGTCAACATCTTAAAGAGCCTTGAATGCAACGTAGTGGAACAAAATGACATGCATGTGGTCGTTGACGTGCCCAGCTGCAAGGTCGATGTGACACGTCCTGTCGATGTCGTTGAAGAGATCCTTCGTATCTATGGCTACGACAACATCGAGATCCCAAGCCGCATCTACACCTCTATCAGCCGTGCCAACAAACCCAACGCCGACAAGCTTCAGCAGAAGGTCAGCGACATGCTCGTCGCGAACGGTTTCTATGAGATTATGTGCAACTCCCTTACCAAGTCAGCCTACAGTGAAGCTTTCGCTGACTTCGACCCAGCGCGTAACGTGAAGATCTTGAACCCGTTAAGCAGCGACTTGAACGTGATGCGCCAGACCCTGCTTTGGGGCGGACTCGAGAGCATCGCCTTCAACCAAAACCGCAAGGTCGCTGACATGAAGTTCTTCGAGTTCGGAAACGTGTATTTCTACGACGCACAAGCCGCTCAAAACGCTTCTCATCCCCTCAAGCCTTATTCCGAGTACTTCCACCTCGACCTCTTCCTCACCGGAAACCGTCAACAAGAGCTGTGGAACAACCAGCCCAAACCCATCGATTTCTTCGACTTGAAGCAATACGTCATGGGCATCTTGCGTCAGCTGCGTGTGAATCAGGACCAACTGGAGGTCAAAGAAGGCACGATGAAGCACTACGAGTATTCGCTGGAACTGTTCCTCGACGGCAAACGCATCGCCACCTTCGGCAAAATCGACAAGAAGACCCTGAAGATGTTCGACATCAAGAAAGACGTGTTCCATGCCACCTTATGCTGGAACACCCTGATGAGCCACTACGGCAAGGCCCCCGAAGTACACTTCGAGCCGCTGTCGAAGTTCCCGTCGGTACGCCGTGACTTAGCCATGATCTTCGACAAGAACGTCACTTTCGAGCAGGTGAAGAAAGTAGCCTTGGCAGCCGAGAACAAAATCCTCCAAGAGATGAGTCTCTTCGACGTGTATGAGGGCGACAAGATCCCGGCAGGCAAGAAACAATATGCCATGAGTTTCATCTTGATGTCAGCCACGGCAACACTCACCGACAAGGCCATCGAGAAGGCGATGAGCAGGATTCAGGGAGCCATCGAGAAAGAGCTGGGAGGAGTGCTGAGATAAGTTATTTCGTTGTTCAACTGAAACCATGGACGTTCAAAGCATCAAACGAACCTTCGGCATCATCGGTAACGACCCGCAGCTGCTTCATGCCATTGAGATTGCGGCGCAGGTAGCCAACACCGACCTCACGGTGCTAATCACCGGCGAGAGCGGCACGGGTAAAGACGTGTTCCCGAAGATCATCCATCAGAACAGTGCCCGCAAGCATGGTCAGTATTTTGCTGTGAACTGCGGCGCCATCCCTGAAGGCACCATCGACTCGGAGTTGTTCGGTCATGAGAAAGGCTCATTCACAGGAGCCATCGCAGAGCGCAAGGGCTATTTCGAGATTGCCAACGAAGGGACTTTGTTTCTGGATGAAGTAGGCGAGTTACCGCTCTCCACCCAGGCACGGTTGCTGCGTGTGCTGGAGAATGGAGAATATATCCGTGTAGGCGGCTCCAAAGTGATGAAGACCAACGTCAGGGTCGTGGCCGCCACCAACGTTGACTTGCCGCAGGCCATCCAAAAAGGCAAGTTCCGCGAAGACCTGTACTATCGTCTGAACACCATCCCTATCCATATCCCTGCCCTTCGCGAAAGGAAAGGCGACATCCACCTGTTGTTCCGCAAATTCGCCTCCGACTTTGCCGAGCGAAGCCGCATCCCTGTCATCTCACTGACACCCGAAGCTGTCAAAGTGCTCGAGAACTACCGTTGGGACGGCAACGTGCGACAGCTCAAGAACATCACCGAACAAATCTCCATCATCGAGCAGCAACGTGTCATCACCGACACGGTCTTGGAACGTTATCTTCCCAACAGGATTTCCAACGCACTTCCAGTGCTGTTCCAACGGGAAGAAAACACCGAAGGGCTGTCGGAGCGTGACTTATTATATAAGGTGTTGTTCGAGATGAAACACGACATCGCCGAGTTGCGCAACACCGTCAATGAGCTCACCAGCCATCCCAATGCCATCCACAACAACTATATCGAAGAGCACCCCGTCACCCATTATGTCGATACGATGGTCAGCCGGGTGAGCCCACATGAGCCCGAGGCCATTGAACCAGACTACACCGAGATTGTGCCCAACGAAGAGATTGAACCAGAACGCCCAGTGACCCTTTCGCTGGAACAGAATGAGATTGAGATGATCAAACGGGCGTTGGACAAGCACAACGGGAAACGCAAGGATGCCGCCAAGGAACTGGGCATCAGCGAGCGTACCCTTTATAGAAAAATCAATACCTTTGGCATCAAATGATGAAAAGGCTGAGCCTCCATATCGTCAGCATCCTTGTCGTGGTGTTTCTCCACGGCTGCGGCATCTATTCGTTCTCGGGCGCGTCGATCCCCCCCGAGGCCAAGACGGTATCGGTACAATATTTCCCCAATCAGTCGCAGCTCATCAACCCCACGTTGAGCAACGACTTCACCACTGCCCTTCGCGACGCCATCATGAACCAGACTCCTTTGGACATGGTGGAGGCAGACGGAGACCTGGCTTTCGAGGGCGAGATCACGGACTATAGGACGACCCCGGTGGCCATCACTGCCGGGCAAACCGCCGCTTTGAACCGGCTCACCATCACCGTCAACGTCAGATTTGTCAACAGGTTCGACGAGACGAAAAACTTCGAGTCAAGGTTCTCCCATTATGAGGATTATCCCAGCGACCAAGACCTGAATTCCGTGCAGGAGTCGCTGACAGGCACTATCATCGAAGCCTTGGTGGAAGATGTGTTTAACAAAGCGTTAGTAAACTGGTAAGGCATGGAAACGGGCAATCTCATCACTTATATCGAACGACCCGAGACCTTGCGGGGCGAGGCTATCCAGACGTTGGAACAGCTGACGTCACAGTATCCCTATTTCAGCACCGCCCAGTGCCTGCTTGCCATCGGCTATCAAAACGAAGACGACAAACGTTATGATACCCAGCTGAAGAAAGCCGCCATCAGCATCGCAAACCGCAACAACTTGCGTTTGCTCTCCAAGTTGGCCAGAAACCGTTGGGAAAAAAGAGAACAAATCACGGTGGTTCCCGAAGAGGCAAAAACCGAGGAGCCGACCCAGGAAGTGTCCTTCTTCAAATTCGTCGCCTCTTCTGATGTCCATGAAAACGAGATGAATGGACCCGTCATTCCAGAAAAGATGTTCATCATCCCTGAGATTGATTTAAGCGGCACACAAGAAAAACTATCAGCCGAACTCGCATTGTTAGAAGAAAAACGAAAATCACTCGACGAGCTCAAAATTATCATTGCGAACCGGTTGAAGGAATTGGAAGAGGAGAAGCGTCAACAAGAGAGCGGGACGGAAACCCCTCAAAAGAAAATGAGTCGTAAAGAGCTGATAGACAAATTCATAGCAGAAAATCCAAGTATTTCCAAGCCTAAGGCGGAGTTCTACAACCCCATTTCTGTGGCACAAAACAGCATCACCGACAAAGGTGATATTGTGAGTGAAACCTTGGCGAAAATCTATGAAAAACAGGGGTATTTTGACAAGGCAATTGCAATCTATGAAAAATTAAGTTTGAATAATCCAGAAAAAAGTGTTTACTTTGCAGCCCAAATTGAACAGATAAAAGAAAGTCAAACAAACAACAAATAAACGACATGTACACAGTTTTAGTTATTTTAATCCTGGTTGTCAGTGTTTTGCTTGGGTTAGTCGTCCTGGTTCAGAATTCCAAAGGCGGCGGTTTGATCTCTAATTTCGGTGGTGCAAACCAGATGATGGGTGTTCGTCAGACAACCGACTTCCTGGAAAAAGCCACTTGGACGATGGCCATCATCCTGGTGGTGTTGTGCCTGATGTCAAGCATGTCCATTCCAAAGAACGTGAGATCCGGCGATGTCCAAGACTCACAGATGCGTGAACAGATTGAATTGGCGACTCCGGCTGCTCCTGCGGCAGAGGCACCAGCCACAGACGCTCCTGCTGAATAAGACATAGATCAAAACAGCGAAACAACTGTAAAAAATGTCAGAATGTCATATATTCTGACATTTTTTTTGTTTTTTGCTTTTGGCACACTTTATGACAAAAGCGCCACGTCTTTTTACAAGTAACAACAAATAAACAAATTATAAACAAATAACACAATGAAACTCAACATCAAACCCTTGGCAGACCGCGTGGTTATTGAGCCCGCCGCCGCCGAACAAAAAACCGCCAGTGGCATCATCATCCCTGACACCGCAAAAGAGAAACCCCAACAAGGCACCGTGGTAGCCGTAGGCCCTGGCACCAAAGACAACGCCATGACCTTGAAAGTCGGCGACCAAGTCATTTATGGCAAATACGCTGGCACCGAATTCCATCTCGATGGCAAAGACTATATGATCATGCGTGAGAACGATGTGATTGCAATCATTTGATAGAAGTAAAAAAATAAAAAAATACAATAATTATGGCTAAAGATATTCTTTTCAATATTGAATCGCGTGACGGCTTAAAGAAAGGCGTTGACGCTTTGTCGAATGCAGTGAAGGTGACCTTGGGACCTAAAGGTCGCAACGTGGTCATCGAGAAATCATACGGTGCTCCCCAAATCACCAAGGACGGTGTGACGGTCGCCAAAGAAATCGAACTCATCGACCCCGTTGAGAACATGGGCGCTCAGTTGGTGAAGGAAGTGGCTTCCAAGACCAACGACCTTGCAGGTGATGGCACCACCACCGCTACCGTGCTTGCCCAAAGCATTGTGGCTACGGGCTTGAAAAACGTCACCGCCGGCGCTAACCCGCTGGATCTGAAACGTGGTATCGACAAGGCTGTTGCCGCTGTGGTGGCTTCGCTGAACAAGATGTCGGTGAAAGTCGATGGCGACAACGAAAAGATTAAACAAGTGGCTACCATCTCCGCCAACAACGACAGCACCATCGGTGGTTTGATCGCTGAGGCAATGGGCAAGGTGAAGCAAGAAGGCGTCATCACGGTAGAAGACGCCAAAGGCATCAACACCTACGTGGATGTCGTCGAAGGCATGCAGTTCGACCGCGGCTATATCTCCCCCTATTTCGTGACCAACACCGAGAAGATGGAAGCCGTGTATGAGAATCCTTTCATCTTGATTTACGACAAGAAGATCTCTGTGATGAAGGATTTGCTCCCCGTGCTTGAGAAGACCTTGCAGACGGGTCGTCCGCTGATCATCATCGCCGAGGACATCGACGGTGAGGCACTAGCCACTTTGGTTGTCAACCGTTTGCGTGGCTCGCTGAAAGTCGCCGCTGTGAAAGCCCCTGGCTTCGGTGACCGCAGAAAAGAGATGCTTGAAGACATCGCCATCCTGACAGGAGGCACTGTCATCAGCGAAGAAAAAGGCTACAAGCTGGAAGACGCCAACTTGCAGATGCTCGGTCAAGCCGACAAAGTCAGCATCAACAAGGACAACACCACCATCGTGAACGGCCACGGCGACAAGAAGAACATCGAAGCCCGCACCGCTCAGATCAAAGCACAGATCAAGACCACCACGAGCGACTACGACCGTGAGAAGCTCCAGGAGCGTCTTGCCAAACTCGCAGGCGGCGTGGCTGTCATCTATGTGGGTGCTGCCTCAGAAGTCGAGATGAAAGAGAAGAAAGACCGTGTGGAGGACGCTTTGAACGCCACTCGTGCCGCCATCGAAGAGGGCATCATCCCCGGCGGCGGTGTCGGCTTCATCCGCGCCATCAAAGCCATCGAGAAACTGAAAGGCGACAACGAGGATGAGACCACCGGTATCGCCATCATCAAACGCGCTTTGGAAGAACCGCTACGCCAGATCGTCGAGAACGCTGGTTTGGAAGGCTCTGTCGTCGTCAACAAGGTGAAAGAAGGCAAGAACGACTTCGGTTTCAACGCCCGCACTGAGGTGTATGAGAACCTGCTCACCACCGGTGTCATCGACCCCGTCAAGGTGTCGAGAGTCGCCTTGGAGAACGCCGCTTCCATCGCTGGCATGTTGCTGACCACCGAATGCGTCATCTCCAACCACAAAGAACCCACTCCTCCCACCCCACCAATGCCGATGGGCGGCGGAATGGATGGAATGATGTAAAATAATTAAAGAAGATAGAAGTAAGAAGGGGCGCAGTTAATGCGTCCCTTTTTTTGTTGTAATTCACAATAATTGTGTAATTTTGCCGATTTATTGGAATGATGACTGAAACAAAGAACAAAGAACACGGCAAGCGCCGCTGGTGGCAACGTATCTCGTTCAAGAAATTGAACAAGAGGTATTATCTCCTGATGTCGCATGAGGAGACCATGGAACCCATCGTGGATTTCCGTGTCAACCTGATGAATATCATCATCATCGCCATTGCTGCTGCGGTGTTACTCATCGCCGTCACCACGGTCATCATCGCATTCACTCCCTTGCGCGAATACATCCCTGGCTATACCGACACCTCTCTTCAACGCGAGGTATATGAACTAAGCCGGCGCGCCGACTCCATCGAGGAAGAGCTACACCGCAAAGATGTCTATTTCAACAATCTGAAACTCATCGTAGAAGGCTATGATTTCAGCAACGACAGCGCTGCCGAAACCGACATCTATAAGCCTTTGGCTCCGTTCGATGTTGACACAATTGAAATCAGGAAATCGACAGAAGACAGTATCTTGCGCGCGGAATTCGAGCAAGCCAACCTCTACAATCTGGTGAATCCGGGTAACTTGGTCAAGAGCCACTATTACAGGGTATCCAACTTCTTCACTCCTTTGACAGGCATGATTACCATGCAATACGACCCTGCCAACCGTCATTATGGCATCGACATTGCCGCCAAGGAGAACCAAGTCATCAAAGCCACCTTGGACGGCACTGTGGTGTTCTCCTCCTGGACTCCTGACTTTGGATACACCATCGGCATCCAACATGAAAACAATTATTTCTCCGCCTATAAACATAACTCCACATTATTAAAGAAAGAAGGCGACTATGTCAAAGCAGGCGAAGCCATCGCCATCATCGGCGAGTCAGGCACCATCACCACCGGGCCTCATCTCCATTTCGAGCTATGGCATAACGGCCTCTCGGTGAATCCCCAAGAATACATCGACTTCGAAAAGCGTCCCGACGAAACCCTATAAATTCTAAATTCTTAATTCTTAATTGCAACAATGATCATACTAACAAAAGTTCTCCAATTCATCTTAGCCCTCTCCATTCTGATTTTTGTCCATGAACTCGGTCATTTTCTGGCCGCCAAGATGTTCAAAGTGAGGGTTGACAAGTTCTACCTGTTTTTCGATTGGGGTTTCTGTCTTATGAAAGTGAAGCGAGTGAACGGCAAGCTGAGATGGCGTTTTTTCACCAAGCCCACCCCTGAGAAATACAATACCATTGAGAAACGTGATGAGAAAGGCAAAAAAGTGGTGGAATACGAGCCCATCGACTTGAACACGTTGGATAAGGACGACTGGCGCCGGAGCGACTCCACCGAATATGGCATCGGCTGGTTCCCTTTGGGTGGATACAACAAGATTGCCGGCATGATCGACGAGTCGATGGACAAGGAGCAGATGAAGCAGCCCGCCAAGGAATGGGAGTTCCGTTCCAAGCCAGCATGGCAGCGTTTCATCATCATGGTGGCTGGTGTCTTCATGAACGTGGTGCTTGCCATTGCCATCTACATCGGCCTGCTTTCCAACTACGGAGAGCAGTATCTTCCCACCTCTGAAGTCAACAAATACGGCATCGTCGCCGACAGTCTCGCCTACGAATTCGGTTTCCGCGACGGTGACAAGATTATCAGCATCAACGGCAAGGAAGTCAACAACTTTTACCGCATTCCCACCGAGATGATTTTAGAGAATGCCAAGACCGTGGAGGTAGAGCGTGACGGGCGTGTGGTGGTCATCAACCTTCCCGACGACGCGACCACAAGGCTGTTGAACACCCAAGACGTAAACTTCATCAGCTATCGTATGCCTTTTGTGGTTTACGACTTCAGTGCAGGCTCCGTCGCCAAAGCCGCCGGCATGGAGGTGGGTGATGTCATCATCGGCATCAACGACTACAGCACACCTTATTATCAAGACTTTATAAAAAACATCAAACGCTTCAAAAACCAGGACATTGATATCAAGGTGGTTCGAGACTTCGACACCCTGGCCTTGTCGATGCATTTACCTGAAGAAGGCGTGATCGGCGTATATCTGGCACCGATGAGCGACTATTTCAATCTTGAGACCGAGAATTACACTTTCTGGCAGGCCGTTCCTAAGGGATTCTCCAAGACTTTCTCGGAAATCTCCGACTATTGGAAGCAGCTGAAGTTAATCTTCAACCCCAGCACCAAAGCCTACGAGAGCGTAGGAGGCTTCATCTCCATTGGCAAGATTTTCCCTGACACTTGGCAGTGGGATATGTTCTGGAGGCTGACTGCTTTCCTCTCGATTGCCCTCGCTGTGATGAACATCCTGCCCATCCCCGCCCTTGACGGAGGCCATATCCTGTTCCTGCTGTATGAAATCATCACCCGCAGGAAACCCAGCGACAAGTTCATGGAAATCGCAGAATATATCGGGCTATTTTTAGTTCTTGCGCTGGTGATTTTCGCCAATGGCAATGATATTATCAAACTTTTCAAATGATAATACGTTGTGGAAAACAGTTTTTTTGTAATTTAGCGGCTTGTTTTATAGTTTACTGAAAATGTCAAAACTGAATACTATCGTCCTTGCCTTGATTCTTGTACTGGCGGCCTCGTCAGGCCTGCGGGCACAACAGGCGCCGATATTCACCAACTACAATAACTCATACGCTTACATCAACCCTGGTTTTGCCGGGTTGAATGAAGGAGTGAACTTGTTGGGCTTATACCGGCAGCAATGGGCGGGATTCGTTGACGACGACGGCAACACCATTGCCCCGACCACCTTCCTTTTGACGGGTGACATGCCCATCAGAGCCTTGGGAGGAGGCATCAGTTTCTCGGTCATGAACGACCAGTTGGGGTTTGAGAACAACACCAATGTGGGGTTAGGCTACTCATATCACTTCGACTTAGGCGGATCCACCATCGGTTTGGGTGCCTCGGTGTCGTTGTTGAACCGTGCTGTTGACTTTGGGAAGCTTCATGCCACAAACGCAAGTGACCCCTTGCTGGCGCAGCTGAGGGATGAAAGCACCATGCTTGTCGATGTCAGCGCAGGTGTTTTCTGGCAGTTCCCCGAGTCGTTTTATATTGGCATCTCTGGAATCAACCTGTTGGAGACCACCAGCAAAGCCTTGGGAGAGACTGAGTCAGCGGCCAGTTTCACCACCGACCGCACCTTCTACTTGGTGGCTGGTTATCCTTTCTTGTTCGAGACCTTGCCCACCTTCAAGTTCATCCCCTCGGTGGGTTTGATGAGCGATATCTCATCCACGCAGCTGAATGCCGGAATGAAAATCACGTACAACGATGTCTTCTCTTTAGGAGTCAACTATCGTCCCCAGGAATCCATCGGTCTCACCGTCGGTTTAGCCATCAAAGACTTCGTCATCGGCTACGCTTACGACATCAACATGATGGGGTACAACATCCCCGGATCCCATGAGATTGCCCTCAGTTATTGTTTCAAATTAGACACCGACAGGACGCCGAGAGACTACCGAAGCGTGAGATATTTGTAATTCTTGTTGAAAAAATTGTTAATAACATACAATAATTTCGGCTTTTGACGGTTAATTGGAATATATGATACCATAAGAAGATAGATAAACATAATGATTATCAAAGACATGAAAAAATTACTGTTTGTATTTTCCTTAGCGATCCTGCTGGCGTCATGCGGTACCGGCAACCAAGGAGAATTAGTGGGAGTACGAAAATCCACCTCTTCATTCAGCCAACCCGACCCTTACGGCATGGTGTTCATCCCGATGGGGAGCTATACCATGGGTGTGGGTGGTGAAGACATCAACTCCTCCATGCTGTACGAGCCCAAGACCGTGTCAGTATCGGCCTTTTTCATGGACGAGACGGAGATCACCAACAATGAATACCGGCAGTTTGTTTATTGGGTGAGAGACTCCATCGCAAGGAGAATATTGGCGGAAGTCAACCCCGATGTTTACGCCATCACCGAAACCAAGAGCGGCGAGACACTGGATCCTCCGATGCTGAATTGGAAAGAGAAGATTGACTGGAACAGCAAGGACCAGGATGTGAGGGAAGCCTTGGAACCCATGTTCCTTCCCGAGCATGAGCGTTATTTCCGCGCCAAAGAAATCGACACCAGAAAGCTTTATTATTCCTATTATTGGGTGGACCTGCGTGCTGCCGCCATGAAGGAGTTCGAGGGTGAGGATCTGATTCCGAACGACTATTCTATTGGCGAGGCCGACAACGGCATCAACCCCGACAGGAAAGGTGCTTGGGCTAACCGTAAGCAAGGCTATACCGACCGTTCGGTATATGTTCGCCAGGAAGCCGTCAACGTATATCCTGACACTTTGTGCTGGATTCACGACTACGCCTATTCTTTCAACGACCCGATGACGGAGAAGTATTTCTGGCATCAGGCTTACGACCATTATCCGGTGGTCGGTGTGACCTGGCAGCAGGCACGCGCGTTCTGCACATGGAGAACGCAGCTGAAGAACTCGTTCCAGTCGTCAAAGAAAGACGCTTTAGTGTCGGAGTTCCGTCTTCCCACCGAGACCGAATGGGAATGGGCAGCCCGTGGCGGCGACCGTTTGAACCCCTATCCTTGGGGTGGTCCCGGCACTCGCAACGTGAAAGGCTGTTTCCTCGCCAACTTCAAGCCTTTGCGCGGCAACTATATCGCCGATGGTGGTTTGAGGACCCTCATCGTGGGCTGCTATCCTCCCAACCACTATGGCTTGTACGACATGGCTGGCAACGTTGCTGAATGGACCAACAGCGCCTTTGACCCGACCTCGTATAACTTCACTTGGGACCTGAATCCCGACTACACCTACAACGCCCAAGACGATGACCCGCCGGTCATGAAACGCAAGGTGGTCCGTGGCGGTTCTTGGAAAGACATCTCCTATTATATCCAAGTGACCTCACGCGACTATGAGTACCAGGATACCGCCAGAAGCTATATTGGCTTCCGCACCATCCAGCCTTACCTGGGCCGCAACAAGGGCGACAATCCTAAATTGTCGAGGGTATATAGATAATTTAGAATTTAGAATTTAGAGATTAATAATCGATTATTATAAAAAACTAAAACAACAACATTTTAGAGTTACATTGTCATGGCAAAAAAACAAGAAAATCTTACAGGATTTAAGAAATTCCAAGCACTCACCCAGTCGAAAGGCTACAAGACCTTCATGGGGTACGTTTACGGCTTCGGCGCTTCCATCGTGATGATCGGCGCCTATTTCAAACTGACCCACATCCCCGGTGCAGACCTTATGTTAGGTGTCGGTTTGGGTGTTGAAGCTTTGATTTTCTTCCTGTCGGCTTTCGAACCGCAGCATCTGGAATATCAATGGGACAACGTGTTTGTGGAATTAGAGGAAGACTGGGATGGTCAGACTCGCACCAAGTTCGGCACCACCAACGCCGGTGGTAGCAGTGCCAGCTCTGTAGATGGCGCTATGCTCGACAAGATGTTCGACAAGATGAACGTCAACCCCGACACTTTGAACAAAATCAGCAAAGGTTTGGACAGACTGGCTGAGAACGCCCACGGCATCGCCGATGTTTCAAACGCCATGGCCGCCACCAACGGTTACGCCAAGGCCATGGAACAGGCCACCAAGACCATCAGCGACTTCGCCAGCAACTACACCAAGACCAACGAGCAGCTGACTGCCTCACTGAGCAAGCTCGATTTCAGCGCTTTGGATGCCAACACCATCAAGAAAGTGGCCACCAGCATGCAGTCGCTCAACTCCATCTATGAGCTTCAGCTCCAGAGCGCCGAACAGACCTCCGACGCCACCAAGAAGCTGACTGCCACGATGACCCAATATATGGATAACCTCAGCGCCTCCGCCAACAACGCCAACGAACTCAACAAACAGCTGACCCAACTGTCGAACCGCCTGACCGCTCTCAACAACGTCTATGGCGGCATGTTGTCGGCCATGAACATCAAGGCATAAATCTTACTCGATTCATAAACACAAATAAAGGAGTACGATACTATGTCAGGCGCAAAAGAAACCCCAAGACAGAAGATGATCGGGATGATGTACCTGGTCTATACTGCCTTGTTAGCAATGAACGTCTCCAAAGACATCCTGGGTGCTTTCGACACCGTGAACACGGGTGTGCAGGAGACCAACATCACCCTCATGCAGCAGATCTCGCAACGTTATGGCTCGTTTGAAGAACAGTATGCCTTGGATCGTGAAAAGGTAGGTCCCTATTGGCAACAAGCCCAAGATTTGCGTGACAAAACCACGGCAATCATCAACTACATCGAAGCCATGAAGTGGGATCTGGTGAGCAAAATCGAAGAGAAAGACTATGCCACCGCGGTGACGGACGGTCTGTTGAAGAGCAAAGACACCATTCAATATAACGGTCGTCTGCTTTACAACATCAACACCTCCAAAATCAAGTCGAGAGACAACTACAACAAGCCCACTGAATATATGATGGGCAATCCCGAAGGCAACGGAAAAGCTTTTGAGCTCTCAGAGAAAATCCGCGAATACCGTGGTGAGATTGTCAAAATCATGGGATTTGAGCATATTCATGAGTTAGGATTGGTCACCGATAGCATTTACGGCACCAAAGACTATGTCATGGAGCAAACTGGATTCAGCGAGAGTGCTTTGAAGAGGCTCCCTGTGGAAGGCGAGTTGTACGGTGCCCGTATCGACTATGCTCCTGAAGCCGCTGACGCCTTGCAGAAAGGATGGGAATACAACAACTTCCATCATACGGTGTTGATTGCCGATGTCACCTTGCTCAACAAGCTCATCTCCGAGATCGAGACCGCTGAGCTGAATGCCGTGACCCACCTGGCCCAATCCGTCCACGCCGAAGACTTCACCTTCGACGAAGTCGGCGCCAAGGTGTTCGCCGAGAGCAGCTACATCCTCTCGGGTCAGAAATACCGCGCACAAGCCATGGTGACCGCCTGGCAAAACACGCAAACCACCGCCCGTGTCCGCTTTGACGGAGGTCCGGAAAAGGAATATGCCAGCAACAGCCAAGGTGTGATCGACCTGGAATACAATGTGGGCGTAGGTACCCACAAGTACACCGGTGTCATCCCGATGCTCAACCCCAAGACCAACGAGATCGAAGACTACCCCTTCGAAGGTAGCTTCACCGTGGCCCCGCCCGCAGTGAGTGTGTCGGCCACCAAGATGAATGTGGTGTATGCTGGTATCGACAACCCGATTGCCATCGGAGGCGGTGTGGGTGGTGAGATTTCAGCCACAGCCACTGGAGCCACTTTGACACGCACTGGCAACGGCAGCTACAACCTGCGCGTGAACGGCAACCCGAGCGAGGTAGTCGTACACGTCAACTCACAAGGCAGTTCCTTGGGCAGCATGAAGTTCCGCGTGAAAGAGCTTCCCAAACCTACCGCCAAGATCGAGAATGTTGGCACTGACGGTAAAGTGACAAAAGGCGCCTTGATCAATGCCAACAGAGTCATTGCCGAGATGAAAGACTTCGACTTTGAAGGAGTCCACTATGACGTGACGGGATATACCGTGAAATACAGAACCAAGGCAGGTACCACCAAAGAAGAAAAGGTAACCGGCTCCAAATTCAACGAAACCCTCAAGAGCGTGTTTAACTCCGCCAACGTGGGTGACATCTACGTGTTCACAGCCATCCGCGTCAAAGGTAACGACGGCAAGGAGAAGGTACTCGACACCCAGATTGCTGTGGAAATCAAATAAGTATAAAACAACGACATAAAAACCATAGAAGATGAAAAAGACACTTGTTTCAACACTGGCTGCAGCCATGCTTTTCGGCATGGTGTTGAGTGCAACCGCCCAAACCACGGAAGCCAAACCGCCCAGGAACAGCATCCTGTCGAGACGTCAGGAGACCATGGTCGAGAAGAAACTGTCGCCCCTTCCGGAGATCCGTGAGGAATATGTGATGTGGAAGAAAACCATCATCCGCGAGATTGACTTCCGGCAGAAGATCAACCAAGTGTTCTACTACCCTGTCAACCCCACTGAAGACTGGAGGAACCTGATCACCGTGCTCTACGACGGCATCTTGAGCGGCGACATCACCGCCTACCGCGTGGAGAACAACATTGATGATATGGTAACCCCTTTGACCCGCGATGATTTCGAAAAGGAAAACACCAAAATCGGTGACCCACCAGTCATCATGAAAGACGGAGTGGAAGTTGCCAACGAGATTGTTTTCAAGGACCGCATGGTCAATGTCTCGCGTCTGAGAATCAAAGAGGACTGGTATTTCGACAAGCATTTGTCGCAGTTCTTGGTGAGAATCATCGCCTTAGGTCCCATCATCGTCGATGAAGACGGTTTGTCACAGTCCTGCTGGATTCCTTACGATGACCAGACTCGCAAGGTTCTTTCAGAAGCTTTCGTAGCCAACCGTAAGAACGGAGCTGAACGCCGCACCTTTGAGGAGATTCTCAACAAGCGCGTCTTCGACAGCTACATTGTCAAGGAAGAGAACATGTATGACCGCTATATCAACTCTTACGCTTTGAACATCGACGCTCTTTATGAGTCGGAACGCATCAAAAACGAGATGTTTGACTTTGAGCAGAGCTTGTGGGAGTATTAGAATTGAGACTTGAGAATTGAGAACTGAGAGGTTGATAGGGCATCTATCAGTGTTAGGTGCCTATACGATATTCGGATTCAACATCATCATTTGCAAGGAGCTGACCAATGCCCATTTGGTCAGCTCTTTGGGTTTGTTTTGTTTTCGGTCGGTAGGGGCTTGTTTGTTATTTTGGATGATTTCGCTTTTTCTGCCGAAGGAGAAGGTGTCATTCAAGGATTTGTGCGGGATTTTCGCGGCTTCGATGTTAGGGTTTTTCCTTACCCAGCTTTCGTATCTTGAATCGAGCAAGTTCACGACGCCGTTAGATACGTCGATTATCACCTCCACCACCCCTATTTTCACGATGTTTGTGGCCGCCATCGCCTTGAAAGAGCCTATCACCTTGAAGAAAGCGGGCGGTGTGGCGATGAGTTTTGCAGGAGTCATTCTATTGGTTCTGAACACCATCAGCGTCCATAGTGGGAACAGCGTCAATGAGACGAAGCCCATTGGCATCCTGCTGATGATAGGCAACTGTGTATTTTTCGCCTCTTATTTGGGCATTTTCCGTCCTCTCATTTCAAGATACCACGTGGTCACCTTCATGAAGTGGATTTTCCTATTCTCCACCCTTGTGGCCGTTCCTCTCGACCTCAAGGAGCTCACCCATCTCCCCTTTGCCGAGATGAGCTCCAGCTATTGGCTACAGCTGGGTTACATCATCGTTTTTGCCACGTTCATCGCCTATTTTTTGTTGCCGATAGGACAGAAACAGCTTCGTCCAACGGTAGTGAGTTTATACACGTACGTACAGCCTTTAATCGGGATGGTGACGAGCATTTATTTAGGAATGGACCGCTTGAACTGGCAGAAGGTGGTGGCTGCGGTCTTGGTATTCACTGGGGTGATTTTGGTGAATAGAAGCAGGGGGAGGATAGATTCCTTGAATCATCAACAATCCCGTCAATAATGGTGGGATTTGTTTATCTTTGCAAAACGAAAAATAATGGATGAAAGAATGAGCCCCCGTTCCGTCTTATGGAGCCTGTTGTGTTGCGTTCCGATGGTTTTCGCATCGTGCCACCACCCTGTGCCGACGACGCAAGCGCCGTCGGCAGACCCCG
>JAEEII010000294.1 GCA_016281295.1 Bacteroidales bacterium
AGCTAACCTTGGCAATGACTACAAGGTGGTGGAATTGCCTAAAGCGAAAGACTTTTTCGCCCGCATCATGGAGTCGATGAATAAGAAAGATGAAATCGATGCCGCCTTGAAACAGAAACTTGGTTCGTATTATCCTTATTACCAGGGACTTGAGAACCTTCAGAAAAATACCGGAATCCAAGCAAGAATGCCTTTCGATCTGGTGATTCAATAACTTGTTTTTAAGATTCTTCCCCATGCGAAAATATATCATTTTGGCTTTTTTCTTGATATCCTGCTGCGTTGGACTTCAGGCGCAGAACTCCACCCAAGGGAAGGAGTTCTGGTTTACATTCATGCAAAATGGGTATAAGAACAATGGTGGCGCATGGGTGTCGAACCGCGTGATGATTAGCGCTAAGAGGGCTTGCTCGGGAGTCATCAAAAAAGCTGACGGCTCCTTGACGGATATTCACTTCTCGGTGAAGCAAAACAATATCACTATTGTGGATATTCCTGAGAGCTATTCCTATAACGAGTTCAATGAGGAAACCATTGATAATCAATCGCTGGTGCTGGTAGCGACAGATACCGTCTCTGTTTTCATCTGCAACATTGCCAATAACTCTTTCGATGCCTCTTTTGTGCTTCCAGTCGAAAGTCTGGGTTCCGACTATATCATTCAGTCGGGTCTCCAATCGCATTGTGAGAATTATGATGATCAGCAAACCAGTTGCTTCGTGATTATCGCTATGGAAGACGGCACTGAAGTGGATGTTACCCCATCGGTGGCTACAACCCTGTCACCTGCCGGTGTCATGCAAACAATCTCGTTGTCGAGGGGTGAGACTTATTTCGTGAGGTCGAATTTTGATTCCGAAAATCGCGACCTCTCTGGTTCTATGGTCACAGCCCATGGCGGTAAAAACATTGCTGTCTTCAATGGTAACACACTAACCTGTATTCCGGATGATGTGTGCAACGGCATGGATCATATCTTTGAACAAGCCCTCCCTGTTAGCACCTGGGGAACAGAGTTCGTGGTGACTTCTTCCCAATCCCGAGTGCGCGATTTTGTCAGGGTTACTTCTTCGGCAAGTGATAATGTGGTGAAAGTCAACGGGGTGGATGCAGCAGTTCTCGGTGCCGGAGGGACTTATACCTTTGAACTGCTCTCCTCAGATGGCTCGTGTTATGTCGAGACCAGCGCGCCGAGCGTCGTTTATCTTTATAATACCACGGGCATAGAACCTATGGAGCCTTCCTCATCACAGAAGGGCGACCCTTCCATGGTTTGGATTCCACCCGTTGAACAACGAATCGGAGAGATTACTTTCTGTACTTTCAATCATAGTGATGCCACTATTGACGAGCATTTTGTGAATATCGTGGTGGAAACCAAAGATATTGACAAGGTCTATTTTGACGGTGCCTTAATTAGTGACACCGCTTTCCATCCAGTGGTTGGAAACAAGGACTACAGTTTTGTGAAAAAACAAATCTCGCATGACACCCATCATCTGTCCTGTTTCTCCGGAGTTATTGCCCACGTGTATGGCTTTGGAGAAGCCAAAGGGTATGCCTATTGTGTGGGCGCCAATGTGATAGATTTGACTAGTCAACTGTATGTCAATGGATTATGGAATGGTTTTTATCATAATGGATTGAAAATGTGCAGCGATGAACGTGCCCAATTCAAAGTGATTACCAATTATTATCATGTCCAGGTGAATTGGTCTTTTGGGGACGGCAAGGTGGGCTCCGGGATTAAGGTCTCGCATAAATACGCGAAGGGTGGGGATTATGAGGTGAGAGCTATTGTCAAAGGTTATACTTTCAACCAGGAAAGTATCTCTGATACCTTGACGATAGATGTCCATGTGGGTGACCCCGTTGTTCATCGGGAGACGCATATCTTATGTGACGAGGACAGCTTTGACTTTTATGGGGTTGAGTATTCACAATCGGGCTATTATGAAAGGCTGGGGACCACTGCTTTTGGTTGCGACAGCTCTTATTATCTGACACTCGATTTGGGCTTTACCCCTGATTTTGAATTTGTCGGGACTCATTTCCCCATTGGAGGGAGTGAGACACATATCAGTGTGAATGAGTATGCGCTGGATCTTGTCGAGGAACGGACTCAGGTGGATACTGCTATTTGGGAGATTGATTGTCCTAATTGGTATTTGGTTCCACATGGCAAGGGAATGTCGTGTACTTTGTATGTTTTCTCCTATCTGCTTGATACGGTGATGCTGCGCGCACAAGTCATAAACCGTTGTGATACGGTGCAAAAGGAGTTTTTTATCAGAACCTCCTATTATGATTTGCCTGAACATGAGGAACAGTCTGGTTTTGAATTAGCGCCGAATCCCACTCATGGAATGGTGACCCTGTTCTTCGGTGATTTGAAAGGTCCTTTGGAGATTCGGTTGTTCAACAGCATGGGTGCTCAATTGGATGCCTTTGCTGTGGACGCTGACTTGCACACCGCCATGGAGTATGAGATGCCCCAGCGGGAATCAGGAATGTATTATTTTGTATTGAAAAGCGATAACGACTTGATGGTACGAAAGGTCATGTTGCTACCTTGATAAAGCTTCAGAGGTATGAATCAAAGAGGTTTGAGAGTTTTTGTGATAACAGTAATGATGTCGGTTTTGTTTCTTCCTTCCTGCCTGAAGGAGGGAACAACGACCATTTTGCTGAATGACCCTCAGGAAATCCCCTTCATCACAGACTATTTGCCAAGAGATTTGTTGAATCTTTATGGTGAAGAGCATATTTTTTTTGGGAATCAGCCTCCTGTCATCAACATGGAGTTCCTGTCGTTGCATGAGTATGTCGCCACCAATCTGGAACCTCCTTTTGCGCCTCAACCTGGTCAATTGTCGCCTATTGCTCATTATCATCTGTTCAGAAACCAGTATCTTCAAATCGCCGACTACCTCTGTATGAGTTCTGAAGAAACTTTTTGCAAAATCATTTCTCCAGTTTACTTGACGGGACGTGATTCGTCATTCACCGCCTTTTTTAATGAGATAACCCATACGGAGGGCACTCCGGTTCATGCGGTTCTGATGTCGGGAACGATGACTGCGCAAGGCGTTAAGGACTTTAGATATGGATATAAGATCTTGAGTTACCAAGATTCCGTAGCGCCAGGAACCGTGTATCCAGTCAACTCTATCTTCATTTTCAAGGATTTCGATGGATTGGCGGAGCAGTGCTCTTGGTTTCATGATGATTTGTTAACCCCCCAAACCCCATGAAGCAATGAAAAGAGGCTTGATTATATTGGTGTTCTTGCTGTCATGGTTGGACGTGTTGCATGCCCAATTCGCACCGCATTTGAAGGAAACGGTCTATATGTACCGTAATAACAGTTCGCTTAGTGTTGGTGTGACGGGTGGCGTTACGGTAAACAATATGGTGTATTCTGCGGTCACCAAGTCCACAATGCGGCCAGCTTACACGCCTGCATTTGGTTTTGCGATGGAGTGGAACACACTTCGGAGGTTTTCGGTTGGAATGGATCTTTCTTACACTCAGCGAGTGATCAAGAAATCTTATAGTTCTGAGTTCCAGACTGGTTTCTCGTCTTCAGCGTATGCTTTGGTGAATTACGACATGTCATTGACGGCTTTGGAATTGCGTTTTCCCATCACCTGTTGGTTTGGATATCGCGATAACATGCGGCCCTATCTGTTTATGGCACCTCGTTTGAGCTATTGGATCAAAGGCGATTTCAAATGGATGCGTTCATATAGCGACGGCTCTTTTTCCCCATCGGTGTATGAATTGAAATTGACCGATGCCATGATTACGCCTCTGGATGTCAGTGCTGTGGCAGGGGTGGGCTTTGGCACTCGTTTTTTGATAGGACGCACGCGCTTTTTCGTCAAGTTTGAGTTGTCGTATGGCGTCAGTTTATTGAGTGATTTTTCTTGGAAAGAAAAGAATGGCACTGTCAATGTGCTGGGTTGGGGGGATCTTGAACATGAGGCGCTGGGAAGTCGTCATCTCCAGAATTTAGAGGCTCGTTTGATGATTCTGCTTCCTTTGCGCAAGTTTCTAAAAGACGCTTGTGTGTTGCCTTAAGCGGTTAGTATTCCGCCATGATTTCCTCACGTTCCATTTGCTTCTCACCCCAGTCATCCATCATTTTCTGAAGCTCTTCCTTCTTCTGTCCATACGACCAGAACAGGTCGTTATCCACCTTCACCTCGGGATGCTGGTCAGGATGGCTCATGATGTCGTCCAACACGGCTAATTCCGCTTCCATCTTGCTGATGGCATCTTCCAAACGCTGAATCTCCTTGTCAACTTTGCGCAACTTGGCATCAATCTGCTTTTTGCGTTCGTAATTGATTTTGTTTTGCGAAACCGGTTCGGGTGCGATGGTCTTGGGTTGCTGTTTGGCAGCGATTTCGAGCTCTTTCAGGTGGTTGAGGTTTTTCTGCTCCAGAAAATCATAGATGTCGCCGATGTATTCTTTGATGTTCGGCTTGCGGAACTCATACACCTTATTGGTTAGTCCTTGCAGGAAGTCACGGTCGTGCGAGACGATGATGAGGGTGCCATCGTACTGGATTAGGGCGTTCTTCAAGATGTCCTTCGAGAGCATGTCTAAGTGGTTGGTGGGCTCGTCCAGGACCAAGAGGTTGGTGGGGAAGAGGAGCATCCTGGCCAAGGAAAGACGGGCTTTCTCGCCGCCTGATAACACCTTCACTTTCTTGTCGATGTCATCACCACGGAACAGAAAAGCACCGAGCAAGGCCTTGACTTTCAGGCGCATGTCACCCACCGCCACATCATCCAAGGTCTCAAACACGGTTTTGTTCATGTCAAGCATATCTTGCTGATTCTGAGCGTAATAACCAATTTTAACCTCATGACCGAGTTTTACTTCCCCTTCATGGTCGAGTACGCCACAGATGATCTTCGAAAGGGTGGATTTGCCCTCACCGTTACGGCCTACAAAGGCAATCTTTTCTCCTCTGGGAATGAGTAGGTTGACATCTTTCAGGATGACTTTGTCGCCGTAGGCTTTACCCACGTGGTTTAATTCCAAGGTCACTTTGCCGGAATGGGGTGCAGGGGGG
>JAEEII010000295.1 GCA_016281295.1 Bacteroidales bacterium
AGAAACCTACGAAATCACCGCCACGGCTGTCCCCACTGGAGCCGGAATCGTGACAGGTGCAGGCACCTATTACGCCAACAACACCTGCACTCTGGTTGCCATTCCCAACAATGGCTGTGCTTTCAAGTACTGGATGGAGAATGGCGGGGTGGTCTCAGAAGAGGCCGCTTACACCTTCATTGTTACGGGAAACAGGGACTTGGTAGCCCAATTCTCGGGTACCGGTGTTGACGAAAACGATGGTGATAAGTTTTTCTTGTATCCCAATCCTTCAGAAGGCACCTTCTTTGTTGAGGGCAGGGGAAGGCTTTCGGTCGTGAACAATCTTGGCCAGCAACTACTTTTTCGTGACATTGAAGGTCAAACGACGTTGTCTTTGCCGGCTGGATTCTATTTGCTTCGTTTGGAAAACGGCAATGGCATCCGTGTGAGTAAACTCTTAGTGAAGTAATTCCAGCTCACACAACCCGCCCTTGTTGCCGACCACAAAGGCCACCGGCGGATTGTCGCCTTGCACGAGGTTGTTCAGGTAGAGCGGCTCTCCCAGGATAAAGAGTCCGCAGCGGAAAGTGTTACCCACTTTCAGTTTTGAGTTCTCGGATTGCTCAACGATGAAGCGGAAGTCGCCAAGATAGCGGAAAGTGCAGCGGCGGTTGGGCTTCCACGACACGTAAACGCGATCGTCCACTTTCAGGTTCTCCGTCTTGATGTGTTGGCCGGTCACACGGTCGGAGCCGCTTTCCGACGTGATGTGTTCCAGAAACCCGTCCAGGTTTTTGAACCCGATGAATTGCGACAGGATGTCAAGCGTGCTTTGGCGGGCACTGACGGGGCCGTCCACGTAACCCCATATCCGTTTCAAGGTGGAGGCGCTGACGATTTCGTGGGTGCGTTCCCAGATGGCTCCGCTGAGGAAGTCAAAATCAGCGGAGGTCTTTATCTTGCGACTGACGTTTGCTTCGATTCGCTGCTTGAGTTCTGAGATCTCGGGACTGGTGTTTTCCATGGTGATTTGAATTAAAATGCAAAAATGCAACTTCTTTTCCGAATTACCGCAGTTCATTTCAGTTCATTTTGCCGCCGCAATCATAATTCCTGTATCTTTGCAAATAATTTGGCTATGGACAAAGACAGCGTATCGGGTATCATTGACGGCAATTTCATCACCGCGACGGACATGATGACGGTTTATGAGCCGTTGTCGTCGCGAGGCTTCAACCAAGTGGTGAAAATGCGTCGGCAGGGCAAGTGGTTCATCCTGAAAGGCTTGAAACCCGAGTATCGCGACCAGCAGTCCTATATCGAGTTGCTGAGGAAGGAGTTTGACCTGGCGGCACAATTCGACCATCCCAACATTGTGAAGGCGTTTTTCAAGGAAACGAACCCCGAGATGGGTCCTTGCATCGTGATGGAATACATCGACGGCATCCCGCTCGACGAGTTTCTTGCCAACAAGCCCTCGAAACAGATCCGTCGCAAGATGATTGACCAGCTTGCCGACGCGCTGGCTTATATTCACGGCAAACAAATTCTTCACCGCGACTTGAAGCCCAGCAACATCCTCGTCACCCGCAACGGCAACAACGTGAAGGTCATCGACTTCGGGCTGTCCGATGCCGACGATTACTTCATCTTGAAACAGAAGGCAGGCACTTTGAAATACATGGCGCCCGAGCAGCTGGACCCCGACGGTGTCATCGACTGCCGTTCCGACATCTATGCTTTCGGCTTGTTGCTGCGGAAGCTGTTACCACACCGATATCGTTCCATTGCGGCCAAATGCACCTGCAAAGACCCTGAACGGCGTTATCCCGATATGGAGGCGGTGCGCAAAGCCTTGGCAAGGAACGACCAAACGCGAAGGACGCTACCGCTGTTGGTGATTGTGGCGCTCAGCGTTCTGCTGGCCTTGCGAAGACCTGTCCCAACCACCGGTTCCCCTGAAACCGTCAACGCAGGACTGTCGATGGATCAAATCAACTACGGGGAGGAGGCGGGCTGGAAAACCAATACCATCCTTCATCCGATCCTGTTGGAGGCTGAAGAGGGGAAAGAATACCGGGAGGTGCTGATGGCGCGACTCAGCAAAGCCCGCGAGTCCGTCAACGCGATGTGTGATGAGATGAGTTGCCTTTATCAGCATGACGATCAGAAAAGGCTGTCTTTTATCGCTCAGAACAGGGAATTCCAGCTGGTGCACGAGAGACAAATCATGGACGAGATCAGTGCCCGATGCCAATCGTACAAGGAAGCGTATCGGAAGCATCGGATCAGCCAGGCGGAATACGACAGTTTGGAATGGCTTGTCTCGCCTACCGTGAGCACCCGGCCCGCGGTTGGCGTCACCGCCACAGGAGCGGAGAGCGGGGTTAACCTGCTCAGGAACGAGGATTGCGGCGGAATGGAGATAGGGTTGTGCTGGGGGATGCTTCATCATCCCACCATCAAAGGCCGACATATTGTTGGAGAGGGAGTCGCCGACCGTATGGTCATCGACGGGCTCCTCCCCAACACCACCTATTTCGTGAGGGCTTATCTGACCAGCACAGCGGGCACCACCTACGGTAATGAGGTTTCCTTTACCACCTTGCCTTCTGATACGGTCATCTCTTTGGAGGATGGGGCTTTGCCTGGGCTGTTTTCCGTGAGTGAGGGCAGGCAGGTGCGTTTCGCGAAAGGCAACTTGCAGTATCAAGCCACCACCGCGACATGGCGTTTCGCGGAGCATCAGTACGACGTTTTGGGGAAAGAAAACGACAAGATATCGGAGACCTACAGCGGTTGGATCGACCTGTTTGGATGGGCCACGAGCGGCTACGACCACGGCGCGGTAAACTGGCAGCCATGGAGCGGCAACAAAGACACGAAAAGCAATGCGTTGCATTACGCCTACGGCAATCCTTCGTATCATCTTTTTGACGAGACGGGCCAGGCCGACTGGGGCTACAATGCCATCTTGAACGGCGGCAACAAGGAGCATCTATGGCATACCTTGAGCAGGGACGACATGGCGTATCTGCTCTTTGTGCGCAACACCGCCTCGGGCATCCGTTTTGCCAAGGCCACTGTCAATGGGGTGGTGGGTCTGTTGTTGTTGCCCGACGATTGGAAAGTGACGGCCTATCAGCTTGCTTCGGTCAATTTGCCTAAGGCGGTCTTCAGCAGCAACGACATCAGTGTTTCCGATTGGCAGCAGGTGTTGGAACCCGCCGGAGCGGTGTTTTTGCCGTTAGCGGGAATGCGCACCATTGATGGAGTGTATATGAATATAGGTGCTTATCATTTGGCGAATGCTGCCGCGGAATCCTCTTATATGTTGGGTTTTGGCGGGGAGATTCTTGATATTGAGACCGGTGGTCACCGTGGTGACGGGCGTGCGGTACGGTTGGTGCGGGAGGTGTTATGATAAAATTCAGGGATTCCATACGTTTTCAAAGAAATAATTTGGGGATTCCATACATATATCGTTGTCGATTTCGCGGATGCCCCTGAAGCACGGCTCCCTGCTCTCCATCAAGAAAAACACCAAGGGCATCGTCATTCCCAGCGAGGAAACCCGCATCACCATGTACCCCAAGGACTACGAAGAGTTCCGCTGGGCTATGGGCGACACTGTCACTGTGCCCCTGCTGGGCGAGGCGCTCCGCAACCGCCAGCCCCTTGGCGAAGCCGTCTGTCGCAAACTCATGCGTGACTTCCGCCTCTATATGCTTGTGGGCGGCATGCCGCAGGCCGTGAACACCTATCTCGACACCATCAACACCGACTACAGCCAATACAAGATGTACGTTGGCGACACGGGTCTCTTCGTCACCCTTGCCTTCTGGGACAAGAGCCTCACCGAGAACCCGTATCAGCGACCGCTACCTAATCTACACCAAAGATCTTCGCCGTGACGAACAGACCCTTCTCATTCCCGCCTGCATGACCATGCATCTATAGGTGTAATAGAAAAGCTTGTTGCCTAAGGTGGTTTTCAACAGCAACGACATCAACGACATCAACGCTTCCGATTGGCAGCAGGAGTTGGAACCCGCCGGAGCGATAAAATGAACTAAAATGAACCAGCGGAAAACGGTTTTTTTTTAATTTATTTGTAGGCGCAAGATAAAAAGCGGACAAGAAGAGAACCGCGACGCGCCTACTGCGAAAGGACGCGTGATTCCCGATGGTTTTCTTATTGTTTCTCAGTGATACAATAATACAAACTGCTGGTTTGGAGTCGGCTGGCGAAAAAAACAACTGCGATATGATTACGATGTCATTTCCTACACAAGGCATAGTGGAAAAATGCCTTATTGATGCCTTTGGTAAACTATCAAAGGTCAGCGGTTTTCCAACACTTTCAAAGGGCTGTTTGACCCCTTCTATTAAAACAATCGGCACGATTCCGGAATGTCATTTTTGTCCTGGTACCTATGGGGTGCTTTCTAAATCTGTTCCCTCCTTGACTGGGGTTGATATTCCCATCTTAGTGAGAGCAGATGAAGAGCAACGCAAGACCGTCGCCATTGTGGCACAAGACCCTTTGCGCGATCCTAAAACGTTGCCATCACATCACCTTAAAAAGGTAATTGTTGGCACTCCCTTCGCTTATCATAACGATGTTTTGTGTTGTCCTCAGACACTGGTCTATCGGAAAATCATTCAAGGGCTGTTAATCAAGGGATATAACGTGTATGTAACAGATATATGGAAATGCTGGTTTAATAATATTGCCCTTAATAAAAGTAGAGGGCCTTGGAAAAGCGGGAACCCCTACTTTGATTGTTTGGCAGAGGAGATGAATTGTATTAAACCGGATTATGTTATTTTGATGGGAGGTCAAGCTAAGCAATTGTTTAATGATGTGGCATTTCAGAAGGTTGTTAGCGGGTTAGAGATGGATGTTGTCCCTGTTTTTCATCCTTCTAATACAGCAAACGGTGCTTGGAAAAAGAATTGTGGCGGATGTACTCCCTGCTATAAGGTCAAATATGTCTTAGACCGGATTCCATGAAAACGGAACTGTTATCCTGCTTTATGAATTAATCAAAACATCATTCAAGTTACGCTAATTTTGGATGGACTTGCTAAACTTGGATAATAATTATTGAACATAAAATAATAATAATATGATAAAGTATTTACAAAACAAACTTTTGTTGGCATTCTTGATCACTTTTATTAATGTGTCGAGTGTGACAACTCTTTGTGCACAATATCCAGAGGGCACTATCCACGGGCTTTTCTCGGTTTCCGATAGCACTTATGTCTTTTTTTCCCAAGGAAATCTCCAATATATCGGCAGTGCAAGCACACCCTATTGGAAGTTTGCCGACAACCAATGGGATTATCTTGGAATAAACACGGGTCAGAATAGCATTGATCAAAACAAGGATCGCGACCTCTTCGGCTGGGGTACCAGTGGATATAACCACGGAGCCACCTGCTACCAGCCGTGGAGTACCAGCGGAAACTCTGGCGACTATTATGCCTATGGCAGCTACACGTATAACTTGTATGACCAAACGGGTCAGGCCGACTGGGGTTACAACGCCATCATCAATGGCGGCAATTTAGAGAACAGTGGTTGGCGTACTTTGAAAAAAGATGAATGGCAGTATGTGCTCAATTCAAGAAGCACCCAGAGTGGTATCCGATATGCAATGGCAAAAGTGAATAACGTAAACGGTGTGGTTTTGCTGCCTGACGACTGGAGCACCGAGTACTACACGCTGAACAGCACAAATAGTTCTGGCGCCAGTTATTCCACCAATGTCATAATGGCCTGGCAGTGGAGAGCCTTGGATCAGCACGGTGCTGTCTTCCTGCCCGACGCTGGCTACCGGGATGGGACTTCGGTCTACAATGTCGGTTCGAACGGCGCCTACTGGTCGGCGTCGTACTACAATGGCGACGACGCCTACTTCGTGTACTTCTATGGTGGCAAGCTCTTAGCCAGCTACAGCAACTACCGCAAATACGGTCTCTCTGTGCGTTTGGTTCGCCCTGCCCAGAATTGTTCCTTTGGCATCAACGCCACCCCCAGCCCAGCGGAGGGCGGCGCGGTGAGCGGTGTCGGCGCCTATTCTGCGGGCGCCGTATGCACGCTCACGGCGATGCCTTCGGCAGGCTACGCTTTCGCCTTTTGGTCAGAAGCGGGAATCGTTGTTTCTACCAATGCCAGCTATACCTTTACTGTGTTGCGCAGTAGAAACTTGGTGGCCAACTTTGTTTCTGAAGAATACATTACTTTTGCTGATGCCAATGTGAAAGCCCTTTGCGTGGCCAACTGGGATGCCAACGGAGATGGTGAGCTGAGCTATGTCGAGGCTGCCGGAGTGACAAACCTTGGCAATGTGTTCAAAAACAACACCTCCATCCATTCTTTTAATGAATTACAGCATTTTGTTCTTCTTGGTTCCATTGGAGAACAAGCTTTTTATGGTTGCACAGAGTTAACCCAAATAACCATTCCTGAGCAAGTGACCATCGTGGGCAGCAAGGCTTTCTGGAATTGTCCGGCTTTGCAAACGGTTACTTTCAATGCCGTCAATTGTACCAGTATGCAGACAACCTATAATTCTAACACCAATTATTCTGTGTTTTCGAGTGATGCCAGTGGAGGGGCTTCGGCATTAACCCGTGTGGTAATTGGCGGCAGCGTTCAGCGTATTCCTGACTATGCCTTCAAAGGCTCGGTGGATATCTATCAGCGTTTGGTCATTCCCGCTTCGGTTATAGAAATAGGAAATCATGCTTTTGAGGGTTGCAATAGTTTGGTGCAGATGGTGATTCAAGGCAATGGTTTGCTAGCTATTGGGGAGTATGCCTTTAATGGTTGTTCAGCACTCCGTTCCGCACTCAATCTTCCTAATTCTGTTACTTCAATAGGGCAATATGCCTTTTATGGTTGCGAGGATCTGCCTTCGGTCACCATTGGCACAGGTATGGAAACTGTTGGCGGGTATGCTTTCTGGAATTGCCCCGCTTTGACTACGGTGCATTTCAACGCAACGAATTGTACTTCCATGGTTACCAACTTGCAGTATTCCGTGTTCAACAGTGGAACGACCAATGGCGGTGCCACACCAATTGTTACCCTAACTATCGCCGCAAATGTGACCAATATTCCAGACTATGCTTTTAGAAATGGTACCAATATGTCTAACAATCTTAACATTCCTAACAGCGTCACTAATATTGGTCAATATGCATTTGCGGGTTGTACGGGGCAAGGCCGAACCTTGCTTCTTGGTAACAATGTGGCTACCATAGGTCAGTACGCTTTTGATGGTTGTAGTGGATTCATTGGCGATTTGGTCATTCCGAACTCAGTAGAAAGCATAGGTCAGTATGCATTCAACAATTGTAGCGGCTTCAACGGTAATTTGTCGTTGCCAGTCAACGATTCTCTTGCCATCATGAACCAATATACCTTTAATGGATGTAGTGGTTTGACGGGGACTTTGACCATTCCTGCCAATGTAACGGAGGTCGCTCATTCGGCGTTTCGAGGCTGTAGTGGTTTCATAGGTGTTTTGGTCCTGCATGACGCTATGACTACCATCGGACAATACGCTTTCGATGGTTGTAGCAGTTTTTCAGGTAATTTGGTGATTCCCAATGCCGTTACCATACTTGGGCAATACGCGTTCCGTGGTTGCAGTGGTTTCGATGGCTCCCTCGTCATCGGTAGCGGGGTGCAAACCATCAACAATGCTACTTTCGAAAATTGCTCGGGCTTCCAAGGTTCCCTCATCGTGGGTCGCCAAGTGAATAGTATCGGTAGCAATGCATTCAAAAACTGTAACGGTTTTTCGGTGCTGATTTCTGAGAACCCCACGCCGCCTACTGCCAGCAGCAATTCGTTCCAGAGCATGGATTTCTCCATCCCGGCGTATGTGCCTTACGCCATGATTCCTGATTACCAGTCAGCCGCTGGATGGAGCCAGTTTACCAATTATGTGGAGCAGTGCGTGTTCGACCAGTTGGACAACGACCTTTGGTCGGACGAGACGAACTGGTATGCTTTTGAGTTGCCCGGCCCCAACGACGTGGTGTGCGTCAACAGCAACTGCCACTTGGATATGGATGCTGAGGTGTTGCATATTTATGTGCTCAACCTCAACGATGTCCTCACCGTCAACAGCGGCAATACCCTCAATACTAACTACGGCATCGGTATTTTGCAACCTTCGCAATTGGTTTTACAGGAGGGCAGTCAACTCATCAACAACCTTCCGGGTCTTCATGGCACGATGCGACGGCAAATCCCTGGTTACGGTTCGGGCAATGGAGGTTGGTTTACGGTCAGTGCCCCCATCTATCGAGGTGCCTCCGTCAGCCCGCTTACTACTGGCAGCTACGACCTCTACGCCTACGACGAGCCGACTGCGATGTGGCTTAACCAGAGGGACGAGGCCACCGCTCTCGAATCCTTCATTCCAGGGCATGGCTACCTCTACGCCCATCAAGATGGTTTTGCCATGCAGCTTGCGGGTCAGCTCAACCCCTCTAATGCGGACATCTCCGTGCCGGTGACTTGCCAACACGGTCTCCTGCCGGGATTCAACCTGTTGGGGAACCCCTACACCAACAACATCAACATCAACAGCGTGAAATTCAACAATACCCCCATTACCTCCTATTATAAGGCGGTGGGCGGTAGCCAGTTAGTGGCTTACACGGATGCTGACAACGATGCCATTCAACCCATCGAGGGATTCTTTGTGCAAGTCCCTGCGGACGGTACGGTGTATTTTAACACGCCTTCACGCGAGGAACAAGGCAGTTATATCCGTTTGGTGCTGAACAAGGACGAAAAGATGCTGGACCGCGCCTATCTTCGCATGAACGATGGGGCAACCTTGAACAAGGCTTTTGTGGAGGGACATCCCAGCTTGCTTTATCTGAGCGTGGACGGGCAACCCTACGCGGTGGCACCTCAAGGGAGGCAAGCCTACAACCTCTGTTTTGTGCCAGTGGAGGAGGGGAGTTTCGTCATCGAATGTAACCTGCTCCATACGGAATGCGACTATCTCCACTTGATTGACACGTTCACGGGTGAGGAGGTCGATTTGCTGGCCACGCCGTCTTATAGCTTTAAGGCTTCCGCTCATGACAGTCAGAATCGCTTCGCCTTGGTGCTTTCCGCCGATGCCTTACCCGTGGAAGCGACCGCAAATCATCGTAACCGCGATGCTGTTCCAGTGTTGCCTTCTCATGGCTCAAATACAAGTCAATACGGCTATTCCTCCAATGCAGTGGTTATTAATGCCACTGCCAACCCGGCCGAGGGAGGCACTGTCACAGGTGCCGGTACTTATGCCAACGGATCCACCGTCACGCTTACCGCAACGGCTAACGAAGGCTATACCTTCGTCAACTGGACGGAAAACGACAACGTGGTCTCCACCAATGCCACCTATACCTTTGTCGTGAATGAGGGTAGGACATTGGTGGCGAACTTCAACCAGAATAGTTCTGAAATCAACCACACCACCGCCCTCACCAACGGCTGGAACTGGTGGAGCACTTATATTGAACTCAACGGCAACGACGGCCTTGCCCAATTGGAGAACAGCCTCGGCAGCCACGGAATGATGATCAAGTCGAGAGAAAACGGCTTTGTGGAGCCCTACAACGTCAACGGCACCATCAGCTGGTACGGCAACCTGACCTCCATCTGCAACGAGCAGATGTATATGATCCGCACCGACGCCGCCTGCCAGGCCGCCGTCACGGGCCAGGCCGCCAGTCCGGCCAACCATTCCGTCACCCTCAACCCAGGCTGGAACTGGATCGGCTTCATGGGTCAACAGCCCGTGAGCGTCGGCGCCGCCATGAGCGGTGTCACACCTGAAGGCGACGACGTGTTGAAAGGCCGCAATAGCTACGCCACCTACTACGCCGGCGACGGCAACTGGTACGGCACCCTCAACACCCTCGAGCCGGGCCAAGGCTATATGTACCAGTCGAACAGCAATGCCGCCCAAACGCTCACCTATAACACCGGACGCGCCGGGGACACCGGGGCCAACCTCACCCCCGAACACAACGTGTTCCGGCCCGCCGCCGACAACCACGCCCACAACATGACCGTCACTGCCGTGGTGGAGGCCGACGGCGCCGAGCTGCGCTCCGGCCTCTACGAGCTGGCGGCCTTCGTCGGCGATGATTGCCGTGGCAGCGTGAAGCTGATCCACGTGGAGGCCCTCGACCGCTATGTGGCCTTCCTCACCGTGTTCGGAGAGCCGGACGAGCCCCTTGCCTTCCGCCTCACCGACGGCACCGCAACGGCCCTCGCCGCGGAAACCATGGCCTTCAGCATCGACGGCACGCGTGGCTCCCTCACCAACCCCTGCGTCCTGCGCTTCGGTTCCCTTTCCGTGGAGGACATGTCGCTGCCGCAAGTGTCGGTCTATCCCAACCCCTCCGACGGCGTGTTCTGTGTGGAAGGCCGCGACATCGAAAGGGTGGAGGCCTATAACACCCTGGGCCAGCTGGTCCTGAGGCAGGAAACCCACGCCGACCGGTTGAAGGTGGATCTCACTTCCCAAGCCCATGGCGTTTACACGTTGCGCGTGGTCACCACCCAAGGAGTCTCCATCCATACCGTCATTACGAAGTAATCACCTGTGTTAATAACATCAAATAGTATAAAAATGAAAAAGTTGTTTTTATTGTTAGTTCTGACAGTATGTGGATATCATGTATTGGCCAACCATTGGACCCCGGCCAGCGCCTCCTACGCCTACAACATGACGATGACGGCGGTGGTGCAGGTCAACGGGGACGAGCAGCGTTCCGCCGCCCTTGAGGTGGGGGCGTTCTGTGGCGACGAGTGCCGCGGTAGCCAAACGCTCACCTATTTCGCGCCCGCCGACCGTTATGTGGTGTGGCTCACCGTGTTTGGCGAGGAGGGCGACCAGTTCAGCTTCAAGCTCTACGACCACGAGCTGGGCGCCGAGCTGGATGTCGACTCGCCCGAGGCTGTGACTTTCAACACCAACGGTTACGGCAACCTGTCGAACCCCTACGTGCTGGGCTTCACCGAGGCGGGGGCGCCGCCCCAACCATACGAGGTGGTCATCACCCTCGGTCCGGGATGGACGTGGATGAGTTACCTGCTCACCACGCAGAAGACCTTGAGCCAGGCCTTGGTGAACCTCACCCCGGATGACGGCGACATGGTGAAAGGCCAGGAAGGCTTCAGCTATTACGACGCCTCCACCGGCCAGTGGTCGGGGAGCCTCAGCAAGCTGGTGCCCGGCAAAGGCTACCTGTACCTGAACAACGGTACCGCGACCAAGAGCTTCACCTATCCGGCGCAGTAGCTTCGCGCAACAGGATCGTTGAACACGAATCTCACGAATTACAAGCCGTTCGTGGGGTTCGTGTTTGATGGATGGGTTTGTCTCAAAATTTCACGTTTCAATAGTTGGCACTCCTTTTGCGTTTCATTATAAAATGGATAAGTCCAACAATCCAAAGTTTTATCCTCAGACAGAAGTATATCGTTTAATTATACATGGGTTGTTAGGACTGGGATATAACGTGTATGTAACTGATATTTGGAAATGTTGGGATAAATATAAAACTTATAGAGGAACATGTGACATTTACCAAAGACCACGAAAGTTTTTTTCATATCCACTTGTTATTATAAAAGTAATTATTATTTTTGCAATAATTATATTCTTAATAAAAGCTGGGAAAAATGAATAACCCATTTGTCATCGGGAGTTACGCTGGCCCCCATTATTTCTGCGATCGAACTGAAGAAAGCAAAGAATTGATGGATAATGTGTTAAATGGTAGAAATACGGTGCTGGTGTCCCATAGGAGAATTGGAAAGACTGGATTGATTTGTCATGTTTTTGATCAGCCAGTGATTAAGAGGAACTACCATGTGTTCTTTGTTGATATCCTTTCCACATCCTCTTTGCGTGAATTTGTCATGCTGTTAGGAAAGGAGATTATCAACAGTTTGAAGCCAAGGAGTAAAAAATTAACAGATGCTCTGAAAACTGTGTTTTTTTCATTGAGAGGTGGTTTCAAGATGGATGCAGTAACTGGGGAACCTGCTTTTGAATTGTCATTGGGAGAGATTGAATCGCCGGAGGCCACCTTGGATGAGATTTTCAAGTATCTTGGCACTGCTGATAAACCTTGTGTGGTCGCTATAGATGAGTTTCAACAGATAGGGGAGTATGAGGAAAAGAATGTTGAGGCATTGTTGAGAACGAAAATTCAGCATTGTCCCAACTGTCATTTCATTTTCGCGGGTAGCGAACCCGACATGTTGATTAATATGTTCAATTCGCAGGACAAGCCTTTTTATAAAAGCGCCACTTTCATGCAAATTGGGCGTATTGATTTGGATAAGTATGCGGCATTTGCGACGAGTCTTTTCAAGGAATCTGATAAAGTCATAGGTGAGGAATATGTAAAAATGGCATTTGAATCAGTGGACGGTGTAACCTTGTATGTGCAGTTCATCATGAACGAGTTGTTTCATGTTGTCCCAGTGGGTGGAAAAGTGACTCAAGAATTATATGATAAATCGTTAAGTATTTTGTTAAACAAGCAGTCGTTTGTTTTCATGAACGTTCTGAGAGGCCTTTCTCTCCGTCAAAAGGAGGTGCTTTATGCCTTGGCAAAGGAGGGAAGGACGACTGAGATATTGTCAAGCGATTTCATTCGAAAGCATGAGTTGAAATCTTCGAGTTCGGTGCAATCATCCTTGAAGGGGTTACTGTCAAAGAAGGTGATTGCCAGAGAGGATGGACACTATGTGATTTCAGACAGGTTATTCAGGTTGTGGCTAAATAAATAGTCAATCCATGAAACCCACCAGTAGGTGTTTTATGATAGAGATCTCCGCCTCGATTGGGACGGAGATTTTTTTTATTCTATTAATTCAACTTTTTCGTTTAATAATTCAATTATTATGGAAAATAATGTAACCCCCTTTTACGGGAAAACCCATGCGGATTGTTTATGAGCCTGGAGAATGGAAGGTCCGAGGAGAGAATTATCCTTACATTCATATTGCCTATCGCGATGAAGAAAAAGGTAAACAGTTCACTACGGATGAGAGTGACACGGCTTGCTATTTTCAGGCCTTTGGTGAGCCGCAGCTTCAATCAACTGATATTTTATATGTTTCGTGGACAAATAAATGTCCAAAATGCTTGGTGGTTCGCCAATTATTTTGTTTATTTTGCACCGTAATCAAGTTGACAAGAATAGATGACCGACTGGCGTGGGCCTGTCCATTGAGGATATGTAGAAGTTTGCTTGTAGCACATCGTGTCAAAATCAGCCAAAGCAATCAAAAAACAAGTTATTTTGGCTGATTTTTGTTTTAATATTTAGCCAAATGAATCTTTATTCATATCTTTGCGGCTGAAAATAAATACTAGCAGCTGATTATGGAATACAATCCTTTTGGTGAATCGACTGCGAGGTATAAACTTGCTGATCCATTCTGTATCTTCTATCTGAACCATGTCCGAGGTAACACCGACAACTCCTCATACTGGCAGACGCATGAGAAATCGCCCTCCGTCATCTCATGGATGG
>JAEEII010000296.1 GCA_016281295.1 Bacteroidales bacterium
AATCCCAATGCATCAACATCAGAGATTTGCAGAACCACCTTCCCCTCGGCAAACCCGTTCTTGTCGGAGTTAAAGGTAAGGTTTTTCATGTCAACCTGCATATCTTCCGAAATGACTCTGGTGATTTTTCCCAGCAGCCCCTGAACATTACGTCCTGATATCCTGATGGTTGCCTGTGAAACGCCACTCTCAATGCCATTCCATTTCACGTTGATAATCCGGTAGCCATAGCGTTCTTGCAGTCGTTTGGCGTTAGGACAATTCACACGATGGATGGTGATGTTACCCTCATTGGTGACGAATCCAAACACTTTGTCACCAGGAATCGGATTGCAGCATTTGGCAAGCTTATAATTCACATTGTCAATATCTTCACCGATGGAGAGGCCTTCATCATTCTCAGAGGTTGTCTCTTTTTTGGTTTCCACAGGCTCAGGGTTGAGATGCTCCATTCGCTCCCCATGGGGATCGAACACCTTGGAAAGGAAATGTTTCACATCAGCAAGGTCGATTTTCTCGGTTGCGATTTTATGGTAGAGTTGCAAAGAGTTCTCAGTTTTGAATTCTTTAACCAGCTGTTCGATCACCTCTTCGGTGACAGGGAACTTCCAGTTTTTCAGCCTTCTATGGAGCAGTCCCTTACCCAGTTCCGACTCTTTCAGCTCCTCTTCTTTCAGGAAGCGGCGGATTTTGTTCCGAGCTTTTTCAGTGGCGACCCAGTTCAGCCAGTCGGCATTAGGAGACTGTTTTTTGTTGGTGATGATTTCTACCTTGTCGCCGTTGGTCAGCACATGACGGATCGGCACCACCCGACCGTTCACCTTAGCGCCGTTGCAAGTCTCGCCCACTTTGGTATGCACCTCGTAAGCGAAGTCGAGCACGGTAGAGCCTACCGGCAGCTGTTTCAAGTCGCCTTCTGGGGTGAAAATGAATATCTTATCAGACTGATAGATTTTCTTATAAGAATTCTCAAACGACACCAGTCCCGGATTCTCAAGCACCTCTCTGACGTTCAGCAGCCAGTCTTCGGAGTTCGGTTTCTCCCCTTTATAAAGATAATGTGCGGCCTGCCCTGTCTCCGCGATTTCATCCATACGAGTGGTACGGATCTGGACCTCAAACCACAGCTTGTCGTTGTATTTCACAGTCGTATGAAGTGACTCATAGCCCGATGCTTTAGGTTTGGTGATCCAGTCGCGCAGCCGTTCCGGATTGGGTTCATAGATGCTAGTGATGACAGAATACACCATCCAGCAGCAGGCAATCTCGTCTTTGGAGGCACAACGAATCACCACACGGGCGGCAAGCAAGTCATAAACCTCCTCGAAAGGCACATTTTTGGCTTTCATCTTGGCAAAGATGGAAGGGATCGACTTCATCCGCCATTTGATGGAATAGGAAAACTTACACTTGCCGCTTCTTCTGCTCTTCTCGCTTTCAAGGTCCAAGCCCTTGATGATAGGAGCCAAAAAACGGTCAACGGTCTGTTGGCGGCTCTCCTTGGTGGCCTCGATTTTGGCTTCCAGCACACGATACTCCTCAGGATTCTCATAACGCATCAGCTTCTCCTCCATCTCCGCCTTGAGTTTATACAAGCCAAGACGGTGAAGGATGGGGATGTAGATGTATTTGATTTCATGGAAGTATTTTCCCAGTCGTTCGGAGTCAACATCCTGGGGATTGCGCACATCATAGACACGGTGTACCACTTTGAGCAGCACCGACCGCATGTCCTCTATTAAGGCAAGGAAAAGCACGCGGAAGTTGTCGGAGTTATACGCCACCTTTTCCGTTTGGAGGGCGGAAATCTTGTCGAAGCCGTCGAGAATGATGGCAACGGTTTTACCGAATTTGTTCTCGATTTCATGGATATCCACCTGTTCTTTATAGGTGATTCCATGGAGGAAGGCTGCTTCCACGGACATATAGCCAAGGCCGACTTCGAGGACGGCAATGCGGGCCATGTCAATCAAGTGGAAAAGATAAGCCTTTCCCGAGACCATATATTTACCATTATATTTTTCGAGGCAGTAATGATAGGCTTTCTCTATTTCAGCCAGTTGTTCAGGTTCATGCACATTGGGGCGGATATCCTCCAGCATCAGCTCATAGGCCCTCTGGATTTGATCCAGTTCTTCAACAGAGTATGGATTCATAGTGTCAGGATCTATAAGTTATTGGATACTGACATAAAGATGACAGTCGAGCATGGCATCGTAGTAAGGTTTCAGCTCGTTGAATGTCCCATGTTTGATGGCACATTTTCCTTTATAATGCGTAATCCATGCACAAGTCTCCGCCTGTTCGTAAGTATGGTCACAAACCTCAACAAGGCATTGAATCACATAATCGAAGGTATTGTGGTCGTCGTTGTGAAGCAGCAGGCTTTTCTCCTCTTCGATCAGCTCTTCGGTCATCACATCGGACTCTTCCTGTTCTTTATTCATGTCAAAATATTTGGGTGTAAAAGTACAACATTTTTTGTTTTTAAGAGTAATTATTTGGATTTTTCATACCTTTGCAACCTAAAAACGTCCATCGGGATGCAGAACCGTTTCATAAAGAATATCATCTTCTTGCTTTTCCTGAACCTGCTAGTGAAACCGTTTTGGATTCTTGGCATCGACCTGGAAGTGCAGAATATATTGGGTGACGCGCTCTATGGGCAGTATCTCTCCATTTTCAATTTCTCTTATCTTTTTTACATCCTGCTCGACCTAGGCATCACCAACTTCAACAGTCGGAATATCGCCAGTGACAACAAGATGCTTTCGACCCATTTCGCCGGATTGGCAGAAATCAAGCTTCTTTTGGGTGTGTTTTACGCTGTCATCATCTTCATGGTGGGGTATCTCAACGGTTTCCGCGAGGGGTTTCAACTCAAGATGCTGTTCTGGTGTGGATTAAATCAGATTCTTTTGTCCTTTGTCCTGTTCCTGCGATCAAACATGCAAGGGCTGTTGCTCTTCAAAGCCGACAGTTTGCTTTCGGTATTCGACCGTGTGCTCTCTATACTGTTGATGGCACTTCTGTTATGGTCGGGGTGGTTCTCCCTTGAGCGTTTCAACGTGGTGTGGTATTTACAGGTTCAAACCACAGCCTATCTCTGCACCATCGCCTTGGCACTCTTTTTAGTGTTGAAGCATGTGGATCATCTGAGTTTCAAGGTCAACCTGAAATTCATCAAGGGAATCCTTTCCCAAAGCTTTCCCTTCGCGTTGCTGGTCCTTTTGATGAGCGTTTACAGCCGCATCGAGCCCTTCCTATTGGAGCGACTTCTCGATGACAACGGGGTTCAAGCAGGCATCTACGGCAGAGCATATCGTCTTTTCGACGCAGGCAACAACATCTCCAATCTGTTTGCCATCATGCTGTTGCCCATGTTCACCGCCACGTTGAAGAACAAAATGGAGCTGGGTAATTTGGTCAAAACCTCGTTCAATGTCATGGTCGCCATGACTGGCATCGTACTCATCATGTGCGTTTTCTACAGTCAGGACATCATGCAGTTGATGTACCATCGTCCCGAGCCAGGCGAGACCGAAGCCGCCTATCTCATGCGTATCGGCCAGTATTCCAAAGTGTTCCCCATCCTGATGGGTAGCTTTTTCTGCCTCTCCACCACCTATATTTTCGGAACCCTTCTCACGGCAAACGGAAGTCTCAAGCAACTCAACATGGTGGCGGCTGCCGGCGTGGTCATCAATATTTTATTAAATCTCATTGTCATCCCCAAGTTCCAATCGAGAGGAGCTGCCTGCACAAGTCTTTGCGTTCAAACCGTCACGGCGGTCGCCCAATACATCATCTGTGAAAAAATATTCAAATTGAATCTAGGCTGGCGCTATTGGATTCATATTGCCCTGTTCCTTGGCAGTGTGGTTTTGTGCACTTATCTCACCCAAATGCTACAGATGGACTGGAAGATATCGTTCGGAATCGGATTTGTCATCAACGTCGGTTTAATCTTCATTACTAAACTCTTAAGCTTGAAGGACATCCTTTCACTGATTCTTCCCAATGAAAAAAGATAAGGGTTTTATCGTTTTTTGATTGTTTTTTCAGTAAAAATTCCTAATTTTGGCCACTTTTTACTAACGAGATTACTATGGTTGAAGACAACAAGAATACTTTCAATTCCAAATATTTGTGCAGGTTGCTGTATGAGTACCGGAAAAGTGTTCTGATTATCTTGATTGCCGCGGCTTTGCTGGCAGTCATTTTCAGTTCACCTTTCTTCATCAAGCCCTTGTACAAATCCTCTACAATCCTTTATCCCACTTCGAGCAACTCCAAATCCAAAGTTCTGTTGAGCACCACTTTCCAATCTAACAAAGATCTTCTTGAATTCGGAGAAAGTGAGCAGACAGAACAGATGCTACAGGTGCTGAACTCCAACCGCATCCGTGACAAAGTCATTGAGCGCTACCATTTGATGGAACACTACAACATCAAGCCCACGGAAAAATATCCATACACAAAGCTCAACAGGCTATATGACAACCGCATCAAGTTTCGCCGCACTGAATACAATGCTGTGAAAATCACTGTATTGGACACTGACCCGGCCATAGCCGCTCAGATGGCCAATGATATTGCCGAATGGTTTGACACCACCATGAACGCCATGCAAAAAGAAGTTGCGGTCAAAGCCTTCCAACTTGTTGAAAATGAATACAAAGCCCTTTGTGATGAGATGGCGACCTTAGAAGATTCGCTGAACACCTTGCGACGTTTAGGCGTATTTGACTACGAATCGCAGGTGGAGATGATGACTCAACAACTGGCCATAGAGCTGGGGAAAGGCAACAATCAGGGCGTGAAAAACATCCAGAATCAACTCGACATTCTGGCCCAATACGGCGGCGCCTATTACGCCATCACCGAGAAACTCGACCACGACCGTCTGCAACTCTCTCTCTTCAAAACCAAATACGAAGAGGCCAAAGTGGACGCCACTGAAGACATCACCCATAAATTTGTGGTGACCTCAGCCTACCAAGCCGAACAAAAAGACTATCCAATTCGCTGGATCATCGTGCTTCTCACCGTGGCAGGCACTTTCCTGATGCTTTTGATCACCTTGATCCTAATCGACAAACACAACCTGTTTTTTCGGGAAAAGGCCCCCGGTGCCGATAAATAAACCCAAGTCGAGAACTAACTTTGAACGAATAAAAACAACCATCAAAGCTATCAAAGAATCACTGAACGAAAACGATCAAGACCTCGAAATTAATCAACTCACTATGGATAACAACAATTACAATTCCATCTCGCTCTTCCAGCTCATTTTCAAATGGAAGTGGCACATTATCATCATCACACTAGCAGCTGCCATCTGTGGCGCAATCTTCTCAAGCTCGGCATTCATCACTCCCCTGTTCAAGTCTGAAGCCATCGCTTATCCTGCCAATATCAGTCCTTATTCGGAAGAAAGTGAAACCGAACAGATGCTGCAAATCATCACCTCCCAATCTATTGCAGACTCCATCATCGAGAAGTATGACTTGTGGACCGATTACAAGATTGACCGTAAAGATCCTCACGCCAAGACCTATATGATGCTTGAGTACCAAGACAAGATTAAGATCTCCAAGACTCCTTACGAGGCCATATCCATTGTGGTCAACGACAAAGACCCGGTCACAGCGTGCAACATTGCCAGGGATATCATTAACTTCTACGACCAAAAAGTGAACGATCTTCACCATGAAAAGACTGCGGAGGTTATCGTGATGTACGAAAGACAACTACGTGAAAAACAGCGCAATATCGACTCATTAAAGACGCGCCTCTCACAAATTGGCACTCTTTACGGCATCACCGATGTCCCCAACCAGTCCCGTGAGATTACAAGAGGATATCTGAGCGGTTCTAACAAAGTCAATGATATGAAAAACAACATTGAGCTTTACGGTTCCGAGGTCCTTGACCTGCACACCAAGATTGCTGCCGAGGGCAACACGTTCGTAGCCATCAAGTGCGATTATGAGAGAGAGCTCCGTTTCTACAACGGTGTGATGACCTATTCCAACATCATCACCGAGCCTTATCCTGCCGACAAGAAAACCTATCCGGTACGTTGGGTCATCGTGGCTTTGAGTGGTCTTGGAGCCTTGCTGATTTCCATCCTCGCCATCTTCGTCATCGAAAACAGAAAGAAATTCATCCCTGCTGAAAAATGACCAAAAAGGCTAAAATAGGATGGCTCTACCTCGTTGCGGCACTCTTTGTCGCCATCGCACTCTTTATGGTAGTTAACAAGAACAACTATTTGTTCTTCGCATTGCCTATTGTACTGGGAATCCTCCTATTATATATTTTCTCACTCGACAAGGTCATGATGCTCATCAGCTTCCTGGTACCACTCTCAGTGGTTCTGGAAGAATTTGAGCAGCTAGCGGTCTCCCTACCCGCGGAGCCACTTCTCGCGGGGGTACTCATCCTTTTCATCGCCAAATTGCTTTATGACGGCCATTACGACCGCAGTATTGCACGGCATCCAGTATCTATCGTGATATACTGTATGTTCATTTGGATGATTGTCACCGCCATCACCAGCGAGATGCCCATCGTATCAGTCAAGTTCATCATCGCCCGCCTTTGGTTTGTCGTACCAGCCTTTTTCCTATGCGCCCTTCTTTTCAAGAAGCCTAAGAATATCGACTGGTTTATCTGGCTTTATATCGCCAGCTTATGTATTGTGGTGATTTACACCACCATCAAACACGCCAAATACGGATTCGACGGTGACTCGGCCCACTGGGTCATGACCCCATTTTACAATGACCATACTGCCTACGGCGCTGCGTTGGCCATTTACCTCATCATCGCCATCACCTACGCCCTCCTGCCTGGTATCAAGACCTCCCGCAGGATCATCATCATCGGTGTGGTGGTATTATTGAGCATCGCCATGGTTCTCTCCAGCTGCCGTGCCGCATGGCTGAGTATGGCAGCCGCCATCGCTGTGTTGATCTGTGTCCTTCTGAAAATCAAATTCAGATGGATCCTCACGACCGCGTTAATCTTGGTCGGATTGTTCATTACTTTCCAACACCAAATCATTGACGCGCTGGAACATAACAACCAAGATGCCTCAGGAGATGTCATTGAGAACATCCAGTCCATCACGAACATCTCCACCGACGCCTCTAATTTGGAACGTATCAACCGCTGGCAGTCAGCGTTCCGTCTCTTTGCCGAACGACCTGTATTTGGCTGGGGACCTGGCACTTACCAGTTTGTTTATGCCCCCTACCAGATGACGAAAGAAAAAACCATCATCAGCACCAACGCTGGTGACGGAGGCAATGCCCACAGTGAATATATCGGTCCTTTGGCCGAACAAGGAGTCGTCGGCTCCTTGCTCGTACTGATTTTGGTAATCACAGTAGTTTACACAGGATTGACAGCTTATCAGCGTTCACGGAACAAGAAGGCTAAGATCATGGTTCTGGGCACCACACTCGCATTCTTCGGATATTTCGTTCATGGTTTCCTGAATAACTTCCTTGACACCGACAAATTAGCGGTGCCTGTTTGGAGCTGTGCCGCATTGATTGTCGTCATCGATCTCTATTACTCCCGACAGGACGAGTTCAAGGAGATCACAGAATAACATAACACAAAAAAAGAACAGGGTGGCCCGAATACTTTCGAGCCACCCTGTTTTTTATTTGAATTAAGATAAATTATTTGAAGTCAACCAGTTCCACCTCGAAGACCAAATTGGAATACGCTGGGATCGGTCCCGTTGCGCGCTGACCGTAAGCCAGCTCATAAGGAATATAGAGGATTCCCTTCTCGCCTTTCGACATCAAAGCAATACCTTCATCCCATCCCGGAATCACCTGGTGAGCACCCAAGGGGAATTCAATCGGCTCGCCACGGTCGATAGAGGAATCAAACACGGTACCATCCAGCAAACGGCCTGTATAATGCACTTTAACCATCTGATTGGCAGCAGGTTTGGGACCCTTACCAGGTTGCGTGCAAACATAAATCAAACCCGACTCGGTTGCGGGAGTCTCAATGCCATTCTCTTTCAAATAAGCAGCAAAGGCATCTTTAGAGGCCTGCTGAAGTGCAGCTGCTTGCTCTTCCTTCATCTTCTGATACTCTTCTTCGGTCATAGCTTCTGAGGCCTTCACTTCCCAGCGCATGTACGAGCCAGGAATGGCAAATTCAGGAAGTTGCGGCACACGGAACTGCTTGAGGAATACAGAATCGGTGTTAATCATAAACGACATGGAATCACCGACATGCATCAGACGGAAACCATCATATAAATCGCCAGGAAATGCAGATTCACGAACCATGTCATAGGCTTGCTCAGGCAATGAATCCGTCGTGTAAATCAACGAATCATTGATGTAATAAGCAAGGTCAATCTTCACGACATCACCGTTCTTAATCTGTTCACCAGTACCTTTTGTGATTTGCTTGTAATACAAACCATTCTCCGTGACTTTATAGCCAGGGAAAGGAGATTTTGGACCGCAGGAAACCATCACTGCGGAGACAAGGAGGCACGCAGCCACCATTACAATACTTCTTTTCATTTTTTATTGAATTGATTGGTAAATAAGTGATTCTATTTATTTTCGTCCGCTACTAAATCCAACATCTCAACTACAAACAACAAGTTCGTGCAGGGAGGAATCGTCTCTGTGCCATTTTCACCGTATGCTAAAGCGTATGGCACTACAATCTTTGCCTTCTCTCCCTTCGACATCCGGACAAGCCCCTCATCAAGCCCTTCCAACACCTTCCCTTGTCCTACGGGCACCTCATAATACTCAAGACCCAAACTATCAGAGGAGCCAATATAAGTACCATCTAACAGATAGGCTTCGTATTTGATACGGGCGATCATGCCTGGCGAAGCCTTAGGACCATCCCCAAGCTTCATCGGGATGATGAAGACCCGATTATAAGCAGCAGTTTCCTTTATATTATTGATTTTTAAATAGTTATTAAACTCTTCTTCTGCATGGATTCTTAAAGCGTTCATGGTCTCTTCCTGTTGACGACGAACACTCACCATCGAATCCAGCTCCAGCTGGAATTCCTTTTCAGACTGAATCTGGAGCAACCGAATCTCAAACCGCATCTGGTCATTCGGAGTGACACCTAATTCAGCTGGGTCTTTATCAAACATTGACTGCAACGTCGAGTCGGCTCGCACCAGAAACGAGGCGGAATCCCCCAGATGCATCATGCCCAGACCCGTGATGATATCTCCCTTAAAACGAGGCATCTGAAATTGAATCCTGGGGTACTCTTCGTGGTCAGCACTACTGTAAATCAACGAATCATGAAGAAAATAGTCCATTCGCAGTTTGAGATAATCCGAAACAGCAGGCGTGGCAGCTTCAGGATGGATCTCGTAGAATTTATAAGACAATCCCTCATCAGTTTGCTGAAAACCAGAATTTTGCGATCCACAGGAGACCACACAAGCCAAGCTATATATCAAGAATGAAAAGATAAAACCTCTTTTTAATACCTTCATTTTACATCTATGATTTTGATCGTATATATCAACGTCGCTCTTTCGGGAATATCCTTCTGGTCGCCCAGCAAACCATAACCCAAATGCGAAGGAATAATCAATTGAGCCACTGTACCTTTCTTAAAAAATCGCACTGCTTCATCCAGTCCTGACTCCACATCTCCATGACCAACAACAAACGACTTAATTCCGTCATTATCAGATGAATAAATCACATCTCCCATGATATTTTTGAGAACATACTCCAGACTAACCAGCTGACCAGGGCGGATAGAATCCCCTTCTCCCGCTTTAAGCACTTGATAACGTAATCCAGTCCCCGTGGAAATCATGTCAAGTTGATGACGTGTCATATAATTTCTGATATCCTCTTCCTCATCGTTCACCAGATAACGATTCACTTTCTCAAGGCTTTCCTTCAATGGTTTTTGTTGTTGCTGTGAAGTATTGTTTCGTCCCCCTTCATTACAAGCAATAAAGAGATGAAACACAATGACTAACAGCACTATGACCCTGATTATTCTCATCATTCGGCAAGAGATTGTGTTAACAGAACTTGATACTGTGGAAGCAATTGATGGAGTTTTTCCAATGCCTCCTCCATGGAGCATGACAAGGTTCCGCCCGCGGCATTGGTATGGCCGCCACCGTTAAAGTGTTTTTGGGCGAGCTCATGCACCGAAAAGCTCCCTTTTGAACGGAAAGAAAAACGAATCACGCCTTGACGTTCCGTCACCAAAACCGCCATAACCATCTTTTTCATGGACAAAGGATAATTCACAATACCCTCTGTATCACCGACTTGATAATGAAAAGATTCCAATTCCTCTTTAGTCAAAGCGATGATAGAGGTAGCATAGTCATCCAGCACCTCCATCTTGTTATTGATGGCATAGCCAAGCAGTCGCAATCGGTCTTCGGAGAAGGTATCATAAACACGTTGATGGATCATGTTATAGGCAGGAGCATACTTCACAAGTTCCGCACAGATGGAAAAAGTCTCAGGTCGGAAGACCGAATGAGCGAAAGAGCCTGTATCTGTCACCATTCCCACCAGGATATTTGCGGCCACAGCTTCATCGAGATAGTCACTGCCATAGTGGAGTATCGTTTCCGCGACTAATTCAGCGGTGCTTGACACCTCCGTATCCGATAGCATACAAAAGAAGTCAGCTTCATTAGGATCACGATGATGATCAATCAGTATCTTAGTGGCATCCAACGACTTAAGCACATCCTGCATCAGACCTGCTCTTGAAAAATGATTGAAGTCCAACATCATCAGGCAGTCAGTGCGTTGCAAAAACTGGTTGCATTGGTCCGATTTCTTGTCGAAAACAAGGATGTCAGCAGCACCAGGCATCCAAGACAAGAAACCAGGAAAGTCATTCGGGACCATTACCTCGACTTCGTGTCCAAACTTACGAAGAAAATAGGCAAAACCCAAAGAGGAGCCAATAGCATCTCCATCAGGATTGACATGAGAAACAACGGTAATAGTCTTAGGTGACTGAATTACAGTATCTAATGTTTTAAAAAAGAGTTCCCTTTGCATGCAATAGAAATAATCTGCAAAGGTACATCTTTTTATGAATCATCACACACCTTATTAATAAAATAACTATCTCGGCGTAAAAGTCTCAAACGTTCCATCCTCATAGACAAAGACCATGTACTTCAATCCCAATTGCGAGGAGGGCAATGCGGGTTGAGAAGAGGCCGCTAAAGGAGGCAAGGGAGTAGAAGGGTTACTCGGTGCAGAGGAATCCAAGTCAAAGAGGTTAGGGTAGGAGGCATCGGAAGGGGAATCCAAAAGGTCAGAAAAGGAGGTTTGCTCATCCTCAACAGGGGGCCGATTCGCTTCTTTTTGAGCTTCGATAAACGACTCACGATAGGGTTCAGAGGAGGTCATTGGGCCAGTTCCAAAGATGATCCAATCAAGGTTATATTCCGGAAAGGTCTCTTTGATTTTCTTGACAAATTCGAGGCTTGGATTGTTTCGTCCGGCCAAGATATGGGATATTGCGGAAGGCTGAATTCCGAGCAAGGTGGCGAAATCGGATGCCTTCAAATTCTTAGCTCTCATGATATGGGCAATTCTGTCTTTCATACACTCCGTGTTTTTTTCGATTTGATTCATTCTTCGGGTTACAAAAGTAAAAAATAAATAGAGACAAAAAGCACTTTTTTAAAATTTAGTTTTGTAATTTTCATTATCAAATGTAAATATGTGAAGTAATGCATGAAATTACAATAAATAACATATTAATTAACAACAAATTAATCAAATTATTATCTTTTTAAATAGAATAACCTAATTTACGTCATTTCTTTAGTATAATACTTTAGATTATTATTTATATTATTCTGTATTTCAGTGCTTTATGTTTATTTTGTTGAAATTAATTGTAAAATTCACATAATTACTGATTGTTACAAGATTAAAATTTACTTTTATCACTGTAACATATCTATTTAAAGTATTGGTTTATAGCTTGTTATGAAATATTGATTAGTTTTGTAAATTTGCAACAAGTTACAATTTTAATTTTGTAAAAATCCTCTATTTTCACTTATTTCAAGTCCATCCATACTCTAATAGGCTTCAAAAACAGGGTCTCTCAGAACGCCTAAAAACGGCCTTATTTTGGACTCCCCTATTTTTTATAAACCATCCGTGTTGTTGTATTTTTTCGTAATTTTGCAATGTGAAGCGACAAGAGAAGCACATACAAAAATTGATTGAGGAGGGCGAGCACCAGCAGTTGGATTTCAAGTTTGAGATTTCCGACAGTCGAAGAATTGCTCGGTCGTTGGCTGCTTTTGCGAACACGGATGGTGGTCGGTTACTGGTCGGGGTCAAAGACAACGGTTCCATTGCCGGGGTGAGATCCGAGGAAGAGATTCACATGATCCAGGCAGCTGCCGAGATGTATTGTCAGCCAAAGGTGTTTTTTACCACAGAGGAATGGGAGATCAATGGCAAGACTGTTCTTGAGGTCATCATTCCAAAAGACGAGCATGTCAAGCACAAGGCTCCCGACAACCAGGGGGCGTATAAAATCTTCGTAAGGGTTCGTGATGAGAACATCGTAGCCGACCCTATCCTACTCAAAGTTTGGAAATACCAAAAAAACTCGCGTTTCACCAAAATCACCTTCACGGAACCCGAAATGGCATTGTTACATTACCTCAATGAACATGATTCCATCACCCTTGATGAGTTTTTACAACTTACACCTATTATTAATAAGAGACGTGCCGAAACCATCTTAATCAATTTCATCTTGATCGGAACCATTCAGATGACTTTAACCAACCACGGGACGTTTTTCCAGCTCACCGACAAACAGGCTGAGAATTGAGTATTTCGGGCTGTTGTGCGGTGTCAACATAAATATGCGATTCTCAGCGGGCAAAAAAAAGACATTTTTTTGAAAAAATATTTGTCTGATTTTCAACATAATGCAATTTTTTTGAAAAAAAATCAAAAAAAAAGCTTGCGCATAAAGAAAAATGCTGTACTTTTGCAATCCCAATCGACGAGAGAGACACAGTGAAGTTGGATATGGGAACAGTTCTTTGAAAACTTGAGGCCAGCATAAGTCCGAGACGGTAAGCCGAGAGGCTTAGACCGTTTCGAGAGTAAGGAACAGCAATGAAAAACATAGCGGAGCCCTAAAACAGGAAAAAAAATACAAGTACAACAATACTACAATGAAGAGTTTGATCCTGGCTCAGGATGAACGCTAGCGGCAGGCCTAATACATGCAAGGCGGACGGGATCCCCCCTTCGGGGGGGTGAGAGTGGCGCACGGGTGCGTAACGCGTATGCAACCAACCCCTCACTGGGGGACAGCCGGTGGAAACGCCGGGTAATACCCCATGCCGGCGGAGGAGGGCATCCTCTTTCGCTGAAAGCGGCGACGCGGTGAGGGACGGGCATGCGTCCCATTAGCTGGTTGGCGGGGTCACGGCCCACCAAGGCGACGATGGGTAGGGGATCTGAGAGGACGGTCCCCCACACTGGTACTGAGACACGGACCAGACTCCTACGGAAGGCAGCAGTAAGGAATATTTGGCAATGGGGGGAACCCTG
>JAEEII010000030.1 GCA_016281295.1 Bacteroidales bacterium
CACTGTAAAAACGACCATCTGTGGCGGTGAACTTCAGCACGCAGTAGTTGGGGTCGGTGACACCACCCGGGTAGTATTGCGTGTCGCCCTCACGCCAAATCATCTCCTTACTTTTGGCATCAGTCAGCACCTCCATCGTGCCGCGCAACATCATGCCCTTGAAGCCTTCGGCATCGCAGAAATAGATGCTGGCCTTGGGGTTGGCCTTGTAGTGGGCCACGCGAAGCGAGAAGGTGTTGGTGGTGAAATAGAACACCTTGATGCCTTCACGGACGCGAGGTGACAGCATGGCCTTGGTCCAGGGGAAGCCTTCTTCGTCCACCGAAGAGATAAAGGTAACGGGCAATGTGTCTGCCAGTTGAGCAATAAGTTCTTTTCTCTGCGGCAATTCGAGGTTATGACCTATGAGCAGTTCCATTTCTTCACTTTTCCATGCTGCACCATCGATAATATGAGTCACTTCATCAACGACGCGAAAACCCAGTGAACGATAGCACTCCAGCGCAGGAACATTGTCAAGATAAACGCCGAGGGTGATTCGTTTGGCGCCCAATTCTTTCTGCGCATATTCGATGGCCAAACGAAGCATTTGTTTTCCGTAGCCCAATCCTCGTTTCGTATCGTCAACAATCACAAAACCAAACCGCACGACGGTCTTATCTTCAGACGGATACCTGATTAACATAAAACCAACAATTTCATCGTTCACGATGGCAACCATCGGATTCTTTTTCCCGTCTTCAAACTGTTCTTCCAACTCTTTAGGAGAGGCGGGAAACTCTCTGAATCTGGTAGCACTCCAAAGACGGAAGGAATGCTTGTCTTTAGACCAGCCAAGTATAACTGGCGCATCGGCTGAGGCAAATGGACGGAGGTTCATATTTTCAAGATATATTTTCAAATGGCATAAATCTGTTTGTGCTAAATATTATCAAAGGTCTCCTTCGTATCCTAATTGCCCTGGCAAACGAAGTTTTTCCTTTTTCGGGAAAGTCGCTTCGTAAACCTCAAACGCTTCTGGATTCTCATCAGCAACAAAGTATCCCTTGGGCGGACAATAGGTAGCCTCGATGCCATTCAGCCATCCAGAGATGAGTTCCTGAGCAAGAAAATAGGGCACTTCGGCATCACGTGGTTCTGCATGATAATGAATCTTCTTCTTGCTGGCTAGATCAAAACCGGCGTGTTTGTAGAACTCGATGTTGCCCTCCATACAGAGGAACCCGACGCCCAATTCTCTAGCCTTCTCCAATGCGTAGTTCAACAGCTGCAAGCCATAGCCCTTACGCTTATAATCGGGATGGATGCTGATGGGACCGAAAGTCCAAGAGGGCTTCCTGGTGCCGTCATCCAAAACAAGTTCGGCCTTTGAGAACATGATATGGCCTATGATCTTGCCATCTTCCTCCATCACGAAATCGAGCTCTGGAATGAAGTCAGGGTTGGTTCTGTATTGATTGAGCACGTAATGCTCCGTGCATCCTGGACGATACACATTCCAGAACGCCTCACGGGTGAGGTTCTCCACCTCTCGATAATCTTTGGGTTGCTCTAATCGGATAATCATGGTGTGATTCTTTTTGTTCTAATGAAATGACCTTCTTGAACGGCAGCAAAGGTAGCAAAAACTGCAGTAACGATAACGGGAATGATGGATCCCATGAAAAATGTTAAAGGTACTCCAACGAAAAGCAGCACTCCCGCCACTTTATTCGCAATGGTATGAGGAAAGAGGAATTTCTTGTACATCACCAAGGCAGATATTTGGTTGATAATCTTGATGGCGACAATCGCTCCGCCCCAGATCCATAGCCATTTGGGGAAAGCCAAAGCAGGGGTCAATTTAAAGCAGCAACAAACCACAAAAACCAAATCCGCCCAACTGTCTAACAGTGCACCCGTCTTGCTTTCGCATCCCAGTTTCCGGGCGAGATAGCCATCTGCCATATCGCTGAGGCCACAAGCAACGTAGATGACCCAGAAAACACAACTCTCGACTCCGAAAAACAGAAGGCAAACGGCCCCTACAAATCGAAGTGCCGATATAGCATTTGGCAGGTGTTTCATCAACAAACTTTACTCAATGGCGAAGCTCCTCGGATAGAAATCACTGTAAAAACGACCATCTGTGGCGGTGAACTTCAGCACGCAGTAGTTGGGGTCGGTGACGCCACCCGGGTAGTATTGCGTGTCGCCATCACGCCAAATCATCTCCTTGCTTTTGGCGTCAGTCAGCACCTCCATCGTGCCACGCAACATCATGCCCTTGAAACCTTCGGCATCGCAGAAATAGATGCTCGCCTTGGGATTAGCATGATAGTGAGCCACACGCAGCGAGAAGGTATTGGTAGTGAAATAGAACACCTTAATGCCTTCGCGGACCCGAGGTGAGAGCATCGCCTTGGTGCAAGGAAAGCCCTCCTCGTCAACTGACGATATCATGGTGATGGGCAGCGTGTCGGCCATCTTGGCGATAAGTTCTTTAACGCCCATCAAAGCTGGGTTCTCAGGATCGGCTTCGTTGATTGTCAATGCCTTACGCCATCGTTTTAGGTGCGGGAAGTACATCTTCATCTGGCCAATGTATTCTTCCTTCGTGATAGGATGTGGTAACCCTTTGTTCACCTCGTCCACAAACTGGGCACAAAACTCAATCATCTCATCCATCGTGCAGTCTTGGGTGAACTTGCCATCCTTATAGCAATACATGCAGTAATCTTCGTTCTTGCTTCCATCGGCATTGGTACCGAGGATTTCATTAGTAAGCGGCATTCCGCAGCTTTGACAAAACTTTTGTTCCATGGCTAAACTATTTTAAAGTACATCATGATAAACACCAGAAGCTCCAGTAGTGTTGCAACCCGTAGTGGTGGCATTGCCTGTATAATACAGGTTGCTGGCACCTGAAAGACTGACCTTGATGGTGCCGTCACAATGGATGAAGACATTGCTGGCACCCGACATGGTGCCTTCGCAGCGGTCGCAGGCAAAGCCGTATCTGTTTCCGTTGATGGTTTTCTTGATATTGCTGGCACCCGTCAAATCAATCTCGAGCATACCGACTTCTCCTTCAAGCGTGGCATTTGAAGCACCGTTCAATTCTATGCCGAGTTCATCGGCAAACACATTGCCTTTGATATTGGAGGCTCCCGACAAGTCAATGTCAACCTCATCGGCATCGATGTCGCAATCAAAATCTGAAGCACCCGACAAGTCAACCTCAACCTTATGGCCTTCAAGTCCATATTCCGAATGGAACCCGGAAGCACCCGACAAGTCAACACTCGTCAAGTCAACATTATAAGGTAGAATCACCGTCATGTCTTTTCCAAGGTTAGTATGCCAACCTTTTAGATAGATTTTCAAAGTGTTGTTAATGGTTTCCACCACCACATTCGGCATGACATTCTCACCAGCTGTAACGGTGACTTGCGTCGCCACGTCACTGACGGTGACCTCAAACGCATCCTCCACTTCAAGCGAAGTGTAGGAGCCTGAAATACTGAAATCCTTCGTGATAGACTCGCCAGCAAACTTTTCACAACCACTACATGCAAACAAAAAGATGACTGAAAGAATTGCAAGATATTTTTTCATTTTAAAGTGACCACTGTTATATACCATCGGGCATCGGTTTAAAAAAGAATGGTTTACTTGGTTATAACGGCTACAAAGGTAGTTTTATTTTCGTTTCGAAATAGGAACTAAAGGTGGACAATTAAATAGACAATATGACAATTTGTGCCAAAAACACATTGGAAACACAATGGTTTTCCCTATTTTTGCAGCAGATAATAACGGAACAGTTGTTTTATTATGGCAAGACCGACAAGCATAACGAAAGAAAAAATACTCGCTGCAGCTATTGACATCGTGAGAAAAGGCGGCACTTCCGCACTCACAGCCCGAAACCTTTCCTCGGCGTTGAGTTGCGGTGCCAATGCCATTTTCTCAAAATTCAGCTCCATGGAAGGCGTTATGGAGGCCGTCCACACCGAAGCCCGCCGTTTGTTCAAGGAACGTGTCGGGGCAGGCTTTTCCTTAAACCCACCTTTCAAGGGCATGGGCTTGGCCTTCCTATGGTTCGCCATCGACGAGCCTAAACTCTTTAAATTGGTGATGGATGACAAGGCTTCGGCTACCTCTTTCGAGGATTACATCGACACCCAAGTGGGCTTCAAACGGGAGTCGATTGCCGCCATTGGCCAGTCTTTCGGTTTAAAGGGAAAAGATGCCGAAATGCTCTATTATCAACTGATGCTTGTCGGTATCGGGCTTGCCCATACCTGCGTGGAAGGTGGTGCGGCACTCAGCATCCCTCAAGTGTCAGAAATCTTCGGCAAAAACGTAAGGGCTTTCCTGATGGTCATCCGCGCCGGCAACGATGAGCGTGAATCCTTTATGCCTCAAGAAGGCGCAGGACCCGAAGGCGACGTTGAATCCTATCTCTTGATCCATTCCCTTGCCGGCCAAAACCATCTGCTGCAAGAGCTTCACGCCGCACCCCGTTATATTCAGGACCATGAATGGGTCGAAATGGAACGTGTGTTCCGAAACGGTTTCTCCGTCACGCCCGAATCGCTTCGGGAGAAACATCCCAACCTCACCCGTGGCGATATCCGCCTGATGATGCTTTCCCGTTTTCAGTTTTCCGTGACCGAGCAAGCCCATCTATTGGGCATCTCGCCTGCCTCGGTCACGAAAGCCAAACAAAGGCTCAAGGCCAAATTGGGGACGTAACAAACAATACAGCAACCTACGATTTCATTCTTTCCTGAGCGTCTTTACCTGCGCCCGTGCCCTTGTATTTGCTGCGTGTCGAATTCAGGCGATAAAATACCGAGACTTGGAACTTTTGCGTCGAGAAGACATTGTTTTGCTGGATTTGGTAATAGCCCATGTCGCTATATTCGTTCATTCCACAGCGGCGCAGAATGTCGAGCACTGCTGCACGAACGGTGAGCGACTTGTCCTTCAGGAAACTCTTTTGAACGACAACACCAAGGTTGATGTAGTTGTAATCGTTGTAGAAATTCAGCTGATGGCCGTTCGAGCGGAACATGAAGTTGAGGTCAACTTTCCAGTCATGCTTGAAACTGAAGGTGTTAAAAGCGTTGAAGGTAAAGACAGGCTTGTTGAAAAAGACCCTGCGTGTGCCTTCCGGAACATGAATGTCCTCAAGGTCGAGCCAAAGGTCTTGTTTCTCCACGCCTGCGGTGGCGTTGAGCGACCAAATGCCCACCCTTGGGGTCGCCGAAATATAGGCCCCAATGGTATTCACAGGTTTGTCGAGGTTGATGTGTTTGATGAGTGCGGTCTCGTCACCGGTGAGGTAGGCCCCATGCGTGACGGGATTCTTGCAATGCCCGTAGGCAGCCGTGAACGAGAG
>JAEEII010000031.1 GCA_016281295.1 Bacteroidales bacterium
CACATGGTCGAGGAAGTAACGGTCGTGGGTGACGGCGATGACGGTGCCCTTGTATTGTTGCAGGTGGCTCTCCAGCCATTGGATGCTCTCGGCATCGAGGTGGTTGGTGGGCTCGTCGAGGAGCAGGATGTCGGGCTCTTGCAGCAGCAGGCGGCAGAGGGCCACGCGGCGGCGTTCACCTCCTGAGAGGTTCTTCACAGGGGTGTCGCCCTCGGGACAGTTAAGGGCATCCATGGCGCGTTCCAGCTTGCTGTCGAGTTCCCAAGCGTCGTGTTGCTCGATGAGTTCGGTGAGCTCGCCTTGACGGGCGATGAGCTTGTCGAAATCGGCGTCAGGGTCGGCAAATTGGTTGTTGACTTCCTCGTATTCTTTGAGGATGTCAACGATTTCCTGCACGCCTTCTTCCACCACTTGACGGACGGTCTTGCTGTCGTCGAGCTGCGGCTCCTGGTCGAGCATACCTACCGAATAGCCGGGCGAGAAGACCACTTCGCCGTTATAGGATTTCTCCTTGCCAGCGATGATGCGCAACAGGGTGGATTTTCCCGCTCCGTTCAAGCCGATGATGCCGATTTTCGCTCCATAGAAGAAGGAGAGGTAGATGTCTTTGAGAATTTGTCGTGACGGCGGGATGACTTTGCTCACGCCCACCATCGAGAAGATGATTTTTTTGTCGTCTGTTTGTGCCATTTATATTGAATTTTGTTATTATTTTTTTTTGATAGATGGCTATGCCAATTGTATTTTGTTTATTTTGTAATCAATTCTCTATACATCCTAAACAATTCCGCCACAATCTCACTTTCCGTCATTTTTGGGTTAAAGCCGTAGGCTTGCATCACGGCACGGTCGTTGGCTTGGTGAGCTTTGCGTAGGTCGGCGGGCATGAAGGTTTCGTCGTACATGTCGGCCAAGGTGCTATCGGGGTATTTCGCTCTTGTGTCTAGGATGGCTTGTGCGGTTTCTTCAATCTTCGTTTTTTGTGCCTCGGTTGGGTTGGGCCAAGGGAAGTTGTTGTAAACGATGTCTTTGGAATATCTGAAATCACTTTTTAACCGACCACAAACCATCTTAGTCCAAGCGATATGGACGGAACTTGTCAACACGCCAAACTCAAATAGTCCAGCATCAGGGATGATAAGCGCCGAATTGGTAGGAATGGTTTCGTAGCCCAAAAATCCCATCGGAATGTATTTCCGATTCTCTGACGATGTAGCCGGTATGATGATATATTTTTCTGGGTTTTTCAACTCTCTGAACAATGCGGGGGTATCGGCAAGTTTCTGTCTGTCAGGTGCTCCTTTCAACCTGTCTTGTCGGCACAAAACAACTCGTTTGTTGACTTCCGGCAAACTCCGCAATTCCGCTGGACTTGCACCGACAAGCCACAAGCACCATCGCTTCTTGTTGTTAATAAATTCCTCTGCACCAACAAGTTTCTTGATAAATCTGATGGCATTAGGCTCTTTCTTGATGAAATCATCGTATTTGTCTGCTTCGATGATTAGATGGCCTCCATCTGCTGGCCGATTGCCCGTGGTCATAAATGGCACCTCACAAATCGGCTTGTTGCGGCTTTCAATCCAAACGGTTTCAGCATCAATCAGATAGGGGTTGATGTTTGCGGCTTCGATCGACTCTTTTTCATCGATGAAAATGCGCTTGGGCTGGGCTTTGGAATTGTTGGACGAGAACCCGATGACAACACAATGCACCTGTGCCTTTTGCTCGCTCTCGCTGTCCCAACGGAAAGTCCTGTAAGCGAAGTCAATGTGGATTCCGAAACGCTCAAACAGGGGCTTCCAAACAGTAGCTACTTGCTCGCCTTGCGTGATGCTGTTGGTAGAAACAAAAGCACACTTGGTAGGCTTGTTTTGAATGAGTTGCGCCGCCTTGTAGTACCAATTGGCCACATAGTCAATTTTTCCCGCTGATTTATAAGGTTTTCCGTTTGAATCAAGGTAGGTTGCTAGCGTTTCTTCCTTCTGTTCTTTGCTTTGTAACGAATACCCCACAAACGGCGGATTGCCCATGATATAGTCATATACCATAGGCTTGGGCTGGGCTTTGGGAAGTCCAGTAAGTTCTTCTACTTCCTTTGCCACGACGTTCAACTCCTTGTAATGTTTGCCATATTCAGGCTTGGTATCGCTTACAACGAGACCTGCGCCAGACTTTTCTTCAAGATAGTAGTTCAGTTTATCAGTGAACAAAAATCCCTTTGTTTTTTCCTCACCGAGGGTGGTCCAATCGAGTTTCAAAGCGTTGCCTTCCATGATGTTGGCGTGGCTCTTGAGCGGAAGGAAGTCGATATTTTGTCCGATGAGTCTTTCGGTTTCCTCTATCATTTGGCACTCAGCAATCCAAAGGGCGGTTTTGGCCACCGTCACGGCGAAATCGTTGATTTCGATGCCGTAAAATTGGTTGATTGTCACCTTGATAAACTCCTCGTTGAAACCAAGTACCTTCTCGCCATTGTTCAAAATGGAAATGATTTTGTTCTCCATGCGGCGGAGGCTCAAATATGTTTCGGTGAGGAAGTTACCGCTGCCGCAAGCGGGATCGAGGAAGGTGAGGCTGCCGAGTTTTCGCTGGAAATTGAGCAAGGCTTGTCTTCTATCGGATGTGGTGGTTCGCGCACTTAAGATCGCTTCAAACTCCGCGCTTAAGTCGTCCATAAAAAGTGGGTCGATTACCTTATGGATGTTGGCAATGGAGGTGTAGTGCATCCCGCCTTTGCGGCGCGTGTCAGGATTGAGGGTCGATTCAAACACCGCGCCGAAGATGGTTGGCGAGATTTCGCTCCAGTCGAAGGGTGCACAATGGTTCACAATGACATCTACGATCTCCTGCGTGAAGTTCGGGATTTCAATGTCGTCAGCGGCGAAAAGTCCTCCGTTTACATAGGGGAACGGATTGATTTTCAGGTCGTACTTGTCGCGATTTTCCAGTTTTGTATCTAGTGCCTTGAATAGTTCTATCAAACCATGTCGTAGTTCTTCAGGGCGGAATGTTTTAATGTAATCCACGAAAGTGGTGCGTGTTTCAAACAGTCCCGCATCTTCTGCATAAAAACAGAACACTAGCCTGACACATAGGATATTGAGCGAACGAAGGCTTTCATCGTTGGGGTTAATGTATTCTTTGATGAGCGCGTCGTAGAGTTTTCCAACGAGTTCGCCTGCCTTTAACGATATTTCCTCTTCGCGACGGATTTCCTCGCTTCTTCTATCTACAAGGAATTGAAGTCGATAGTATTCCTTTTCAAGATTCTCCAACATGATTTTCTGAGGATCGGCATTGGGCTGCTCCATATCATATACCCAGAACTCCTTGAAGTTGCAGGTCACTATCCAGCGTGGAGCCATAGACAGCGGCAGTCCCGATGCATAGCGACGCGCCTGTTGGTAAGGTGTGAGTTCAGTGCCATCACTTTGCTTGGCCTTAGCCGAAAGGTCAACGTGCGAGCCTTTCTGCTCAATCAGCACCTTAGTGGGCATGACGTAGCCATCTATGTAGTCGGCTCCTTTTTCTTTGGTGATGGTCTTTACGGGAATTTCAAACTGCATCATTTTGGTGGGGTCGTCCACGCCAAAGATGTTGTGGAGCAAATCCAACCAAAAACGTTGTGTTTCACCTTTCTCGTAACCTTTGTCATGCCATGTTTCGGCGAATTGGCATGCGGCTTTCTGTTGCGCAATCGGGCTCATATTGTGGGGCATTATTCGGTGGCATTGGTAATCGTTTTCCTCATGGCTGTCTCCAATTTTTCCGTCGCCTTTCCCCAGTCATATACGCGGTTGGTGAACTCGAATCCGGCTTGGGCAAGATGCTGGGCTTTCTCCTTGTCGGTCAGTAAGGTGATGATATGTTGTGCCAGTTCCTCAGCGTTGCTGCCAACCAGGATTTCTTCGCCGGATTTGGCGCCTAACGAGCCGTTCGCCAACGGCGTTGTGATGGCGGGAAGTCCCATCGACATGGCCTCTAACAATTTGTTCTGTAATCCTGTGCCGATGCGCATGGGAGCGATGAAGACTCGGCTTTGGGCGTAGGCATCGCGGATGTCGTCAAGCCAGCCGCTGACGATGATACGTTCGCAGGCGGCTTTTTTGACCTCTGGAGCGGGAGTGGCACCCGCGATATACATGGTGGCTTGGGGCAACTGTTTCCAGACGAGCGGCAGAATCTCGTTGGCGAGGTAGTTCACCGCATTCACATTGGGGGCATAACTCATGTTGCCAGTGAACACAATGTCGTATCGTTTTTCTTGTTGTTGAGGCTTGAAAAAGTCGTGATCCACACCGTTGGGGACGATGAGAATCTCTTGATGCCGAGGATGCGGAATGAGGTCGCGGTCCGACTGGCTGATGATGGTCTTGACCTCGAAGTCATCAAACACCACTGCCTCGTAACGGCAAAGGCGTTTGTATTCCATGTTGTAGATCGGCTTGGTGAGGAAGCTGGCGATGTCACGCCGACGTTTCATGCCGTAGGAGAACACGTCTTGGTAGTCGATGGCTTTGGGTGTTTTTTTGTGACGGATGTACTCTGCCACACGGACGAGTTGGGCGAAGAGCAGGTCGGGTTTGTGTTTGGCGATGAGCTCATCTACCCGTCGGGCGGCTTCCATACGATAAAAATAACCACATTGCAGGGGAAGTCCAGTGAAGAAAGCCTTGGCTAACCCGAAAAGGATGCTGATTTTCGAGAGCTTGATGAAATTGATGGAGCTGCAATAGGGCTGAAGCGCTTGGAAGGCTTGCTGTTCATCGACGTGTGGGTCGTCGTTGAGGGCGCAGAGCACAATCTCGTTGCGCTTGGATAGCTGCTTGATTTGGTTGTAAGCTCTCAGCTTGTCGCCTTTTTCAAGCGGATAGGGTATGCGGGGCAATAGGACAAATAGCTTCATACAAATGTGATTTTCGACGTGGGTTTGATCTGTTCGTAAAACAACAGGAGCCGTTGTATGATCTTGCGGTTGTCGTAAACCTCCTCCACCAGCTTTCGCGCGGCTTTCCCGATTTCTGTGGCCATGGAGGGATTCTCGTTGATGCGTCGGATGCTGTCAACCATCTTGGCGGGATTCTCTGCGATGATGATGTTGACATCTTCCTCGTAAAGGATGCCCTCGGCACCGACGAAGGTGGTGATGACCGTCTTGCCCAACGCCATCGACTCAATGATCTTGATGCGTATGCCGCTGCCCGAGAGCAAGGGCACAATGGCAACATCGTGGTTTGTGACGAATTCTTTGGCGTTGGCGACCTCACCGATGACATCGACATGGGGGTTCTGCAAGTTCTTCAACCACTCGGGCATGTTGCGCCCTGCAAGGTGGAAAACGAACTCCGGCACCTTGGCGACGACCGCATCCAGACAATGGTCGATGAACCAGCTGATGCCTTCTTCGTTGGGCATCCAGTTCATGGATCCGATATGATAGAATAGGGGCTTTCCATGGCACTCATACTGCGGCTGGAATTCCTCGGGATAGACACCGTATGGGATGTCGATGGTAGTGGTGGCGCAGTATTTGCGGAAGAATGCGGCGTCTTTACGGGTGATGGCCGCGATGCCGTCAACCTTGTCAATGGCCGACAGCTCGTAGTTGCGCAGGGTCTTGGCCAGATGACGGATATAGGCGCGTTTCAGGAAAAACTTCGTCCCTTTGGCGATGCGTTCCCAGATGAGATGTTCCACATTGTGCGCCCGAAGCACGATGCTGGCCTTGGAATGCGCGCGGATGGTGTCGATATAAGGCGTCATGTAGAGGGTCTCTAATTGCACCACGTCAAAGCTGTCTTTCTTCAATACCTCCACAAGGCGTTTCGTGAACTCTTTGGAGATGAAACGCTCCACATGATATGACTTGCTGGAGAACAGGTTCTTGAACGCTTGGATGGGCTTGACCCGCAAGTCAACATCAATCAACTCGATGCCTGTTTTTTTTATATAATCCTCAGGGATGTCATCGTAGCTGACGTTGTATTTCTTGCTGTTTACAGCCATGATCTTGACCTGGTTACCCGTGTTTAGGAGGCCGTTGACAATGCTGTGCATGGCCATGGGACCGCCTTCTGTCGCGGGATAAGGTGGTTTATTGCACAGGATGAGTATCTTCATGATGCGGTGTTTTTTCGAGGGATGATTTTTCGGAAGGCCTTCTTCCAACTGTCACCGTCAAACAACGAGGCGTCGCTGGTCGCCTTGAAAGTCAAAAAGACGCCAATAGGGAACAGTAGGAGGGAGGATAACCACACGCCGAGGAACATGTTCAGGTCGCCGAATTCGGCCATGCGTTCCGCCACGGTGGAGACGATGTAGTAGATGACGAAAAAAAGGACGGAGATCACCACGGGCAATCCCAACCCGCCTTTGCGGATGATGGTGCCGAGTGGCGCCCCGATGAAGAAAAAGATCAGGCAGGCGAAACTCAGCGTGAATTTCTTGTGCCACTCTTTTTTGTGTTTCTTGATGTTCAGCATTTGCGCGCCTAAGTCTTGTTTGTAAAATGCTACGTTCTCCTTGGCGTTGCGTGAGAGCCCTGAAGCGAGTTCGATGACGTTGGCGCGGGTGTTCGGGTCGAGATGTTCCACCAAAGGCCAGGTGAGAGGTGAGTGGAGAGCGTTGAGCGTTGAGAGATGAGTGGTGTCGAGCGATTTCCCGGTTTCGTAATTGCTTAAGCGTTGAACGAAACTCTCGCTGAATTTCTCAGTCCTCTCGTCATAACGCCGTTCCAAGGAGTCCAAGGCAGTGCTGAGCTGATGGGTGTTCATCATGGCTTGGTAGCTCTTGAACAAGTCTTCGCTGGATCGGGTAAGGTCGAAGCTCTCCAGACTGAATTTGATTTGCTCTTCTTTGAACGACATTCGCTCGAAAGGACGATGGGTGCGGAAAGTCTGCTTGTCGGAGTTGTCCTCAGTATAGTTGAAGCCGTTGTAAAGCGTGAAGATGATCGTGCGCTGGTTGGGACTGATTGCCATGGATCCCGAGTCGGCTACCATGATTTTGGTATTCCCTTCACGGTCCGTGTGGTCGTATATCTTTACCCCGTAGATGTTGCTGCCGTCTTCACCTTTTCGGTCAACATAAATGACGTAGTTCTCGATGTCCTTGTAAAACACACCTTCCTTGATCTCGAAAGCCAGCTTCTGCTTCCTGATGTCGAACAACAGCGTCTTGAATTTCAACATGGCAATGGGATTGATGCTGTTGGAGAAGATGAAGGCCAGTCCGCTGAGACAGACCGACAAGATGACCAAAGGCCGCATGACCCTCCAAATGGAGATGCCGGATGCCTTCATGGCCACCAACTCATAATGCTCGCCGAAGTCACCAAAGCACATGATCGATGCCAAAAGGATTGCTAAGGGCAAAGCCATCGGCACAAAGGTCACCGAAGCGTGAAAGAACAACTCGCCTATAATCTTGAATGACAGTCCTTTGCCTACGAAATCATCTACATAAACCCACAAGAACTGCATTAATAGCACAAAAATCACGATGAAAAACGTGAAGATAAAGGTCCCAAAAAAGGATCGTAATATGAGTTTATATAGCTTTTTCACTATTTGAGATTGATTGCAAAACTACAACTTTTTTATAATAAAACGAAGTTTCTTGGGTTAATAATAATGTTTCTGTTGAATCGTTCAACAGAACAACTAATTAACTGGACAACTGAACTACTAAATTAACTGAACAACTGATTATGATTGATTTTTTCAAAGGCATTAATATTGCTGTCACAGTTAGCGACAAAGACGGTAACGTGATTTATCAGAACGACAGTTCCATTGATGTGAATGGCGACGCGCGTGGCCGTAACTTGGAGCAATGTCACAACCCCAAGTCTTGGGAAATGATTTGCCACATGTTGAAGGAGAACGTCTCCAACGTATATACAATCTCAAAAAAAGGCAAGAAGAAGTTGATTTACCAGACTCCGTGGTACGACCAGGATGACAAAACCACTCCTGCCGGACTGGTGGAGTTCTCCATCATCCTTCCCGAAGAGATGCCGCATTATGATAGGGGGAGCTGAGAATTGAGTATTTTCTAAATGCTCAATTAAACGTGAAGAGTAGATTCCCAAAGAAATTCCACAAGGTAGAGGCTCCCACAGCGAAAATCTTGCTGAGGTAGAAATTCCATTTCAGCTTGCCGTTGAGCAGATACACCGTCAGCGTGTCGATGCCCAAGCCGACAAGGGAGATGGCGAAGTATTTGGCGTATTCGGTTCCGACTTGTGGGTTGGTGCTTTGGAAGGTCCACCACCTGTTAAGGAGATAGTTGCTTGTGGCTGCCACAATGAAACCCAGGATGTTGCTGAGGTATTTATTACATTTAAAGACCTCTTTGAACAGCCAGGTCACTCCGAAATTCACGAAAACCCCGGAGAACCCCACCGCGCCAAACTTGAGGAATTTCAAGAGGACTTGGTTCATGTTTAGAGGAACTTGGTGAGGAAGATGAAAGGCATCAGCGTCTCAATGCCATCAAAGACGAAAACGGGTCCCTTCGTGCCTTGACAGAGTATTCTCATGGGACGTTGCGACCGCTGTTCCGTCTCTACCATGACTTGCCGGCAGGCTCCGCAAGGCGGGATGGGTTCGTTTACCTCGGAGTGGTCGGATTGAGCGGTGATGGCGATGGCTTCCACCGGGACATCGGGATACTGCGCCTGCGCCGAGAACAAAGCCACACGCTCAGCGCATAAACCACTGGGATATGCCGCGTTTTCAATGTTGTTCCCTTTTACGATGACGCCGTTTGCCAGCTTTACGGCTGCACCCACATGGAATTGTGAGTAAGGCGCGTATGAGTTCTTTGCCGCTTCATGAGCCTGACGGAGGAGCTCGGCATCGTTAGGCTCCAGTTCCCGCTCGTCTTCATAGACCAGATAGTCTGAAATGAATTGTTGCTTTTTCATGATGTCAATGGGGTGTTCCCCTTCCTGTTTTTGAACGCAAAGATAAACAAAGAATTGAAAAATGCATAAAAAGATACCCCTGCTTGTGATTCAATGGTGTCTTCAGGCAACATGGAGATCAAAATGATGACCATGAAAAGGGTATATAGCATGGTTCGGTTTTCTTTGGATGCAAGATAAGGATAAAGCAAGACGAAGAGGAACAGCAGCAGTCCGATGACTCCGAATCCCACCGTGATGGAGAGATATTGGTTGTGCGCTTTGTGCCGATATTGTGCCTCGAGGGGCGACTGTAGCTCGTCGTATGCTTGTTGGTAGGCTTGTGGGATGTCGCCAGTCCCGACTCCGAAGACGGGATGCTTTTTGATGAGATGCCAGGATGCTCGAGTGTATTCAAGCCTTTGTGACAACGACCCGCCGTTGGGGTTGTTGAACCTTCGGTACTGGCCGTACTCGAATAAAGTCTCGGAGAGGCGGGCGTAGAGACCTGAACGGGACCAGTTGACATAGTTGGCGATGCCTTGTTCCACGTTGCGGATGTCCTGGTCGTCCAAAGCAGCGATGCCTTCAGCGTCTTTTCGCAAGCCTTTGCTGGCCAGGTATCGGATGAGGGTGGCTTCCAGATTTTCTCCGTTGGTGGTCAAGCCGTCATAGTCCAAGGAACTCCGTTGGTTCCATGCCTCCCGCATCTCCATCTGACAGATATATAAACCCACATAATGCCCGTCTTCCACCGGGAAGTATAGTGTGTCGTGCCAGTAATCGTGGCCTTGGGCGGTCTTCTTGTCCAAGGTTGTGAGGTCAACGGGCGCGACATGAAGCATCGGGCTGATAGTTCGGTACAGCAGCCACACTGCTAGGATGGGAACCCCAAGGATGATGACGAGGGACACTATTCGCCAGCCTTTGTTTTTTACTTTGTTGAAGAAAAGATACAGCACCGCTGCGGCGATGATGCCAAGGAGTGCCGCGTAACCCGACAAGGACTCAAAGATATAGAGTTGATAGGCAAACCAGCCCATCAGCAGGACACATAAAAACGATTCCCACCAGGGCATCTTCCGGGTGAAGAGATGGTAGCCGATGATCCCCATCACCAACACGATGTTGAGGCAGATGCGGATGTGGCTGATGTGACGGGAGATTTTTCGGATGTCGGTATAGTCGTGCTGGAGGTAATGGCTGAAGCTGATGCTGGTGGCCACTAATACTGACAACACATAGACTAGCAGGAGCCAACCTGTATAACGTTGGTCCAGGGGCTTTGTGGAGGAGAGAATCAATGGGAAGATAAGCAAAGGGAGCTTCACCCTGAGGTCTTTCCAGGCGTATGCAAAGTCAGTGGTGTAGAATAGTCCAATGATATGCAATATATATAATGAAATAAGGACTATAGCTACTTTGTTGTGTGCAAAGCGTTTGAGTTTGGCAGAGATGGGGTCACCCATGAAGAGCCAAATAGCGAGAAGCAGGATTTGGGAGACACTCATCATAAATGGCGACAGGGTAAGGCTTGCCGCCATCAGGGCCAGGGCGATGAAGTAGGCCGTGGGCTCGTAGGGTTGTGTTGTTTCTCTCCAGCTCACGGTTTCAGGATGGAGTCGTAACGGGATTTGTCGAGCAGGATTTTGAAGGCTTCCTGTAGCTCGTCGTCATTTTCGAGGGATGCCACGATGCGTCCCACTTGATAGTAATAGCGACCGACGATTTCGAGGCGGAGCAGTTCTTCGATGTCCTTGCGGTTCTTTATGAGGTCGTTTTCCTTGTCGTCTTTCAGCTTTTTCTCAAGAGCGTCAATCTGGGGTTGGATGCTTTCGAGATAGCCTTCTTCTTTGGCCGAGGTTTTAAGGTCGGCGAGGGTTTTTTCGCTTTCGGTGGTGTAATTGAATTCCTTTGATTTCACGAAGCTCATGAAGTCCTGATAGGTGGCGTCATCGATATTGAATTCGTTGGCGGGAGCGATGCTCTTGTGCTCATGGGCGTATTTGGTGGCGTAGTCGAAGATATAGTTTTTCGCGTAGAGGTAGGCGGTTACGGTGGCGTATTTTGTGGGTTCGATTTTCACGTCGGGCATAATGCCGTGGCCTTCATAGACAGTGCGACCGGCCATGGTGCTGAAGGGTTTGCCGAGTGTGTCTTGGGGAGTGGGGGGTTGGGGGTTGAGAGTGTCGCTGGTAGCTTTGTGTTTTTTGGAGTAGTCGATTTCTTGGATGCAACGTCCACTGGGGATATAGTATTTGGCGATGGTGACTTTCATCTGGGTGTTATAGGTGAGGGGCAGGATGTTTTGCACGAGGCCTTTGCCGAAGGTGCGTTGTCCGATGATGACCCCGCGGTCATAGTCTTGGATGGAGCCAGAGACGATTTCGCTTGCGGAGGCGCTTCCACCATCGACGAGGATCGCGAGTGGGATTTCTTCATCTACTGGCATTTTGTCTGTGTTATAGACACGTCCTGAGTTCTGAGCTTTGCCTTTGGTGGAGACGACAGGTTTGCCTTTGGGGATGAAGAGGTTGACGATGTCAACTGCTTCGTTGAGCAAGCCTCCGCCGTTTCCTCTGAGGTCGATGATGAAGCCTTTCAGCGCGTGTTCTTTTTTCATGTCAACCAGATGTTGTTTCAACTCGTTGGCGGCTTCTTTGGTGAAACTGGTGAGGGTGACATAGCCGATGCCGTTGTCGAACACGGTGGTATAGGGGATGTTTTCGATTTTCACCTTTTCGCGTTTCAGGGTCTTCTCGATGGGTTTGTTTTCGCCATAGCGGCGTATTTTGATGGTCACGTCGGTGCCGGGTTGGCCTTTCAGCAGCTCGCTGACCTGTTCTGTGGATTTCTTGTGGGTATCGACACCGTTGACGGAGAGGATGACGTCGCCAGCTTCCAGTCCGGCTTTTTGGGCAGGCCATCCCTCGTAGGGGTCGGAGATGCGGGTGTATTCCCCGTCATACTGGATGAGGGCTCCGATGCCGCCATATTCGCCAGTGGTCATGAGCTTGTAGTCCTCGATTTCTGACTCCGGGATGAATACGGTATAGGGGTCCATTTCCTTGAGCATGGCGTCGATGGCGATTTCGTTGAGCTCGCCTGGGTTGATTTCATCGACGTAATTCAAGTTGAGTTCCCGAAGCAGGCTGTTGTAAATGTCGATGCTTTTCGAAATCTCGAAGTTGTTTTGTTTTTCTTGTCCGATGGTCGCCAACGGAGCCAACAGTCCGATGACGATGGCGATGATGGTGGTTCTTTTCATTTTTTTACTTCTTTCTTCTTATTTCTTCCTTGCTTACGGGACAGGATCATATCCGCTTCCGCCCCAGGGGTTGCATGATAACACTCGTTTTATTGTCAGCCAGCTGCCTTTGAACGCGCCGTACTTCTCTAGGGCTTGGATGCCGTAGTTTGAGCAGGTCGGGGTGTATCGGCAAGCGCCGCCCAGCCAGGGTGAAAGGGTGATCTGATAGAGTCGGATCAGTCCGATCAGGAGTTTAGTCAATGGTCTGAATCTCTTTTTCATGGCGTCGGATGAGTTCCTTGATGGCTTTGCCGGTTTTATGATACATCTCCTCGTAGGAATGGATGACAGTCGCTGTGTATATTAACGCCACATCGACGGAAATCGTATGTTGCAGACACATTTCATAGAGTGCTGACTTGTTTTTTCTCCACGACTCACGGATCAGCCGTTTCACACGGTTGCGCTTGAAGGCGTGGTGGAAGCGTTTCTTCGACACGGAGAGGAGCAGGCGGCAAGTCACTGGCTTGTCGCCGATAGGCTGAAAACGATAGACGACCCGATAGGGATAACAAGAAAAACCAGTCCCTTTTTCGAAAAGAGACTGGATGTCATTTTCCTTGCAGATCCGTTCGTATTTCGGGAAATCCTCCATTTTATTTTTTCTTGTTCTTCTTGATTTCTGCGGCGACAAACTCCTCGATGGCCATGGTCATCGAAGGGGCGGTTTCTGTAGGCGCATGGAAATCAAGACGGAAGCCGGCCTCTGTGATGGCATGGCAAGTGGCTTCTCCAAAGCCTCCGATGGCGACATCTTTTTGTTTGAATTTCGGGAAGTTCGTCTTAAGAGACTCAATACCCGCGGGGCTGAAGAACACCAGCATGTCGAAATCTCCAATCTTGATGGTCTTGGAGAGGTCGGCGGAAACCGTGCGGAACATCACCGCTTTGGTGAAGTTAATCTTCGCTTCGGTGAGCAGGTCGGTGTTGCTGTCGGAGCTGATGTCGGAACAACAGTAGAGGTAGTTCTCGTCTTTATGTTTCTTGATGATTTCCAGCAAGTCAGTGAAGGTCTGGTTGCCATAAAACACCTTGCGCTTGCGATACTGCACATAACGTTGCAGATACAAAGCCGTGGACTCGTTGATGCAGAAATATTTCAGGGTCTCCGGAACGGCATAGCGCATCTCTTTAGCCACTCTGAAGAAATGGTCAACAGCGTTGCGGCTGGAAAGGATGATGGCGGTATATTCAGGAAGCTTGATGTGTTCTTGGCGAAGTTCACTGGCGGTGACACCTTCCAACTTAATGAATTTCTCAAAGGTGAAGTTGACCCCGTATTTCTTCATCAGGTCGCCGTACGGTGTTTTTGAGACATCAGCAGGCTGGGGCTGGGATACTAATATTGATTTGATTTTCATGCAGTTTCATTTTAAAGCACAGGGGTATGGCTGAAATAGCGCATTCCTGCAACAAGAACCAATAACATAGGTGCCAATTCGAGCGTGCAAAAATACAAAAAAATATAAAATGAAGGCAATTTTGAAAAAACTCGTGTCTCAATCCATTCCAAAGTCGTTCGTGTCAACGCGGCAACAATCAGAATGCCGATGCCAATCCATGTGAAGATGGAGTTGGGGATGTAAAGTACCAGCCAGAGAACGGGTTGGATTATCAAGAAACATAGTGTTGACACGGAAAGTTGTACGGTAAATTGCCGAAGCACCACTTCTTTTTGTTTGAAAAGCCATCCCATGAATCCAAGGATCAGGTAGCGCAATAACACCCAGCCTGAAACAAAGCCTAACAGTACGGCGAAAGTGTTAAATCCATTATAGGTGAGCACGTCACGTGAAAATACCACGCAAGCTTTTTGCACGAAGAGTGTCATCACCAAGATATAGGAGAGGATGAAGGAGAACCCGATGAAACTTCGGGTCGGTGTCCATTCACGAAGCAGCTGGTTGGTGTGAGCCACGCCACCTGGCACGCTGAGCAGCTGGCGGAACTGGCGAGGGTAGAGTTGCTTGTTGATGACCACCAAAAGCAACACCGCGGCCAGCAAAAGAAGGTTCCATCCGGCTAACACCTCGTGTGTGACACGTGTCATGGGACTAATGACACTCCTGAATCCCGACGTGATGAAACTCGGCACCACGCTGTCGCAGCACAACGAATCCGAGGCTTGCAGCGTGTCGGCGTTGATGCTGTCAACGAGGGGGTTCCAATAGGTGACAAAAAGAGAGTCGGGCATGGATGTGATTTTTTGGGCTGCAAAAATAATAAATAATCATGAATTTTTTATATTTGCACACCCAAACGAAACAACAAATAACAAATAAACAATTCAACAATCAACATGGACTTAATGCAAGAAATCATTGCCAATGCCCAAGCTCATAAGCAGCGCATTGTGCTTCCCGAGGGTGACGAACCCCGTACTTTAAAAGCCGCTGACCGCCTTCTCGCTGATGGCGTCGCTGACATCATCCTTATCGGTCCCGCCGAGAAAATCAAAGAGATGACCGCCGAGTTCGGTCTCCAAAATATTGGCAAAGCCCGCATCATCGACCCGAGCGCCAACCCTGATCGTCAAAAATATGCCGACCTTCTCTATGAGATCCGTAAAGCCAAGGGCATGACCCCGGAACAGGCCTACGACCTGGCGGGTAACTTCATGTATCTCGGCATTCTGTTGGTGAAGGCTGGAGAGGCTGATGGTCTCGTCAGTGGTGCTCGCAGCACCACGGGTGACATGCTTCGTCCTGCCTTGCAGATCATCAAGACCGTCCCTGGCGTGAGCTGTGTGAGCGGCGCCTTCACCATGTTCCTGCCTGAAGGTTGCCCCTACGGCACCGACGGACGTATGGTGTTCGCTGACTGCGCGGTCACCCCGATGCCGACTGCTGAGCAGCTCGCCGAGATTGCCATCTGCACCGCCGATACCGCCAAGGCCATCGCGAAGATTGACCCTGTCACTGCCATCCTGAGCTTCTCCACCAAGGGTAGCGCGAAACATGAGGTGGTTGACAAAGTCATTGAGGCCACCCGCATCGCTAAAGAACGCCGCCCCGACCTCGTCCTCGACGGCGAATTACAGGCCGATGCCGCCATCGTGCCTTCTGTGGGTTCCAGCAAAGCCCCGGGTAGCCCCGTCGCCGGCAAGGCCAACACCCTCGTGTTCCCCTGCCTCGAAGTGGGTAACATCGCCTATAAGCTCGTCCAGCGTCTGGCCGGTGCCGAAGCTGTGGGCCCCGTGCTTCAAGGACTCGCCAAACCTTGCAATGACCTCAGCCGCGGATGCTCCATCGACGACGTCTATAAACTTGTTGCTATTACCTGCAACCAAGCCATCGCCCAAAAAAATTGAGAATTTTGAATTAAGAAATTATAGTTAGCCCGATAGGGCTTAAAGTTCGTAAAAATGAAGATATTGGTATTAAACTGCGGCAGCTCCTCTATTAAATATCAGCTGCTGGATATGGAAAACGCAAATAGCGCTCATCTGCTGGCCAAGGGCCTCCTTGAACGTATTGGCCTCGAAATGGGCGAGTTCACCCATAAATACAATGGTGAGAAATACTACGAACAACTTCCTATCCCGAATCATACCGAGGGTATCAAGTTGGTGCTAAAAGCCTTGGTGGATCCCAAGATGGGGGTCATCAAAGACTTGAAAGAGATTAACGCCGTCGGCCATCGTGTGGCTCATGGTGGTGAGACCTTTACCAAGAGCGTCGTTATTAATAAAGAGGTGATTGCTGGCATCGAGGCGCTTTGCGATCTCGCCCCGTTGCACAACCCGGGCAGCTTGCAAGGCATCCACGCCATGGAAGAAGTGCTTCCCGGCATCCCGATGGTCGCGGTATTCGACACCTCGTTCCACAGCACCATGCCACCCGAGGCTTATCTCTATGCCGTGCCTTACGAGTATTATGAGAAATACCGCGTGCGTCGCTATGGCTTCCATGGCACCAGCCATAAGTTTGTCGCTGAGAAAGCCGCCGCTTTCGTTGACAAGGACTGGAAAAAAAGCAAGATTGTGACATGCCATCTCGGAAGTGGCGCCTCCATCGCCGCTGTGCAATACGGACAGTCGGTGGAGACCTCCATGGGCTTCACCCCCGTGGAAGGCCTTGTGATGGGCAGCCGTACCGGCGACCTCGACTTGGGCGTGTTTATGTACATCATGGACAAAGAAGGGTTCACTACCAAAGAGATGAACACCTTAGTAAATAAGAAGTCGGGTCTTGTGGGCATCACCGGAGGCAAACAGGATATGCGTGACGTCCGCGCTGGCAAAGAAGAAGGCGACGAGCGTTGCACCTACGCCTTTAACATGTTCGCTCACCGCGTGAAGAAATATATCGGAGCCTATATGGCCGTCATGAACGGTGCCGACGTCGTGGTGATGACAGGCGGCATCGGCGAGAATGCCTGGTTCATGCGTGAGGCGATCCTCGAAGACATGGAGTTCCTCGGCATCAAACTCGACCATCGCGCCAACAAGGAAATCGCCGGCGACGCTGGCATCATCTCCACCCCCGACTCCAAAGTCACCGTGGTGGTCTATCCAACTGATGAAGAGTTTGTCATCGCTCAAGATACCTTTAACTTAGTAAATAATTAAGAATAAATAGTTTAGAAGAAAAATATAGAGACGCATAACCATGCGTCTCTATTTATAATATCCGTATCAATGTATCGGTTACAACAAATTGTGGAAATCGTTGACGGCCAGTGGATGGGCTGCCAAGAGGATCGCTTGGTGATGGATCTGCTCATCGACAGCCGGCAGGTGATCTCGGCAAATCAGACCTTGTTTTTTGCTTTGGTGACAAGTAGGAATGATGGCCATAAATATATAGAAGAACTTTACCAAAAAGGAGTCCGCGCCTTTGTGGTGAATCATATTCCTGCGGGCGACTGGGACGGAGCGGGTTTCGTGGTGGTAAAGGATACTTTGAAGGCTTTGCAGCGTCTTGCGGCATCTCACCGTTCACAGTTCAACATCCCCGTCATCGGCATCACGGGTAGCAACGGCAAGACCATCGTCAAGGAATGGCTGGCTCAGCTGCTTTCGCCCGATTATAATCTTGTTCGCAGCCCCAAGAGCTATAACTCCCAAGTGGGTGTGCCGCTCTCGGTGTGGCAGATGAACGGAGCGCATCAGTTAGGGATTTTTGAGGCGGGGATCTCCAAGTTGGATGAGATGTCGGCCTTGCAGAAAATCATCAAGCCGACCATTGGCATCTTCACTAACATCGGGCAGGCTCACGAAGAGAACTTCATCAGCTATATGCAGAAGGCAGGGGAGAAGCTTAACCTCTTCACTCAGGTGGACACCTTGGTCTATTGCATGGATTACTACGACATCCAGCAGGTGATTCTGCGTGCCGACCTAGGCAAAAAGGTTCATCTGTTGCCCTGGAGCCGTAAATTCAAAGAGGTGCCTGTCTATGTCGCTGCTGTGGAGAAAAAAGAAAGACTGTCATCGTTGGTTGTGGTGTATCAAAATGAGACCATGAAGTTTGACATTCCTTTTGTGGACGATGCCTCCATTGAAAACGCCATCCATTGCATCGTGCTATGCTTGTTTTTGAAGATGGATCCAGCAGTGCTGGCGGAGCGGCTTATGGGTTTGTCGTCCATCGCCATGCGCTTGGAGATTAAAGCGGGAATCAACAACTGCACCTTGGTCAACGACTATTACAACTCTGATGTCAACTCCTTGGCGATTGCTCTCGATGTGATGAACCAACAGCGGCAACATAAAGACAAGGTTTTGATCCTCTCCGACATTCTGCAAAGTGGTCGTGATGAGCAGGAGCTGTATGGCTCCATCGCCCGTCTGATTGAGGAGAAGGGGGTGAACATGCTGATTGGCATAGGACCCGCCCTCATGCGCCAAGCCAAGCTGTTTCCGTTGAAGAGCTGGTTCTTCAAGGATGTCAACGAGTTCATGCAGCGTTTCCCGTTCTCTCAGTTCCACAACCAGACCATCCTGCTGAAAGGCGCGCGCGCTTTCGAGTTTGAGCTGATTGGCATGGAGCTGCAAGAGAAGGCTCATGAAACCGTGCTGGAGATTAACTTCAACCATTTGGTCAACAACTTTAATCATTATCGCTCACTCATCAAGCCGGAGACCAAGCTCATGGTCATGGTGAAGGCTTTCGGCTATGGCAGTGGCAATTACGAGGTGTCGAACATCCTTCAGTTCCATCGTGCGGATTACCTGACAGTGGCTTTTGCCGACGAGGGTGTTGAACTGCGTCGCGCGGGTATCAACTTGCCTATCATGGTGATGAGTCCCGAGGTGAACAGCTACGACAACATCATCAAATACCATCTTGAGCCGGAGGTGTTCAGTTTCCGTAACTTGGCGCTTATCGAGAAGGCTTTGGAAGTCACCGGGGTCACCATCCCGCTTAACGTCCATGTGAAACTCGACACAGGAATGCACCGTCTGGGCTTCTCGTTAAAGGAGCTTCCCGAACTGATTCAACGTATTAAAGCTAACCCGTTGATTCATGTGCGTAGCGTGTTTTCCCATCTGGCCACTGCTGACAATCCTGATGAAGATGCCTTCACCATGAGTCAGTTCAGGGTCTTCGAGGAAGGCAGCCGGATGATTGTTGAGGCCTTCCCATACAAGGTGTTGCGTCACATCTTGAACACGGCGGGCATCACCCGATTCACCCAGTACCAGTTCGACATGGTACGTCTCGGCATCGGCCTTTACGGTGTCGCCACCTGCAAGGAAGATGAAGGCGTGTTGGAGACGGTGGTGTCGCTCAAGACCACCATCAACCAGATTAAAGACATCCCTGCGGGCGACAGCATCGGCTACAATCGTCATGGCAGGGCGCTTCACGACATGCGAATCGGCATTGTGCCCATCGGCTATGCTGACGGCCTCTCGCGTCTGCTGGGCAATGGCAACGGCAAATTCTATATCAACGGCCAACAGGTGTCCATCATCGGCGACATCTGTATGGATATGTGTATGCTTGACCTCACTGGCGTGGAAGCCAAGGAAGGTGATACCGTCGTGATTTTTGATGCGGAGCATAGCATCAACGACATTGCCAATGCTTGCCAGACCATTCCATACGAGGTGATGACACGTATCTCACAGCGTGTGAAGAGAGTTTATTATCAGGAATGATTTTTGGAAAAGATCCGACGTGCTTTTTTATTCCGAAAAAAATGTAGCTTTGCGGAGTGAAGATTAATATATTTACTATGAAAAAAACTATTCTGTTCTTTAGCGTAGCATTGTTGCTGCTCTCTGCTTGTTCAAAACAGCTCCCTCAAGCCAATTACGATGTCATCCCTCAGCCTAAAGAGGTGAAACTCAACGAAGAGAAGCCTTTTGTGCTTCAGGAATCCACGAAGGTTTATTATGAAGAAGGCCTTCAGCGTGAGGCGCAGTTCCTCAGTGAATATGTTCGTGATATCACTGGCGTTGCGCTTGAGACTTCCCCTTTCAACGGTCAGGCTGACGGCATTGTGCTTCAACTTGTCCCCGAAGAATTTGATCATGCTGAAGCATACCAAATCGACATCACGTCGAAGCAAGTCATCATCAAAGGCTCTGATGCCGCGGGTGTGTTCCACGGCATCCAGACCCTCCGCAAAAGCCTCCCCATCTCCCAACTCTCAACTCTCAACTCTCAACTTCCTTGTGGTACCATCCGCGACTGGCCGACTTTCAGCTATCGTGCCATGCACCTCGACCCTTGTCGTCACTTCATGGACCTCGACTCGGTGAAGATCTACATTGACATGCTGGCGTTGCATAACATGAACCAGTTCCATTTCCATCTCAGCGAGGACCAGGGCTGGCGTATCGAGATTAAGAAATATCCGGAATTGACCCAAGTCGGTGCCTATCGCGATGGCACCGTCATCGGGCATAATGGCAATCTTTATGACACTATTCGCCATGGTGGTTTTTATACCCAGGACGAGCTCCGCGACCTTATTCGATATGCTGCTGAACGTCATATCAACATCATCCCTGAGATTGACCTGCCCGGACACATGCAGGCGGCTTTGGCCACCTATCCTCAGCTGGGGTGTACGGGCGGCCCATACGAGGTGTGGAAGCGTTGGGGCGTGTCGGAAGATGTGTTGTGTGCCGGTAATGAACAGGCTATGCAGTTCGCCGAGGATGTGCTTAACGAGGTGATGGACCTCTTCCCTTCACCGTATATCCATATCGGTGGCGATGAGTGTCCCAAGGTGCGCTGGGAGCAATGCCGTAAATGCCAGAAGAAGATCAAGGAGCTGGGAATCAAAGGGGATGAAAAATTCTCCAAAGAGGACTATCTTCAAAGCTATGTGATGAACCGGATGGCTAAGGTGGTGGAAGCCCGTGGACGGCGTGTCATCGGTTGGGACGAGATCCTCGAGGGTAATGTCTCTGAGACGGCTATCATCATGAGCTGGCGTGGTACCGAAGGGGGCATCGAGGCGGCACGGAAAGGGCATGATGTCATCATGGCTCCTTATTCGCATCTTTATTTCGACTATTATCAAAGCGAAGACATCGCCAATGAACCTCTTTGCATTGGAGGCTACCTGCCCGTGGAGCGTGTCTTCGAATTCAAACCCCTTCCCGAGGAGCTGACACCTGAACAACAGAAACATATCATCGGCGTGCAGGCGAACATCTGGACAGAATATATCGCTTCGTTCAATCATGTCCAATACATGGCGATGCCCCGTATGGATGCCTTGACCGAGATTCAATGGAACAACCCTGAACAGCGTGACTTTGAGGCTTTTGTGGAACGTTGCCGCAAGATGACTCAACTTTATGACTTGTATCATTATAATTATGCCAAACATATCTTCAACCCGCAGCCTTGGATTGATACGGTAGCCCCCAACTTGGTTACTCATCGACCTGTTATGCTGAAAGAGGAGCCTGATGAACGCTATGCCTACGAGGGTGCCACGGTGCTCAACGACGGAAACTTGGGTCGTGGTGCCTATAACTCAGGACGTTGGCTGGGCTTTTATGGAAAACCATTAGACGCCTTTTTTGATTTGAAAGAACCTCAGAAGATGTCGCATGTGCGTTTTCGTGCCAACGTCAACAAAGGAGCTTGGATCTATAATCCCAAAAAGGCCACGGTGAGATTGTCTAATGACGGCCAGCATTTCTATTGGGTTTGTGACAAGACCTTTCCCATCTCGGGATGGGCTGACAAGGATGGTATCTTCACTTATGAGTTGACGTTTGAGCCTGTTGCTGCGCGTTACGTGGAGGTCCTCATTGAGGGCTTCGATCTGCCTGAAGACCACAGTGGCTATGGCAATCCCGCATGGCTCTTCGTTGATGAAATTGAAGTCAATTGATAATTTAGAATTTAGAGTTGTTCTCCGCTCCCTCTAAATTCTAAATTCTAAATTCTAAATTTTCTTCAGCAGGATAATGTACACGGGGAAGTGGTCGCTGTACCCGTTCATCCATACACCGGAGCCGAAGGTTCGGAAGGGGAAGCCGTTGTAGCGTCCGCCGTGTTGTTTCAGGAACTCCTTGTTGTGAACCTTGGCGTTTTTATATTGATAGGTGCTGTAGTCGGTGGGCAGCAGTCCCGGGGTGATGACGGTTTGGTCGAGGACACCTGGCACGTCGTTGTAGTAGTTGGTTCCGATGCCGTTTTTGTGAAGCTCATACATGGGGTTGAAGAACTCTCCTTCTTTGAGCCGTTTCATGTCGCCAGTGGCACGGAGGTATTTGGTGACCGTTTTGTTGGTGGGGTAGTCGTTGTAGTCGCCCATCATGACCACTTTGGCGTTAGGGTTCTCGGCAATCAGCGAGTCGGCGATATGGCGGCATAGGGTCGCAGCTGCGGCACGGCCTGGCATGGAGCGCTTCTCTCCACCGTAACGTGAGGGCCAGTGCATCACGATGAAATGCATGGGCTCACCGTCGAAGAGGCCGGAGACCAACAGCTGGTCACGGGTGATGTGGTCGGGCTCGCCCGGTACAATGGTGCGGTACGACTTGGTGCCAGTCACCTTAAGATACTTTGGATTATAGATTAACGCCACATCGACACCGCGTCGGTCGGGGGAGTCGTAATGCACAATCTGATAGTTGCGGTCTTTGATCTCTGGCTGAATCACCAGGTCTTCAATCACATGACGGTTCTCAATTTCCGACAAACCCAGAACGGCCACGCCGTCGGGAGTGTAATCCGTGCCGATGGTGGAGATGGCGTAGGCCATGTTGTGCAGCTTCGACAGGTATTTCTCGGTGTTCCATTGGTTGGTTCCGTCAGGCAGGAACTCCGCGTCGTCTTTCAACGGGTCGTCAATGGTGTCAAAGAGGTTCTCCAAGTTGTAGAAGCCGACAAGGCCTATCTTATAGGCTTGTTTTTCTTGTGCGGAAGCACGATCCATCCCAAAGCAGAAGGCGAGAAGGATGAATATGAATGCAATGTGCTTGTTCATCGTGATGAATACTGTTATGATAGTTTACGCTGCAAATTTAGATTTTTTTTCATTGAAAACAAAAAAGTTTTGAATTCATTAAAAATGTATGGTAAAAGTTCAAGACGGTATGTTTTTTTTCCTATCTTTGTTCGTTTATTACAAGTCCTATTTTTAGCGAAACAAATCACAATCATTTCAATATGAAAAAAACTCTACTCTTAATGGTCACAGTGTTGTTGCTGACAGGGGTGCGAGCCCAGGTCGTCGATTCCACTGACCTGAACCAAAATGACTTGCCAACGGTGATCTTGATGGATTCCGACTTCGAGGAGTCCTCCACCTCGGTTAACGATGCTTCTACCTTACTCAACTCGTCGCGTGACGTGTTCAACAGCATCGCTGCTTACAATTTCGGTTCGTTGCGTTATCGTGTGCGTGGCAATGACTCGAAGTACAGTGATGTGATGATTAACGGCATCTCGATGAACGATCCAGAGACAGGGCGTCCGGTCTTCTCCAACTGGGGAGGTCTCAACGATGCTTTCCGCAACTCTGTCCTTGTCGAAGGTCTTGGAAAGACCTACGCTGGTTTTGGTGGTTTGGGTGGCCTCACCGCTTATTCAACCCGCGCTTCCCAGTATCGCAAACAGATTTCGGTGAGCTATGCCTTTTCCAACCGTTCCTACAATCACCGCGCCATGGCCTCCATCGGCACAGGTGAGATGGGCAATGGCTGGTATCTGATGGCTGCGGCCAGTGGTCGTTATGCAGGTGAAGGCTATACCGAAGGCACTTTCTACCGTGCTTACAGTTACTTCCTCTCCTTGGAGAAGAAGATTAACGAAAAACACAGCATCGATGTCACCGTGTTTGGTGCTCCCTCGCAGCGTGGTGGATCTTCTCCCGTGGTACAGGAGGTGTACGACCTTGTCGGATCCAACTACTACAATCCTAACTGGGGTTACCAAACTAATGGCGCGACAGGAGAACAGTTCAAGCGTAACTCTCGCGTGAGCACTTACCACCAGCCTTTCGCTCAACTCACCTGGTATTGGACACCCAACAAGAACACCGAGTTTAACACTTCGGTTTATTATTTCAGCGGCCCGGGCGGCCAAACCAGCCTTGAATGGGGTGAAGCCAAAGATCCGCGTCCCGACTATTATAAGAACTTGCCGAGCTATTATCTGACCAATGCTCATAGTACAGCGGAAATTGAAGATATGACTCATGCTTGGGAAAATAGAGATCCGAACATCATTCAGATAAATTGGGATGAACTCTACAACGCCAATCGCAACCATGTCTTCACGGTTGAAAACGCCAACAACGGAACGGATGGCACTATCACGGGTGCGTTCTCGAAATATATCCTTGCCGAGCGTCATTATGACAAACGGCAAATGGGCAATGCCACCTATTTCAAACATGAGTTCCAACCCAACCTCATCATGACTGGCGGTTTTGCTGTGAATGCCTCCAGAACCCATTACTATGAATGTGTCAACGACCTTCTCGGGGGCCAATACTACTATGATATTAATAAGTATGCCGAAAACCTCGAAACTGCCGAATGCCAAACCAATTTGCTCAACCCCAACCATGTGGCTAAAGTCGGAGACATCATCGGCTATAACTATTACGCTAACCGCAACTATGGCCGTATCTGGGATCAGATAGACTGGCTGGTCGGCAACTTCGACCTTTATCTCGGTTTTCAAGCCGAATTCACGCAGATCTGGCGCGAGGGTCTTTGGCAAAGCGGCTCCTTCGCCGACAATTCCTACGGCAAGGACAAGATGCATAACTTCTTCGACCCAGGAGTCAAGGCGGGTGTTACTTACGCCATCAATGGTCGTAACCACATCGTCGCAAACATGGCTTATATGTTCCAATCCCCGCAGTTTAGGGATATCTATGTGTCACCTCGTACCCGACAAACAGTGGTCGAAGGCGATCTGAGGAGTGAACGTATCAACGCCTTTGACTTGAGCTATCTTTACCGCTCACCAGAGTTCAAATTCCGCGTGACGGGTTATTATTACACCTACCAGAATCTTATCTGGAACCGTAGCTTCTATTGTGAGAATGTGTACCAGAATACCTCGACGAGTGCTAACTCCTACACCAGTGAGTTCGTCAACTTTATTATGACCGACATCAAGCAAAAGAGTCTTGGTGTGGAACTCGGTGCAGAATACAAGGTGACTCCTACCGTTACCTTGCAAGCTGCCGCCGCCAATGGCATCCATGTCTATAATAACAACCCCAACTTCTCGGTATATGATGATAACAACGCCACCGCTTATATCCCAAGCAGTGTCGCCTACTTGAAAGACTACCATGTGTCATCAGGTCCCGAGACGGTGGCCTCATTGGGTATCAAATATAACTCTCCCAAATACTGGTGGGTGAGCCTCAACGGAAACTATATGGCTAACATGTATTTCGACGTGAACCCCTATAACCATACCGCAGAAGGTATGTTGCATTATTCCCAGGATGACATCCGTATTAAAGACGTGCTGACCCAGACACCTATGAAGCCTGCTTTCACGCTTGATTTCTATGGCGGGTTCTCCAAACGTTATAAAGGATATTATTTCTTGGTGAATGTGAGCGTCAACAACGTGCTTAACAACAAGAGCACCATCCTGTATGGTTACGAGCAGCTGCGTTTCAACGCCAACAATCCCCAGATGTTCCCTGAGAAATATTCCTATATGTATGGGCTGAATTATTTTATCAGCCTGACGGTGAGGAAATAATTGATAGTTGAGAATAGTTAAATATAAATATTGTAAATATGAAAAAAGTATTAAAATCTAGTTTTTTGCTTCTTGCTTTGCTGAGCATTTTGTTTGTCTCTTGCAAGAAAGACTATCCAGAACCGCCTATCCAGCTTTTGCCAATAGGCCAGGTTTATACCATTGACTCGATACTTGCCATGGAATCAGGCACTGTGTTTAAGGAGGACGCCTCGGTGTATGGCATCATCACTGCTGATGAACAGTCGGGTAACCTCTACAAGTCCGCCTTCATGCAAGACCCCAAAACGGGTGCCGCCCTCGAGCTTCACCTCAACGCTGTCAGCGGTGTGCGTATCGGTGACTCCATCCGTGTCTATCTGAAGGATGTCACGTACTCTTTGTATAACAACCTGCCCCAGCTGAGCAACTTTGAAGCTGACGGCCATATCGTTATCCTGGCCAATAACAAGGACATCGAGCCTGCCAAAGCTACCATTGCTGAAATCAACCAAGGGAAATACCTTGCTGGTTTGGTTCGCTTGGAGAATGTGAAATTCACGGAGCAGAATACCTTCGCGGATGCCACCACCTCAGGAAACCGTACCTTGATCGACGCCTTGGATCCTTCCAACAACGTCATCGTCCGTACCAGCAACTATGCTAATTTCGCTTATGACTCACTGCCTCAAGGCACAGGTAATCTGGTCGCCATCGCTTCGGTCTATAACAGTACTTGGCAACTCTATATCCGCTCCGCAAAAGAGTTGGAATTCGATGACTATGTGCCAGGAGGTAATTCGGGCTTGCCCTACTTCCAAGATTTCGCTACTTCTTTTGGCACTTACACGACTTACAGTGTGGCGGGCGACCAGGAGTGGGAAATTGACTATAACACCGCGAAGATGACTGGCCATGTCGGTAGCAATAATTATGTCAACGAAGACTGGCTGCTGTCGGCTCCTGTCGCTCTTACGAATGTTGATCATGTGAAGGTGTGTGTGAATTATGCTGCTCAATATCAGAACAGCAACACCGAAGACGTGACGCTGCAAATCTCCAAGAATTATAAGGCAGGGTCAGATCCTCTCTCGGCTGACTGGATCCAGATGCCTGTCACTTATCCCAACACCGCAAACTGGTCAGACTTCCAGACGGTTGAGACCAGCCTTGATGAGTTCCTTGGTGAGACTGTCACGGTGGCTATCAAATTCGTTTCGTCAGAGAAACAGTCCAGAACCATTGAGGTGAAATATATCCTTGTACAAGAAGGTGAGCCTGGCAATGGTCCAACACCTCCCACGCCTCCTACCCCAGATGGTGAACTTCAAAACATGCCGTATAGTCAGTCCTTCGATTCGGAGTTCGGAACCTACATCCAGAAAGACGTGTTAGGACCTCAGTCCTGGATCATCGATTATCATACCGCCAAGATGACGGGCTTTGTGAGTGGCTCCTCAAACGCTAATGAAGACTGGCTCATCTCTTCGCCGGTGGCTGTCACGGGAGTCAGTGAGGCTAAGGTCTCTGTCAATTATGCCGCTCAATACAAAAACAGTAATGCGCGTGATGTGACCTTGCAGGTTTCTACGGATTATGTCTTTGGCAACGATCCTGCTACGGCTACGTGGACGGAGATGTCGGCCACTTATCCAAATACAGCCAACTGGAACGACTTCCAAACGGTTGAAACCAGCTTGAATGGCTTTATCGGACAGAATGTCACGGTGGCCATCAAATTCACCTCCACGGATTCTGAGTCCAGAACCATCGAGATTAAGAGCATCACGGTTCAGGAAGGCCATGCTGACGGTGGCGAAACGCCACCCACGCCTCCAACCCCAGACGGTGAGCTTCAAAACATGCCTTACACTCAGTCCTTCGATTCTGAGTTTGGAAGCTACATCACGAAAGACGTGTTAGGACCTCAGTCTTGGATGATCGATTATAACACGGCTAAGATGACGGGTTATGTGAGTGGCTCGTCTCACGCTAACGAAGACTGGCTCATCTCTTCACCAGTGGCTGTCACGGGAGTTAGTGAGGCTAAGGTCTCCGTTAATTATGCTGCTCAATACAAAAACAGTAATGCGCGTGATGTGACCTTGCAGGTTTCTACAAATTATGTTTATGGCAACGATCCTGCTACGGCTACATGGACGGAAATGTCGGCCACTTATCCAAACACAGCAAACTGGAACGACTTCCAAACGGTTGAAACCAGCTTGAATGGCTTTATCGGACAGAATGTCACGGTGGCCATCAGATTCACTTCCACGGATTCTGAGTCCAGAACCATCGAGATCAAGAGCATCACGGTTCAGGAAGGCCATGCTGACGGTGGCGAAACGCCTCCCACGCCTCCTACCCCAGATGGTGAGCTTCAAAACATGCCTTACTCTCAGTCCTTCGATTCTGAGTTTGGAAGCTACATCACGAAAGACGTGTTAGGACCTCAGTCTTGGATGATCGATTATAACACGGCTAAGATGACGGGTTATGTGAGTGGCTCGTCTCATGCTAACGAAGACTGGCTCATCTCTTCGCCGGTGGCTGTCACTGGAGTCAGTGATGCCAAGGTCTCTGTTAATTATGCAGCTCAATATCAAAATAGCAATGCCAAAGACGTGACCTTGCAGGTTTCTACAAATTATGTTTATGGAAACGATCCGACTACGGCTACATGGACAGAGATGTCGGCTGTTTATCCAAACACAGCAAACTGGAGTGATTTCCAAACGGTTGAAACCAGCCTGAATGACTTTATGGGACAGAATGTCACGGTGGCCATCAAATTCACTTCCACGGATTCTGAGTCCAGAACCTTTGAGGTCAAGCGTATCACCGTCCAAGAAGGTCAGGCCAATGGTGGTGGCGACACGCCTCCCACACCTCCTACCCCGGGTGAAGGGGAAGGCAGTGGCACACAAGCTGACCCGTATAATGTTGCAGCAGGAATCGCCTTGCAGAGTGAAAAGCCTGTCGCATGGGTGAGAGGCTATATTGTGGGTTCAGTGAAGAGTGGAAACAATGCTGTGAGTTCTAACGACCAGATTAACTGGGCCGCTCCTTTCGATCTTGACACCAATGTGCTTATTGCTGATGATCCCGATTGCAAGGATGTGAGTTCATGTATCATTGTGAACCTGCCTGCAGGTAAGCCTTTGCGTGCTCAAGTGAACCTTAAGGATCATCCGGAAAATTTGGGAAAGGTCTTGTCAGTGAATGGCAAGCTTCGCACCTATTTTGGTCAGGCAGGCCTTCGTGACAGTGGTGGCACGGAGAGTGACTTTGTGCTTGGAAGGTAATTTAATCCATAAAATAACTTTTGAACATGTCAGAAAACTTAGTCATCATACCCACCTATAAAGAGAAAGAAAACATCGAGAAGATTATCCGTTATGTCTTTAACCTGCCGATGGCTTTCGATATCCTCATCATCGACGACAACAGTCCCGATGGCACCGCGGATATCGTGAAAGGCATGATGGCTGAGTTTTCCGACTGTTTGTTCCTGCTGGAACGTCCTGGCAAACTAGGCCTCGGTACCGCCTATATCATGGGCTTCAAATGGGCTTTGGAGCGGGACTACCAGTATGTGTTCGAGATGGATGCCGACTTCTCGCATAACCCTGATGACCTGGCGCGACTGCATGACGCCTGCGCTAATGGTGCTGACCTTTCCGTGGGCTCCCGCTACAAGACGGGCGTCAACGTGGTCAACTGGCCTATGGGTCGTGTGCTGATGTCGTACTACGCCTCGGCATACGTGCGTTTCATCACCCGCATGAAAGTGCGTGACACCACGGCAGGCTTCGTGTGTTACACGAGAAAGGTCTTGGAGACCATCGACTTCGACCGTATTAAGTTCGTGGGCTATGCCTTCCAAATCGAGATGAAATATACCGCCTGGAAGCTGGGCTTCAAAATCGAAGAGGTGCCGATCATCTTCACCGACCGCCGCGAAGGACAGTCGAAGATGAGCAAAGGCATCTTCAGAGAAGCCATTTTCGGCGTGCTTAACTTACGCTGGAGAGGCATGACAGGAAAGATTAAACCTAAGAAAGTCTGATGAATTATTTGATTAAAAATGCGACACTTGTCAACGAAGGTATGACCTTCCTGGCAAGTGTCTTTATTTCTGATGGCAAGATAGCCAAAATCGTGCCTGATGGCGAGCCTTTTGATGCGGGCTCCGCCTCGGTAATCGATGGTACGGGTAAATACCTTATCCCCGGCATCATCGACGAACACGTGCATTTTCGTGAGCCGGGATTGACCCATAAGGCGGATCTTTATACGGAGAGCCGCGCTGCCGTGGCTGGTGGGGTGACCTCGTTCATGGACATGCCTAACACGCTCCCGCAAACCACTACGCAAGCGCTGCTGCAACAGAAGTTCGACCTCGCCGCAGAGAAGTCACTGGCCAACTATTCCTTCTATCTTGGCGCGACGAACGATAACCTGGCAGAAGTGGTGAAGACTGACCCCAAAAAGGTGTGTGGCATCAAGCTCTTCATGGGTTCCAGCACAGGTAACATGTTGGTGGACCAAAACGAGGTGCTGGTGCGGCTGTTTAGAGAATCTCCCTGCTTGATAGCCGCCCATTGTGAGGACGAGCAGACTATTCATGCCAATACCGTGCGTTGTAAAGACCTTGTGGCGAAGGGAGAAGTGGTTCCGGATGCCGGCATCCATCCTTTTGTCCGCACCATGGAGGCGTGCTATAAATCCTCGTCAAAGGCCGTCGATATGGCGGAGAAGTTCGGGGCACGGCTGCATCTGATGCATATCTCCACAAAAGCGGAATTGGCCTTGTTTAGAAACGACATCCCATTGCGCGACAAGAGAATCACTGCGGAGACTTGCCCTCATTATCTGTGGTTTGATGATCATGACTATGAGAAGAAGGGATTTGCTATCAAGTGTAATCCCGCTATCAAGTCGCATCGTGACCGTGAGGCCTTGCTTCAGGCCTTGCAAACGGGAATTATTGATACGATTGGCACTGATCATGCGCCTCATCTGCGAGAGGAGAAGTTTACCGATGACTATTTCACCAGCAAGTCAGGATTCCCTTCCATCCAGCATTCGTTGCAAGTGATGGTGGAGGTGATGCGTGACAATGGCCTTGATTTTCCTCAGCTGGTGCAGCTGATGTGCCATAATCCAGCGATTTTGTATCGTATTGACCGTCGAGGTTTTATCCGTGAAGGCTATCATGCTGATTTGGTCATGGTGGATTTCAACCATCAAGGGATGATTTCCAACGCTGATGAGCTGTCGAAATGTGGATGGACTCCATACGATGGCTTGGAGGTTCATTCGATAGTGACGCATACCTTTGTCAATGGCCATTTGGCGTTTGAAAACGGCGTTTTCCACGAGGAAAACAAAGGGGAACGACTGGAATTTAATTGAGAATTAAGAATTAATAATTTAGAGCCTTGAAAGGGTCACATACTACAGCCGGGGGTGCAACCCCGGGGAATAAAATATGATGAAAAAAAGGATATTTTTGGTGTTTATTTGGGCATTGCTGATGGTTTCGTGCGGCAATGGCTATACGGAAAAAGTAATTGAAAGTTATGATAGCGGGAAGCCTTATTTGGTACGCGTTTACGACCGTTCTGGAACGTGTATCAAGGAAATAGGGTACTATGAGAGTGGTGCTTTAATGATGGAAGGTGCCATAAAGGATGGGCATCGCGAGGGGCCGTGGACGAGCTATTATGAAGATGGCAAAACGCAGACCACTGGCTTTTTTCACGAGGGGCTTCGTACGGGCAAAGCTACTGTATATCACCCCAACGGGCATCTTTACATGGAAGGCAATTACACCAACAATCATCACAGTGGTGTATGGACTTATTATGATGAGCAGGGGTATTTGTTGAGAACCGACGATTATGGGGATGGGGAGTGATCAGAAATCGTCTTTCATCTTCTCAATCATGCGGCGTTCTTTCTTGGTGGGTCGTCCCGCGCCTCTGTCACGATACTCGCTTTTATAGGCGTGCATAAACTCGATACGCTCGTATTCTTCTTTGGGAGTCAGGTCGGTATAGACTTCAGGCACTTGTTTGGCGGAGACGCGGTTTTTGATGACGGTCTTCACCTGAACCACCTTGTGCAGTTGTTCGATTTGCACTTGTATGACTTCCCCTTCCTTGACTTCCCTTGAGGGTTTCACAGCGGTGTCGTTGATTTTGACTTTGCCCCCTTTGATGGCATCGGTGGCAATGGCACGGGTCTTAAAGAGCCTTGCCGCCCACAGCCATTTGTCGAGTCTTACCCCTTGTTCTTCCATTGAATTTATAATTTATAATTTAGAATTTAGAGATTTCCCCGCTCCCTCTAAATTCTAAATTCTTAATTATTAATTACTTTTCCTTGAAAATCATCTGAATCGGCACTCCGGAGAAGTTCCAGTGTTCTCTGATTTTGTTCTCCAAGAAACGCTCATACGATTCTTTCACGTCCTTGGGAAGGTTACAGAAGAAGATGAATTGTGGGAACACGCTCTTGAGTTGAGTGATGTATTTGATTTTGATATAGCGTCCACGGGATGCCGTCGGGGGTGGCACAGAGCCAATGACTTCGAGCATGACATCGTTAAGTTCGCGGACGGAGATGCGTCGTTCGCGGTTCTCATAGACTTGATGTGCGGTTTCCAGCACTTTGAAGATGCGTTGTTTGTTGATGGCCGAGGTGAAGATGATGGGGTAGTCGGTGAAGGGTGCTGTCTTGGCGCGGATTTGTTGCTCAAAAGCAAGATGGGTGTTGGAGTCCTTCTCGATGAGGTCCCATTTGTTCACCACCACCACGAGTCCTTTGCGGTTTTTCTCGATAAGTCGAAGGATGTTCATGTCCTGGGCCTCGAAGCCGTTTTGCGCGTCGATCATGAGGATGGCCACGTCGCAGTTTTCGATGGCGCGGATGGAACGCATCACGGAATAGAACTCGATGTCTTCTTCCACTTTGCTTTTCTTGCGAAGTCCTGCGGTGTCAACCAACATAAAGTCCATGCCGAAGGCGTTGTATCGGGTGTCGTTGGTGTCGCGTGTAGTGCCAGCGATGTCGGTGACGATGTGTCTGTCCGTGCCGAGGAAGGCGTTGATGAGGGATGATTTTCCCACGTTAGGTCTTCCCACCACAGTGAAACGGGGCAACGAGGTGTCGAAGTCGGTGGTGTCGCTGGGAAGCAGCTCACACACTTTGTCCAACAGTTCGCCGGTGCCGGTGCCTGTCATGGCTGAGATGGGGTAGGGGTCGCCTAAGCCCAGGGCATAGAACTCGCTGGCCAACACCTCTTTGTTTGGCTCGTCGATTTTGTTCACGGCGAGGAGCACAGGCTTCTTTTGTTGTCGAAGGACGAGTCCCACTTCTTCGTCGAGGACATGGAGGCCGTCGCGTCCGTTCACGACAAAGATGATGACGTCGGCCTCATCGATGGCGAGGTCCACCTGTTTGCGGATTTCTTCCTCGAAGATGTCGTCTGAACCCACCACATAGCCGCCGGTGTCGATGACGGTGAATTCCTTTCCGTTCCAGTCGCTTTTTCCATAGTGGCGGTCGCGCGTCACGCCGCTGGTCTCTTCCACAATGGCTTGACGCTGCTTTAGCATACGGTTAAACAAGGTTGATTTTCCCACGTTGGGACGGCCTACTATTGCTACGATGTTTGACATAAACCTATATTTTGGCTGCAAAGATAATACTAATTTAGAATTTAGAATTTAGAATTTAGAGATTTCCCCGCTCCCTCTAAATTCTAAATTCTAAATTCTTAATTCCAGATCACGCTTCATATCCAAAGCGTTTCAGTTCTTGTTCGTTGTCGCGCCAGTCTTTATCGACTTTCACGAATAGCTCCAGGAAGATTTTCTTTCCGGTGAACTCCTCGATGTCGGTTCGGGCCTGCATGCCCAGTTTTTTGATGGCGCTGCCGCCCTTGCCGATGATGATGGCTTTTTGAGACTCGCGTGCCACGTAGATGGTAGCCCGGATGACGATATGCTTGTCGCGTTCCTCGTAAGAGTCCACATCGACTTGTGCCGAATAGGGGATCTCTTGCTGGTAGTTAAGGAGGATTTTCTCTCGGATGATTTCCGTGATGAAGAACCGCATGGACTTATCGGTCAGTTCGTCTTTGGGGAAGTAAGGCGGGCATTCCGGCAATTTGGTGAGGATCTGCTCGAAGACGTGTTGGATGTTAGCGTTGTGTTGCGCCGAGATGGGGAACACAGTGGCGTTTGGGAGTTCTTTTTCCCAGTATGTGATGGCTTCTTCCACTCCTTTTTGGTTGGAGAGGTCGATTTTATTGATGAGCACGAAAACTGGGATGTCTGTTTTTTTCAGTTTCTCGACGGTGTTTTCCTCTATTTTTTTGTCAGTGATGTCCACGACAAAGAGGATGAGGTCCGCGTCGATCAGGGCGACGTTGACGAACTGGTTCATGATCTCATGCATCTTGTAGGCGGGATCTTTGATGATGCCCGGCGTGTCGGAGAAGACCATCTGGAAGTCGTCACCGTTGACGATGCCGAGGATTCGGTGTCTGGTGGTTTGTGCTTTGGAGGTGATAATGGAGATTTTCTCTCCCACCAATTGGTTCATGAGGGTCGATTTGCCCACGTTGGGTCGCCCTATAATGTTGACATAGCCTGCTTTATGTGCCATAATTCAAAAAAAATCCTAAAAAGACTTGCGCCGTATTAAAACAAAGTGTAATTTTGCAGCCATATTCATGATGCGGGGTGGAGCAGAGGCAGCTCGTTGGGCTCATAACCCAAAGGTCGCAGGTTCGAGTCCTGCCCCCGCTACTAAAAAAGCCGGACTCGAAGTCCGGCTTTTTCTTTTGTTATTCTTCCTCAAGCGTCATTTCTCCCTCGATGTTTCCTAAGAGCGTGGCCTGAACCATGTTGAACAAAGTGGATCCATGGCCTTCCACATCGCCTTCGACAGTCAAGACACCGTCCTCGAGAATACCCACCATGTTGATGTTCAATACGATGTCAATATCCATGACAAGACTGACAACCGTGGAGTATTCAAATTGGTCGAACGTAAACTTGTTGCCGTTTCGGATGCCTGTAAGGATGATCTCCGTATTATCGATGGTGAAAGAGGCTTGTGCTTGGTTGTCGGCTGTTGCGCTCAACCTCATTTCGCCTTTCTCTTCTATGTTGATCTGGTTTCCGTCGATAGCGGGGGTGTCGGATGTCACATCGCAGTTGATTTTGATGTTTCCGAAGAAGGTGCCAATCACTTCATCCTCCGTGGGAGGAAGGACGGCGGTGATGACCATGGCGGCAGTGTTTTTCTTGCCCACCTCATCCGTGACCGTGGCGGTGATTTCGAGTGTCATTGGCGTTTTTGGGATGTAGGTCTCAATGAATTCCATCTCTCCCGCTTCGCTGCCCGTGAGGTCTCTTGACTCCTGATGGAGGATGGTGCCGTTTGAGTCGTTGATGACAAAAAGATAGGTCTTTAAGGGCTTGCCACTGGTTTCATTGGGCCATGCTTTGATTTTAAAACGCAACTCCGATTCAGTATAGACGGTGTTGTTGTTCATGGCATAACCTTCTTCTTCAATGAAGACGATATTTGGCTTTTGTTCCAGAAGTTCATCGAAGGCCCCTGGGTCACAGCTTGTGAAAAACAATGCGCTGAAGAGGCAAATAAAAGCTAAACTTATTCTTTTCATGATGGATGATTTTAGAGGGTTGGTGAAAAACTGCGTTTCTTATTTGGATGAGTGTGTTACCTTGGTAAGCATGCCGGTGAAGTTGCCGGTGGCTGTGAGCGGAACAGGTATCGGGACATCAGGGAATGTAGCCTGTCCTACGCCTTCGAAAGGTCCTTCCATGTTGATGGTGTTCCCGTTGAGGACACTTGTGGGGGTCATTTGAATCATGACATCAGAACCGTTGTTTTCCTTGTAGTTGTAGGAAAGAACGCCGAAGTCGATGCTGTTTCCGGACACAGCGGCATCCGTTTCATAGTCTTCTTTGTTCATGGTAAACACCACATGCACAATGTCTTCAGTGCTGCCTGGGGTGATCACGGCGGACAAATCGATGGTCAGACCATCAAGAGGCATGCTGTATTGTGGTGCATTAGGGACACTGAGCGTGCCATTGAGGACAATAGACCCGGTGTAGGAACCGATGAATTGATGGTTGTCTGGCTGCTGAACCATGAAATGCGCTACCAAGTGGCGGTCGGCTGTAGCCTCGAAGCTGTATTTGTTGTTGGTTGTCAGTTCGTTGCCGTTTTCAGTCCAGTTGACGAAGATGTACCCATTGTTAGGTGTTGCCGTCAACGTGCAGGTCTCGCCGTTTGAATAGGTGCCAGTTCCTGTAATGGTGCCGCCATTTGCGGGATCAGCTGAGGCGGTAATCGTGCGATCGGGTTGGCATGAAATGAAGGCTACCGCTAAGCAGCACATCATCAGTAAAAGCATTTTTTTCATTTCGTTATGTTTTGGTTAATAATATGGACAAAAAATTATTTTTTCGCAAATATAAGGCCAAAATCGATACATTTGTTAGTTTTGCAAAAAAATAACACCTATTTTTTAATAATTCATGAAAATTGTGAAAAAAAGTTGGGCGTTGTTGGCCGTGGTTCTCGCCGTGGTCTTGTCGCTATGCTTGTTGCAGATTCTCGGACCTGTTACGGGTCCTATGCCGTTGTGGATGTCCATCATCCCCCCATTAGTAGCTATCGTGATGGCTTTGTTGCTCAAAGAGGTGTTGTCGTCTTTGTTTTTGGGTGTGTTGACAGGAACTTTTCTCATGGCCTTGTATTCGGGGTCCTCGCCCTGGGTGTCCTTGTCAGGAGGGATGTTGCGTGTCGTTGACACTTATATCGTTGGTTCACTGTATGATGCTGACCACGTGAAGATTATCGTGTTCACCATGCTGATTGGTGGCATGGTGAGGATTATCACCGTCAATGGGGGTATGCAAGGGGTGGTGAACTGGTTGTCGAAGCGGGCTCGCGGCTCTCGTTCTGGGCAGTTGATGACGTTTATCATGGATCTTTGTGTGTTTTTTGATGACTATTCCAATACTTTGGTGGTGGGTAACACCATGCGTCCTTTGGCTGACAAGCTGCATATCTCGCGTGAGAAACTCTCATATATCGTTGACTCCACCTCGGCGCCAGTGGTAGCGGTGGCTTTTATCACCACATGGATTGGCGCGGAGCTGAGTTATATACAAGGTGGAATCGAAGCCATCGGGCTGGATATGTCGTCCTATTCGGTGTTCTTTAATTCTTTGGCTTATAGCTTTTATCCTTTTCTCACTTTGGCTTTTGTGCTGATGCTTATCCTGTCGGGCCGTGATTTTGGTCCGATGCTCACGGCGGAACGCAACGCTCGGATGGCTTCGGGCGAAAAGGGATGCGCCACAGAGTCGGGGGTGTCGGCCTCCGCTCATGCTATTGATGCCCTCATTCCGTTGGTGGTGTTGATTGTGGGTACGGTTATTGGCTTGTTTGTTACGGGCTATGATGCACAGATATGGTCCCAGCCTTCACAGGGCTTTTTCTCAAAACTCTCTTCCACCATTGGCGCGGCCGATTCGTATCAGGCCTTGGTGTGGTCATCGTTGGTGTCGTTGTTGACTGCCATTGTCGTGACGATCTGCCGGGGTCATAAAAAGTTCACGGTGGTGATGGAGTCGGTGGTGGAAGGTTTCAAGTCCATGTTGAATGCTGTGGTCATTCTCACCATGGCTTGGTCGATTGCTTTGCTGACCAAGGACATGCATACAGCGGAGTTTGTCTCTCAGCTGTTGCTGAAATGGTCGTTGTCGCCGGTCTTAGTGCCTGCAATCACCTTTGTGTTGGCAGGTTTGATTGGTTTCTCAACTGGTACATCCTGGGGCACGATGGCGATTCTATATCCTTTGATTCTGCCGTCTTCTTGGCTGTTGTGTCAAAGTCAGGGTCTTTCCGTGGAGGCCACGATGCCCATCTTCTATAATGTGGTGGCGTCGGTGATGGCGGGAGCGGTGATGGGTGACCATTGCTCGCCGATTTCGGATACCACCATCATGAGTTCCTTGTCGAGTCAATGTGACCATTTGCAGCATGTGAAGACACAGATGCCTTACGCTTTGACGGTGGGCAGTGTGGCGCTTTTTGTCGGTGTGTTACCCAGTGCTATAGGCTTGCCGTCCTGGCTTTCCTTTGTGATTTCCTTGACTATTTTAGGTTTGATTGTCAGATTCTTCGGTAAAAAAACCTCTTCGATCTCTAACCTTTAACCTCTCTCTGTCCCTCATACTGTTGCACTTCGTCGTATTTATAGACGAGTTCGATGCCCACCTCTTTGAACATGGCTTCGCTTTCGGCGCCGTCGTGGTAGCGTCGTTCGCACACCACGCGGACGATGCCGCAGTTGATGATGAGCATGGCGCAGGTGCGGCAGGGGGTCATGCGGCAATAGAGGGTGCTGCCGTCGAGGGCGATGCCGCGTCGGGCGGCCTGGCAGATGGCGTTTTGCTCGGCGTGTACGGTGCGCACGCAGTGCTGGGTCACGGAACCGTCTTCGTGGATCACTTTACGGAAGAGATGTCCCACGTCGTCACAGTGGGGAAGTCCTTTTGGGGAGCCCACGTAGCCTGTCACAAGGATTTGCTTGTCCTTGACGATGACACAGCCGCTGCGACCGCGGTCGCAGGTGGCGCGTTCCGACACCGTGTCGGCAAGGTTCAGAAAATAGTCGTCCCACGAGGGGCGCACATGGAGCTGAGTGAGGACTTTCTCCACTTGCAGATGCAATTCGGCGATGGTGCCGTCGTTCATGAACACGAAGTCGGCTTGTCGGATGCATTCTCCTAAGTTCTGTTTGTTGGGGTCGGTGGCAGTCATCTCCCGTTCCTCGTTGGCGACGAAAGTCTCAAAGCTGACATGGTCGGTCTCGGAGCCGCGTAGATAGATGCGGTCGTAACGGATCTTACGGTCGGCATCAACCGCGAAGAGGTAGAACTCGCCTTTCTGTCTTAGCGAGGCGATCTCGCCTGGGGTGCGCACGCTCTCGATGACGGCATTCTTGCCGTTGGCCTTCGCCCGCTCAAAGAGCTGGTCCGTGATATAACTTGGACAATGCGTGGCGCGGAGCTCGTTGCCCATAGCGGTCAGCGTGTCGCGGTTTACCTCTAAGCCTCGTTTTTCTATTTCTTCAGCGATATAAGCCCGTACAGAATAGTGCACAAACCCTCTTTCTTTAATCAAGTAGTCAACGATGGTGCCTTTCCCCGCACCCAGCGTACCGGTGATGCCAATGATAATCATGTCTTGTTGTTTTAATTAGTTAATCAGTTGCGTTTTCCCCTCTAACCTTTAGCCTCTCCTTTTACTTGTTCCTTGATCTCCACCACCCATTTTTTAACGTCGGTGGGTTGGAAGTGTTCCATCATTTCCAGCAGTTCATTGGGGTTGTCGCTGACGATGAGGCCTTCGGCGTGCTCTTTGCGGATGAAGCCTTCGTTGGTGGAATGCTTGATGAAGCGGATGATGTCGTCATAAAATCCGTTCACGTTGTAGAGGGCGACGGGTTTGTCGAAGACGCGCAGCTGGCTGAGTACGTATGCCTCGAAGAACTCGTCCATCGTTCCCAGTCCGCCAGGCATGGCGATGAAGCCATCAGCCATCTCTTCGAGTATCTTTTTGCGTTCGGCCATCGAATCCACCACGATGAGTTCGTCGATGTCGTTGTAGCCCACGTCCATGCCCATCAGATGGTCGGTGATGGTTCCAGTGACCTTGCATTTGCGTTCCATCATCACGTCCGCGATGATTTTCATCAGTCCCACACTTCCGCCACCATATAACAACTCACATTGCTTGTCGGCCATGGCCTGTCCCAATTCCTTGGCTTTCTCACGATAAATCGGGTCGAATCCCATGCTGCTGCCGCAAAAAATACAAATCTTCTTCATGGTTGAATTTTTTTGCAAAAATAATCTTTTTTATCTTTGCACCTCATATTATAGACTATTGTTATGATGAAAAACATCGGAATATTAGGTGCAATGCCTCAGGAGATTGACGAGGTGAAAGCCCTTTTGACAGAAAAAACCATTGTTAAAATTGCCAATCGTGAGTTTGTGGTGGGCAAGATCGGCTCTGTGCGTTGCGTGGTGGCTTTCTCCAAATGGGGCAAGGTCGCCGCTACCATCACTGCGACCTTGTTGGTTCAGGAGTTTGGCGTGACAGACTTGTTTTTTATCGGCACTGCCGGTGCTTTGGCCGAAGGACTTAAGGTGGGTGACATTGTCATCTCCAAACGTTTGGTGCAGCATGACTTGGATGCCCGTCCCATGATCTCCCGTTTTGAGTTGCCCTTGCTGAACCGTGTCTATGTGGGCAGTGATCCTGAGCTGACGGAGCTTGCCGGGAAGGCGGTGGCTAACTTGTTGAAAAAGGGTGTCGAGCAGATGGTGGGTGAGGAGGCTGTCCGTGAATTCAGCCTTGCGCCCAAACTCTATTTCGGCGACATTGCCAGTGGCGACCAGTTCATCAACAGTAATGAGAAACGCCAAGAGATCTTAGGGCTGTTACCTGATGTGCTTTGTGTCGAGATGGAAGGGGCTGCTGTGGCGCAGGTGTGCCTGGAGTTCAACCTTCCGTTTACGGTGATCCGGACCATCAGTGATACCGCCGACCACAACGCCCGTGTTGACTTCGGCAAGTTCATCGTGGAGGTGGCCAATGCCTATTCGCGGGCGATTGTCAGCGAGATCATACGGTTGTTGTAGTTATTTGGAGAGGATAGCCAACACACTACCCAGTAATATCATGAGAGTTATCATGATAACACATCCTAACTGACGCATGGTCTTGCCTTTCCCGCTCGTTTCTTTGAGGTTCTTGAGTCCCGGTAGTACCTGATTCAACGAGTTTTTTCTTTGTGTTTTTGTCTTTCTGTGTTTCAAGGTGCCGTCAGGACGTTTCTCATAATATAAAGGAGCGCCATACATCATCGTTTTGGCCAGTCCACCTGAAAACACGATGGCCATGAAGCCGGGCATGCAGTACCACGCTGCTCCATAGCCTATCTGGAGGTCGGAGAGGGGGAGCCCTTTAAGGAGCTGGATTGGGACGGCGAGTAACACGGGCAGGAAGATCACTGCGGCGAGAATGATGACGAACTTGATGATGCGCCATGGCGTAAAGAACTTCAGCTCGGTGGGGACCGGCCCTTCCCCGAAGTCGGCAAAGAACTCAATTTGTGTGTCGTTATGGCTTTCCTTTTCTTTTGGAACGGTGATTACCTCGTCGATGAACTCCGCGTGATGGCGGTTATGGGCTATGGCGAAGAATACAAGACCAAACACTAAGGCGAAAATGAGGCCTGTCCCTACACCTCCTATCCATAATGTTGATAGGATGCCTGTTGCCAAGGTGGCCAGAGTCGGCCACAGCCACCAAAGTCCTGTTAGGTTTTTCGTTTTTCCCGTGGCGATAGAGACCTTTCCCGTCTGTCCGTTCACGGCGGCGGCGATGCCGTTTTTGCATTTCACTAGAAACACCGGCATGAGAGCCGGTATGGACTCGTTCTCATGGTCGTTGAGAAAAACAGTGAGTTCTTTGGTGCGTTCTTTTTTTGTGAGGTTTCGGTAAAGCTCCGCCCGAGTCTCTTCTTCGATGCGCGCGTTCAGCGCCTCGCCTACCACGTTTTGGATTTTGGCGTTCTGATGGTTCAAGTAGCCGAAGTCGAACTCACGCGCCTCGTCGAACTCGAAGGGCTCGATGCCGTCAAGGAAAAGGTTATCCCAGTCTTTGGAGGCATTCACCGCCGTGTGGCTCAGATAGGCTCTGAAAGGATAATGG
>JAEEII010000297.1 GCA_016281295.1 Bacteroidales bacterium
CAGGGTCGGACTGGAGGATACGTCCTCCGAAGCCGATAACCTTGCCTGTGAGGTTATGGATGGGGAACATCACACGCCCATGATAGCGGTCGTAGTACTCACCGTTCTGCCTCTTGATGGAAAAGCCCACCTTCTCGAGGAACTCAGGGTCATAGCCGTTTTGTTTGGCATAGTCGGTGAACGCCTCCCATTTGGAAGGGCTGTAGCCGAGATGGAACTTCTCGATGACCGGGTTGAGATAGCCGCGTTCACGGAAATACTCCAGTCCCACGGACTTGCCCTCGTCGGTGTTCCAAAGGGTGTTGACGAAATACTGGTCGGCGAAGGCGTTGATGTTGAACATCTTCTCCCGTTCGGTCTGTGCCATCAGCTCTTCTGGCGTCAGCTCCTTCTCCTCGATCTGGATGTTGTATTTCTTGGCGAGATAGCGGAGGGCCTCGGGATAAGAGATATGCTCGTGTTCCATCAGGAATTTGGCGGAGTCACCTGCTTTGCCACATCCGAAGCATTTGAAGATGTTACGGGCTGGGTTGACGTTGAAAGAGCCGGTTTTCTCGTTATGGAAAGGGCAAAGGCCGATGTAGTTCGATCCGCGTTTCTTCAACGTGACGAACTCGCCGACCACTTCCTCGATACGTGCGGCCTGCAAAATCTGATCTACGATTTCCCTTGGAATAGGCATAGTCGGCAAAGATAGGCATTATCGGCGAATTACAAGAATTTTACGAATGACTTTTTTGCGTGGGTGGTCGGCGAATTAGGCGAATTCGCTTAATTCGCCGATAATAATTCGCTTAATTAGCAGTCAATGGGCGGCGAGCCAGTTTTCGCCGGTGTTAATCTCCACGATGACCGGGACAGTGAGCGGCAACGCGTTGACCATCTTATCGTTGACCAGCGACTTTAGGGTCTCCAATTCGCCGAGATGCGCATCGAAGACCAATTCGTCGTGAACCTGAAGGATCATCTTCGACTGCATCTTTAGCCGATCCAATTCCCGTTGGATGCTGATCATGGCGATTTTAATCATATCCGCCGAAGAGCCCTGGATGGGAGCGTTGATGGCGTTGCGTTCAGCGAAGCTGCGCATCGTGCCATTAGCCGAGTTGATGTCGCGCAGGTATCTTCGCCGACCCAGGATGGTCTCGGCGTAGCCCCGTTCCCGGGCGATGGCGATGCTGCGGTTCATATATTCTTTGATCCCCGCATATTCCTCGAAATATTTCTTGATGATTTCAGAAGCCTCGCTCCGTGAGATCTCCATGCGCTCCGCAAGGCCGAAAGCCGACATGCCGTAGATGATGCCGAAGTTAACTGCCTTGGCACGGCTTCGCTGTTCTTTGGTGACCTCCTCAATCGGCACATGGAAGACCTTAGCCGCCGTAGCTGCATGGATGTCGTGACCCAGGTTGAAGTCCGACACCATGGCGGGGTCACCACTGAGGTGCGCGATGATACGCAGCTCGATCTGGGAGTAGTCGGCAGCCATCAAGGTGAACTCGGGGCCCCGTGGGACGAAAGCCTTGCGGATCTCGCGACCATTGGCCGTGCGAACAGGGATGTTCTGTAAGTTGGGGTTGTTGGAGCTGAGTCGTCCCGTCGCCGTCACCGCCTGGTTAAACGAGGTGTGAATCAAGCCGTCACGAGGATTGATCAAGGCCGGCAAGGCATCGAGATATGTGGATTTCAGCTTGGTATAGGAGCGGTATTCAAGGATGGCGTGGATGATGGGATGTTTCCCTGCCAGTTTCTGAAGCACGTCTTCGCCGGTGGCATATTGTCCCGTCTTGGTCTTCTTGGCTTTGCTGTCGAGTTTCATCTTGTCGAACAGCACCTCCCCTAACTGTTTCGGCGAAGCAATGTTGAATCTCGTCTCCGCCATCTGATAGATGCTCTCTTCCAGCTCACTGATATGGTGGCCGAACTCATTGCTGATGTTATGGAGGTTCTGGCTGTCGATCTTCACCCCGTTTTCCTCCATGACGCTCAGCACATGAACCAGCGGCATCTCAATGTCGTGGAACAGCTTTTCCAAACCATTCTCCTTCAACAGAGGAAGGAAACGATGATACAAGGCCATCATCACCTCGTCGTTCTCATTGGTATTCCAAAGATCACCTTGGGGCGAGATGTTACGGTTGAGATACACCTCGGCGAGATAGTCAAGTGCATGCCTTTGTTCCGGTTCGATGAGGTAATGGGCAATCATGACATCGAACAATGTCCCTTGGGGAACGATGTCATTTTTACGGAGGATGGTGAGGACGGGTTTGAGGTTATAGCCCACTTTGGTGACCTCGGGGTTTTCAATCAGGTCTTTTTGTTTTTTACACTGGTTTTCATCCGAGGTAAGGACGATGAGGTTCTTATCTTCCGCAACGACAGGGTATGCCTTGGATTTCTCTGTTTTTGTTGGCGTCATCTCAGCGAAAAGATCCATCTGACCCGTTTCTACCGAGATTAAACCCCTATCGGGGTAACCTGGTTTCCGTTCTCCGTTTTCCGTTTCTACCGAGATTAAACCCCTATCGGGGTAACCCGGTTTCGATTCTCCGTTTTCCGTTTCTACCGAGATTAAACCCCTATCGGGGTAACCCGGTTTCGGTCCTCCGTTTTCCGTTTCTACCGAGATTAAACCCCTATCGGGGTAACCCGGTTTCGGTTCTCCGTTTTCCGCTCCGCCATAGTCCGCCAACAGCCTTCTCTTGAATGTGCGGAACTCCAGTTCGTCAAAAAGCTCCACCAAGGCGGGGACGTTGGGCTTATTCAGTTCCAGTTCTTCTTCATTAAAATGAACAGGGGCATCCAGCATGATGGTAGCCAGGTGTTTC
>JAEEII010000298.1 GCA_016281295.1 Bacteroidales bacterium
ACGCAGAAGGCGTTCATCTGAAGGCAATTGTAGTCGTGGAAGCCGAGGGGCTCGTGCTGGATGACACGCTTGTCAAGCTTGAAGCCGCTGGCCTCTAGGCGCTTGCGGCTGCGCGGGTGGCAGGAATACAGAATGGGCATATCATACTTCTCTGCCATTTTGTTAATCGCATTGAACAGCGACAGGAAGTTCTTCTCCGTGTCGATGTTCTCCTCGCGGTGGGCGCTCAAAAGAATGTACTTTCCTTTCTCCAGCCCAAGGCGCTTATGAATACCCGAGGCCTCAATCTCCGCCAGGTTATTATGCAGCACCTCTGCCATCGGCGAACCCGTCACATACGTCCGTTCGCGAGGCAGACCGCACTCCGCGAGATACCGCCGAGCGTGCTCGGAGTACGCCATATTCACGTCGGAAATGATATCCACAATCCGGCGGTTGGTTTCCTCAGGCAAACACTCATCCTTGCAGCGGTTACCAGCTTCCATATGGAAAATCGGGATATGCAGACGCTTCGCACCAATCACGCTCAAACAGCTATTCGTATCCCCCAGCACCAGCACCGCATCGGGCTGCAGCGACACCATCAGCTGGTAGCTCTTGGCGATGATGTTGCCCATGGTCTCGCCCAAATCGGCCCCCACGGCCTCCATGTATACGTCAGGATCGGCCAGCTTCAAGTCCTTGAAGAACACCCCGTTAAGGTTATAGTCGTAGTTCTGCCCGGTGTGTGCCAGCAGGCAGTCGAAGTACTCGCGGCATTTGTTGATGACCGCTGCCAGACGGATAATCTCCGGACGCGTACCGACGATAATAAGAAGCTTCAGCTTTCCGTTATTCTTGAATTGTGCCATAGTTCTTTTACTTTACCGGTTCAAAATAAGTATCGGGTTTTTCTGCATTGAAATTCTCGTTGGCATACATCACGGTTACAAGGTCCTCCGTTTCCGAAAGGTTGATGATGTTGTGCGTATAGCCAGGGAGCATGTGGACGGCCTCAATCTTATCTCCGGAGACCTCCCATTCCAGGATTGCACCGGAGGGGTCATTCAGGTTCCGCTGCTGGATGAGGCCGTGGCCTTTCACCACAATAAACTGCTCGAACTTGGTGTTATGCCAGTGCTGCCCCTTGATGACGCCGGGCTTGGTAATATTAATGGAAACCTGCCCGCTGCCATGGGTATGGAGCAGCTCCGTAAAAGAGCCGCGCTCGTCCACGTTCATCTTCAGCGGAAACGCCACCTTGGACGCCGGCAGATAGGACAGGTAGGTCGAATATAGTTTCTTCGCGAAAGATCCGGCAGGAATCTCGGGAATCATCAGTGTCTTAGGCTGCGCGGCAAACTCGTTCAGCAGGTCCACGATTTCCCCGAGGGTGGCTTTGTGCGTGACGGGGACGTAGCAGTATCGGCCGTCCTTCACCGGGAAAACGCCCAGGCCGTCGAACTCGCAACGATGCTCCTTGCCCTGCAGCGCGGCGATCATCTCCTCCACCAGGTCGTCGATGTACAGCAACTCCAGCTCCACCGACGGATCGTTCACCGTGTACGGCAGGTCGTTCGCCACCGCATTGCAGAAGGTGGCTACGGCCGAGTTATAATTAGGCCGACACCACTTGCCGAAGAGGTTCGGGAAGCGGTAAACCAGCACCTTCGCGCCGGTCTCGAAGCCGTAATCCAGGAACAGGTCCTCCCCCGCTTTCTTGCTTCGGCCATACTCGCTGTCGCCGAATCGGCCTGTCAAAGAAGCCTGCTGCGACGACGACAGCATCACCGGGCAGGTATTCCCGTGCCTGCGCAGCGTATCCAGGAGCGTCGAGGCAAAGCCGAAGTTGCCGGCCATAAACTCGGCCTGGTCCTTGGGCCGATTCACCCCCGCCAGATTGAACACGAAGTCCGCCTGAGCGCACCAGGCATCCAGATCCTCCGGCGTGGAGTCCAGGTCGTACTCAAAAATGTCCGTAATATCAAGCCCGGGGAAGCGCCTGTCTTTCCCGTCCCGGATATTCTTCAGCGCCCAGCAAAGGTTTTTCCCAACAAAGCCCTTGGCGCCGGTGACCAGTATTTTCATTACTTCACGATGTTAGGAATGCCGTTGAGCTCGTTCTGGATGTACTCCAGTGAGGCAATCTTCGCCTTCGTCTCTTCAAGATTCAGCCGATAGGTATTGTCGGAGTTAAACTCCTCGATGGTGGCCCGCTTGGTATCGCCGTCCTTGAAGTATTTGTCATAGTTGAGGTCGCGGTTGTCGGCCGGGACGGCGTAGAAGTTGCCCATATCGATGGCCTTGGCGGCTTCTTCCTTCGTGAGGAGGGTTTCGTACATCTTCTCGCCGTGGCGGATGCCGATGACCTTGATGTCTTCTTTCTTTCCGCCGAAGAGCTCGCAAACAGCCTCGGCCTGAGTCTGAATGGTGCAGGCAGGAGCCTTCTGTACCAGGATGTCGCCGTTCTTGCCGTTCTCAAAAGCGAAGAGAACCAGGTCCACCGCCTCTTCCAACGACATAATGAAACGAGTCATCTTGGGCTCGGTGAGGGTGATGGGGTTACCTTTGCGAATCTGGTCAATCCAAAGCGGAATAACGCTGCCGCGAGAGCACATCACGTTGCCGTAGCGGGTGCAGCAGATCTTGGTGTTACCGCTCAGGCGACTCTTGGCCACAGCAATCTTCTCCTCGATGGCCTTGGTGATACCCATAGCATTAATGGGATAGGCGGCCTTGTCCGTAGAGAGACAGATGACGCATTTCACGCCGGCCTCGATGGCTGCATCCAGCGTATTGTCCGTGCCGATGACATTGGTCTTCACGGCCTCCATTGGGAAGAACTCGCAGCTGGGCACCTGCTTGAGCGCTGCCGCGTGGAAGACATAATCCACGCCCTGCATCGCATAATGCAGCGTGCTCTTGTTCCGCACGTCGCCAATGTAGAACTTAATCTTGTTCGCCACCTCCGGCATCCGCGCCTGGAAGTCGTGGCGCATATCGTCCTGTTTTTTCTCGTCGCGGGAGAAGATGCGGATCTCGCCGATGTCCGTGCGCAGGAAACGGTTCAATACTGCGTTGCCAAAACTGCCCGTGCCTCCGGTAATAAGGAGGACTTTATCTTTAAATACACTCATTGTTTATGTTAAATAATTGTTTCTTTATCTATTTGAGCCATAAAACGGTACTCCCCAATTACACAAAACATTTTAGCATCAACCCTGCGAGCACCGCAATGAAAATGCTCATTAATGTACCTGCCAACACATATTCCGTTTTTCCGGTGTCTTTCTCGCTAAAACGGATAATCGATTTTGCCGCAATCAAAAGGCCTAAAGCCTCATAGTGCTGTAAAAACACAAAAATCAGTATTAGCCATCGTTCTATTGTGCCAATCAAGGCTCCCGCATTGAAGCCGCTATTGTCATTGGGAAGATTAACGCTAAAGTGCTTAAGCATTTGCTTTATGAAAATGTTTGCTGGCTTCCAACAAACGAGTGCGGCTACTGCGCAAGCAATATAGATGGTTTTCAAGTGATATGGTGCGTTCCATTCATTATTGTGACACCAAAAGAATGCAATTCCGACAAGGACCAAAATATGCATCAATTGATCCATAACGAACCACGTAACCTTATCTGAACGATAGGACTTCCAAATATCTATTCCCAAGTGGGTAATTCCGATTATCAAGGCGCACCACCAGAAATAAAGATTAAACGACGCAAGCCACGATAAACTGAATACAATTATTGAATGGGTATACTGGTATATACTACGCCATTTTTTCTCGGATTTGTTCCGGCAGATCTTATTATTCTGAAGCACAAAATCCGATAATAAATGAGCAAAAGCCAACCACAAAAACAATTCTATCCACATATCAATTCTTTATCCAAATTCTCAAAATCCTTAATTGCAGCATCTAACAGACTCCATCTCGCCAAAGAAGACCGACTATTAATAGCTGATTGGTATACGTTTAATAACTCACTTATTTTTTGCTCTTTATACCCGAGTAATTTATAAAAAACCACTTGTGCCTGCTTGGGAGAGTAACCATTAATCAGATTATCAAGCAACGAGACATATGAATCGAGAAACCATTTCATTCCCATTGAATCCCTCTCCATATCTATAATGGAATAAACATCTTTTTTATTGCTAATAGCATCTAAGTTTCTTCCCGAAATATAAATTGCCGGCCCATCAATTATATCATCTTCCTTGCTGACATACTTTAGCGAGCCTATTCCTATAGAATACCGAATTCCATATTTGCTTAATAAAAACGAATATGGAAAGGATGATGCCGCAGATTTTACATATAGTTTAATGGTGATTGCAACTCTAAGTGCTTTTCTGTAATCCGGGACATAGCATTCTATCGTATCGCCGCGGACTATACGCGCCCAGAACCCAGGAATTTCCGATTCAAAATGATTGAATAATTCGTTCAACCTTTTACGTAATGCCTTTATTTCATTCACCTCTAGCGAGGTTGAATTAACAATATCTGCAGAAATAGTTGCTTCCATTATCAAATATTTTTTGCAAATATATCAAATAAAGATTAGATATTCAACGATTATCAAAGAAATATTTGATAGTTCAATGATTGACTCTATTTCCTATGGAGCCCTAATGCATTCTTTCTGGCTCTACCCTTTCCAACGGAAAAACTCCATTATCCAATCCGATCCTATTTCGCATCCTTCATCTCTTCCAGCAACCTCGCCGTCTCCTTCTCCTGTTCCACCCAGCGGATCGTCAAGCGAATCAGGCCCTTCAAATCCTGCACATCTTTATTCTCCCATTTCCGGATATAGTGCGTCTCGTCATTCCCGAGCCACGCAGCCCTTTTTGCGACCTCTTTAATCCGTGAGTCACTCACGTAAGTCTCTATGCACGGCCCCAACAGCGCTTTCTTTATCTTCTCCGTCGTAGCCTCATCCTTCCCCTCAATCGCATAATCCTTTACGAGGAACTCGAGCGCCTTCCGATACCCCACGCCACATACTTCCATAAGGGACATCTGTTCCGCCGCATAAGCCTCGTTATAGATTTTCACAAAGGCCGATGAAAGATTAGCGATGATTGGACTAAACGCTTCCTTCTTCAGGGCGTGATTGGGAATAATCTCCTGCCAGGTTGAATGCTGTTTTAGCATAAAATGTTCGCCACAATTATTCACCGGGCAGCGACAGAACAACACATCCGTACTGTCGTCCAGGCACAAATACTCCGGCGAAATCTTTGTCCCGCAAGAAGGGCAGACGACAGATTCGCAGTTCACCAATCTTTGAGCCCCTTGCGGGGTTAAAACGTATATCTTCGACATATCGAACAATGATTAAAATCGGCCTTTAATCTACCTCTTCCCAACTCCTGCTAAGTACTCCTCATGCAAATGATAGTACTTCTTCATAAACAACACATACGCACCAACCAGCAGGACTCCCACGCCCACAAGATAAATCCAATGGGCCAGCACGGTCGCTGGGCAAACATAAATAAATCCCAGCGAAATCGCCAGCTGCAGCGCCATATAAATGAGCGAAACCGCCACGTGGCTCATCCCTAATTCATTCGCCATCAGCTGATAAGCGTGCTTCCGATGTGCCTCGCCCAGATTCTCATGCAGCATAATCCTATGCAAGATGGTGCAGCAACCATCCACGCCATACACGAGCAGGAACACCATCCATGTAATATCTCCCGTCTGCATGATCAGTCGGCCGATAGCAAACAACATAATAAACGCAATGCCGATGCTGCCGACATCCCCAGCGAAGCACTTCGCCTTTCCCTTCGGACGGAAGTTGAACAGGCCGAACACCAGCACGCCGATAATGGCCACCACCAGGAACGACTCATCGATGAAACCACCCACGTCATGCCCGACCTGATCGGGCATCCTATTCGCCAGAAGCAGCGGCAGCAGCACCGCCAGCGAATACCCCGCCGTGATGCCATTGATGCCGTCCATGAAGTTGATCACGTCCGTCGCGCCCACGAACACTATAAGAGCCACCAGGCCGATGACCACCTTCCAGTACCACGCCAACTCCACGAACCAGGCGCCCTGCCCCATCAGGCCCCAAAACATCAGCCCCGTCGCCACGAATTGCACTACCAGACGGACGCTGTCCGGCAGTGAATGCACATCGTCCCAGAAGCTGATGCCGCAAATGAGCACCAGGCCGATGATAAACGGCAAATACTCCAGCACCATGCCCCAGTTGCCCAGTATCATCTGCCACACCATCCACACCAGGATGGAGATGGCGAAGATGATGCCACCGCCGCGAAGCACGATTGTCGTGTGCGAGCTCCGCTGGTTCGGTTTGTCGATGATGTTACATTTATATGCAATGCGGAAGTATACCAACTCCGCAATGGCCAGTATTACCGCGATAATCAAATATGTAATGCAGGTATTCATTCTATTCCCTATTTATTTTGTTTCTTTACCGGAAGGCTTATTCTCCTTAACCCAGCTAATCATTGCACTTGGTGAAATACTGTGTTTCTTGCAATAATCCCGAATATTGAGTTTCCAATCAAGTTCTTTCTCCGCTCGGTACTTTTTATACTCATCCGCATAATTCACATTAGCTTGCTGAGGTCGGAATTGTGAAGGCATCTCATACACTGCCTCTTCTTCAATTTCTTCTATCTCTACTTGTTGTCTTTTGAACAACTTACGAATGAAGTATTCCCACTGGAAGACAATCCAAGACCATAATATCACTGATATTGTCTTAGGCTGACACGTTGTTAGCATCTTTTTGCGGAGAAGTTCTTGATACTTTTGCATAGAAGTATCACTTGTTTCCCCTTGGACAAACATTGCCGTTATTACTTCTTTGAACTCATCATTAACCAGACTCACATCGCGTGTTTTAAGGCTTATCTGAGCCACATCATATTCTTTCTTGAAAGAGGGAAGCCTCTTTTCGATGTACTTTGAATATGGTGTCGAAGAAAGCCATGATGATAAAATTTGGATAGCAAGCGGCAATAAAGAAAATAGAAGGAGGGTTATTTGAGTATAGTCATAAAGATTAGAAGTCTCAGGTAAAGCCGGAACAATGTATTTCAAAGATACAAAGAACAATGCTACTTCCATCAGTAACGCCAGAAACATTGTTTTTACCTTTGAAAAGAAAAACCTTCTGAAAGCCACAAGAATAAACAGAAAGACTACTATCCAGGTGAAAACAAACGATGAGTAGTATGTATTCTTAAAACTATCGTCAATGGAGTCTTCAAAACCCGCGAAAATCAAAATGGCGACAATAGATAATATCATAAATGCTGCTTTGTTTAGCATAGACTTTCTTACTCCATTATACCATTCGCTACAAGCTTTCTTCAAGTTGGTGCTAAACAAAGTGTCTTTTGTCCAATTATTTTTCTCTAGAGCCTCATTCAAGTTACTTTTATACTTCGGGGACCAGAAGTCAAAAACACGATCAAAGTACATCGATGTATATATAGCAGCCAGAAACTCAAGGTATGAACTAAATGATGAAATCATAGCGTAATTCCGAATAGTTGGTTCAAGATATCTTGTAATTCCTGATTTACAGTAAATGACTCCTCACACTCAACATTAGTATCACCTTCCGATTTCATTCTAGCTGTATAATTTGGATAATTAGCACCCTTTGAATGATTATTAGCATAATTCATCGGGCGCAGGTTCTTTAAGTCATCCCACAGAGATTCATCCACATGTTTCTCCTCAAGTAATTTGCGAGGGTAAACATGATCAATTTGCCACCCAAAAGGGTCATCCATTCCGAAACGATCATAGATAATCCATGCACCTGCAGCATCCTTTCTTATTTCTTCAGGCGAGTAGCCATTAACTTCAACCCCGTGTTGCCATACTTTTTTTCGGAATTCAATGTCATTATAATCTAATGCCATATATTTATTAATTTAAACTTGATTAAAAAAAAATACAAACAATAGTGTTCTCTCGATTTCTTCGATAGAGACATCCAACCCCACTCCTATACACATACTCCGGAGTGATGCAGCCAGGGTCCATGGAGTAAGAGCGGGCTTCGGATTCAAGGAATTCCTTTATGCGGTATTTCAACTCTTCTGTTATCATTTACTTGAAGTTTTCCAACGTCCTCTTCAACCCTTCCCTCGCCCCCACCGGCATCCTCTCCACTTCAAGCGCCTTCTTAATCTTCGCATTCGAAGAAATATAATTCTCCGTCAACTTCCTCAACCGCTCAGGGTTCAGTGGCAGATGCAACCAGCCACCGACCTTCGCCACACCGTTCATCAGCCCCTTAGGCGGCCGCTAGATATGCGCCTTATTCCTAAGCTCTTGCAAATGTAATAAGCAAACATTCTTTGTACTTTTTTTCGTAAAGTTGTTTGTACATTTTGCCAGGCAGTTCAGAGGCTCATTTGTTCCTGTTTATTGTTGAGTTTGTATAGTTGTGGAAGCAGCCCTACGTAGCTGCTTCCCATTA
>JAEEII010000299.1 GCA_016281295.1 Bacteroidales bacterium
CATCAGCGAGGAGCATCAGAAGTCTTGAATTTTCACGAGAATTTAAATACATGGTTGGTTACAAGAATGCCGAAATGGCGTTATGCAATCAACTCAAGATGAGGCCAAATCGCATTGTGCGCGAGAACACCCTGAAAAATGCGTCACCCTTGTGTCAGCGTGTGTCACCCTCAAACAGGTTGCAAACCCTTTGCACATCGATACTGTGTCAGCGTGTCACCCTTTATTTCAAAAAAATCATAGTAAGCAAAACTGTAACCTCACCGTTACACAGCTTCAGCGAATAATTCTAACTGGCGGACAGGCTCGGCCTCAACTTTCTCGTGTATCTCGAAATTGAAAACGAGGGCTTCGACAACAGCATGGCGATTCTCGATATGGCCACCGCCATGGTAGAAGTGTTCGCGTGTGGTGACGTTAAAATGGTTCCAATATTGTTCAACCATCTCGTTAGGTCGGAATTCGTTGTGATGCCAAGTAGAGAGGATGAACTTAGCACGGGTACGGCTAAGAGCCTCAAACAGATCATGCTCGTCCTGCTCAGTCCAACCATTGTAGTAGTCGACATAGCGACCGTAATAGGGCGGGTCGCAATAGATGATGTCGTCTGGTTCGGCACGCTCGATGGTTTCAGCAAAGGAAACGTTGTTGAACTCCCATTGTTTCTTTTTGATGACGCGAGCGACGTGCTCTATCTGATTACATATCTTGGTAATGTATGCAGGTGCAAAGCGGTCGGGTTTCTTACAGAAAGGGATGTTCCAGTCACCATGACGGTTGAAACGCATCATGCCGTTGAAACCTGCGCGAGAAAGGAAAATAAAGTCATAGGGACTATGCTCGCAGTTGAAACGGTCGCGGACGAGTCGGAAGTGAGCGTATCCGTTATCGTCAGCATGGGCCAGCAAATGGCTTTCTCTTTCAAGGTAGGCACGCATGGTGTACTGCGTTATTTCGTCACTCTGCACGGCACGGTAGAAGTTGATGATGTGGGGATTAGTATCGCCAACAATATGTGTACCGCGCATGGGAGAATTGAAGCCAACAACACCCGTACCAAAGAACGGCTCAATCCAGCGACCATTGAGGCTGACACCAGAGGTGAGGATGAGGTCGTTAATCCAAGGCACGAGTTTGGTCTTGATGCCCTGTGACTTGATGGGGGGAACGATGACATTGGCCATACGCTATTTCTTGAGTTTCCTGCTGATTTTCTGCTGCTTTTCGAGATAAGCCTTATAGGTCGCAAGGTTGCTGTATCGGGGTTTACCGATACCTGCTTTCTTTGCGTCCGCTGCATTGAAGAAGTTCATCCAATAGTCGTCGAAGACATCCTCGCCGAGATTTGCGAAAGTTCCATTTCCTGCAATCAAGTCATCAATATCATCGACGCCTCCCACATTGCGGGTATTACCGCTACCCGTCTTGTCGCTGGCAATCTTCCACTTAGGCTGCACGAAGAATATAAACTGCTCGATGACGGATTTAATGACCTCCAACTCATCCACACTATAAATATCTTTCTCGTTCTTGTCCGTCATACTCTGCTTGTAGAGCATGCCGATAACGAGATGGCATTTGTAGGCGTCATAAGGATAGTCGGTACTCTTCTTAACGTCGCGAGAGCGGAAGTATCCCCAGTAGGAGCCGAGCGTTAAACCATTCACCTTGCGGTCGTCGCCGTAATAGCTCGACTTGAAATCCACAGCAAAGAGGTTGCCGTCTGCATCCTTGAAAGTCAGATCGGGATAATAATTCTGCTTTGAGGGAAGTTCCATCGTCATGCCGTTGCGCTTGGCGAAAGCATCAAGATGCGGAATAAGGATGATTTCGATGATTTTTGATACCACTTTAGTATCTTTCGTTATCGTATAGACATTCTTATTGACGTCAATAAAGCCCTTGACAATCCAGTCGTTATCCTTTGTCTCAAGCAACGACTTGTACGATTCCACTTCTTTTGTTAGAAGTTCTTGAAAAGTGTCCTTATCCATAATTGCAATTAGTGATTCGGGTACAAAGATACAAAGTATTTCCGACATTCACTTGGTTTCACCTCATCTTTTTTATTTATTACAGCCGAAAAAGGAGAAAAAAGAAGAGTTACTATAATCTCTAATCACTAGTCTCTTTTGATTTAAACAGGCCCGAGAGGTCGTGGAGGATGCGCTGGAAGGGTTCTGAGATGATGTAGCCAGTGTTTTTCTTCAGCGTCTGGCGGATGTCCTGCAGCGAGTGTTCGTAGCACGACATCTCGTTGGTGCGCTGGGTGTGGTGGCGGGCCGTGCGGGCTATTTCGTCCTGCCGCTCCTGGCGCAGGCGGTTGCAGACCTTGTTGAGGATGGGTACGACGACGTTGTCGAACAGGTGGTGGCCCTGGATGTAGAGATAGGTGGTCTGCGGGGTGACGCCCAGCGCCTTGACCATGTCTTTGGTCTTGAGATATTCCTCCTTATTGTTGGGAAATTGGTTTTGCAGTTGCCGCACCTTGGTACCCACCTTATGGCGCAGGTGGTCAATGCTGTATTGCGGGTCGGCAACGCTGAAACCACCGGGGTCGATGACGCGGCAGAAATCAGAGAGCGAGAAGTGGTTGTGTTTCCCTGTCTTGTAGGCCCATACCGACCAGATGAAAAGCGGGAAGATAGCTTCGGAATACTGGCGCAGGTAGTCCTGGAAGTCGAAGATGCGGTGGTCGTTGAGCGTCACGGCGACACAGGTGTCATGCAGCGAGGGTGCATAGCACTGCAGGTTCTCAATGGCGTAGGCGTATGTATGGAACACGTACGGG
>JAEEII010000300.1 GCA_016281295.1 Bacteroidales bacterium
AGTGCCAGTATGCTAACACGGAGGGCACGTACTGCCGCCTTCTGGCGCTTCACCTCGCCCACATACCCGCCCGAGGCAAGAAAATCCTTGCCTTCCTCGGTGGTACGCCATAAGCCCTGCTCCCGCTCGTCGATAAGCCTGTATTGCCGCATGTGGCACAGCATCCGCCACAGATCCTTGTTGTTTTCATTCAACGGATATTCAAACTCCACCTTCAGTCCGTCGGGTGAATCGGCTTTGCGAAGCAGATCGTCACGCTGGATGCTGCGAAGTATCTCCCGTCCATAGAGTAACTTTTTCCAACTTTTCATAAACAATTGTTTCAAACCGCAAAACTACAAAAAAATGGAGTTGAAGGATAAATACCAGCTGCTGCTCAGGACATTTGAAGCCGAAGAACACGAAAACTTCAGCCAGGTCATCAACAGGGTACTGCTGTCACCCAAAAGGAATGAGTATTTCGACCAATACGTCGAGCTCTTCCCCGACATCACCGAGGATGAGCTGAGAATATGTTGGCAGCTCTGGCACGCCGACCGCAAGACCAAGAAGCAGGACTACACCCCGACTTCACTTGCCAGGCTTTGCGCCCGTCTTCTGGTTGCCGAAGGCGGTAAAACGCTCTATGATTGCTGCGCCGGATCGGGAAGCCTCACACTGGCGGTATGGAGCTATGCAAAGGACATAACGGTGTTCTGTGAAGAACTGGATTCCGAGGTGATTCCTTTGCTTCTTTTCAATCTCGCGGTGCGGAATATCGAAGGGGAGGTGCGCAACGGCGACGCCCTGACCGGAAAGACAGAAAAGGCATGGGTGCTGAAAAAAGGCGGCAAGTACAGCAGCGTTGAAGAGGCTTTGTTTGCTCCTGAAAACCCCATAAAAACAGATCTCGCCATCAGCAACCCACCTTTCAACATACACGTGAACGGCAAGCTCCAGAACTACGGATTCGTAAACAGGTGCTTGTCGGTGGCGAAGCGTGCGGTGCTGATACTGCCCCCCACATGCGCGACAAGCATGGCCGAGGCTGACGACAGGAAAAAACTTGTAGAGAACAATCAGGTTATCGCCTCCATCCTGATGCCTTCCAACATGTTTGATTGCACAACCATTGCGACCAACGTGTTTTTGCTCGGCGACAACAAAGAGGGAGCGGTCGCCTTGGTTGACGCGTCGGAAGCGGGAAGTAAGGTTGAACGCCTTAAACGCGGAACAGGGGCCGCCTGCCATGAAAACAGGGTCTATAAAAAGGAACTTGTCGGTTTCACGGACACTAACATAGAGGCCATTTGCTCACTCTGCACCTGCGACACCAAGGTCTCCAAGATCGTGTGCACCGGGGCAATCCGCGAAAAACAATATAGCCTGTCATTCGGTCGATACAAGGAGATGACGATAGACGAGGAACACACAACCCACCGAGACTTCAACGACATTGTGCGCGACATCAACCGCATCAACCGATTGAGAAACACGGTCAAGGTCACGGTCAACAAGGTGTGGGCGAAAGAGTTGCAGCTGGACACAATAATTGAGCTTCACCAACAATCAAGGCAAATCACCGAAGGATGCAACAAAGGCCTCGCGCAATGTGGAATAGCCGAAAAGCTGGAGCTCCCCGACTATATTGACAAAACCAGCAGCAAGGAGCTGAAGATCATCCAAACGGACAAAGAGATTCTGTCGCCGGTCCTTGTGTCATTTTTCCAACTATGGAGCCAGCACATACGGACGATGAACGACCTGGAGACACTGCTGTATGCAGAATTGAGGGATTCGTTGCTGGAACCTCTGATGACAGGAAGGATTGTTATGACAGAAAAACAAGAATAAATGTTGCATTTTATTAAAAATAGGTAAGAATGAAAGTACAAATCGAAATCCCACAGAAAGCGCTCAACCTTGCCGTCGCACAGATTATGATGATGGCAAAGGACGAGGATTCAACAAACATGGTCAACCAGGCCTTTGAGCGTTGCAACAACGAAGTCACAGATCTCAACATCGACGAGTACGACGAGGATATGTCCATACGAACCATACTCGCTTGGGTAGCCCTCGTGCAACGAGGCAGTGAAATCGAAAAAGAGGAACGACAATGACCGTCCAAGAACTTGAAAAGTGGGTCGCCAGCCTCAAGGTGGTTCCCATGAAATGCTCCCAAATCATTGCCGAAACGGCCAGAGAGTACTTCACAGGCAGGTTCGATGACAAAGCCTACGATGGAAGACCTTGGCGGCGAACGAAGAAATCCACAGGCTCCACGCTGGTGGAAAGCGGCAACCTCATGAACAGCATACGCCCGTCTGAGATATCTGAAAAGCAGGTGGTCATCTCAGCCGGAAACGAGCACGTACCCTACGCCCGCGTCCACAACGAGGGTGGCATACAGTATGTCAAGCCGCACCACCGCACCATCCATCGCAAAGGCAAGGCGATACGGCAGCAAGTTCGTGGCTACGGTTACCATGCCTGGCGACGTCAGTTCATGGGCGATGCCAAAGAACTTATGACTACTATCGAAAAACAAATCAACCTTTATCTCTCAACTCTTACCAAATAAATAACACCATGCTGAAAAACCTTTACCTCGCCATCGAGCAGAAGCTGATGGCCATCAACGACGAGAAGGGACAGCCCCTCTTCAAGCACTTCGACCTTTGGAACCGACAGGTCGAGTTCATCGAGCAGGAAACACCGTTCGTCACTCCCGCTGTCTTCGTCGAGTTCATGCCACTGCAGTGGCGCACCGACAAGTCATTCACACAGGACGCCACCGTCACCGTCCGTCTCCACATTGTAACGCCATGGCACGCCAACACAGCCGCCAACGTGCCCAAGGTGAGCCGCGAGGACGCCCTGGCATACCTCGACATCCCCGGTATTGTGTTCCGCCAGCTCCACGGCCAGACCGCCGAGTTCGCCGATGCCAACTTCAACGCCCTCGTCCGCACCGGCTCCGTCATCAACCACGACCATGAGCGTTTCGTGGACAGTGTGGAGGAGTACCAGTGTCACCTGAAGGATCTCAGCTGCAGGGATGACAGCTGGATGCAGGGATTCTGAACCCGGCAAGGTCATGGAAACAGAAAGCCCCGGCGGTTGGTTCCGTCGGGGTTTCATGTTCAAATTAGTTTTTCAGCAAAACTATTAAGATTCGGCCATTTTGGCGACATTGATCAATAAATCGCATTGTTGTTTCAAATTTTTGTTGTTGCATTCGTCAACGATGGGTTTCTTTCTTTGTTCAACGGCATACTTAAGCCGACTTATTGCTTGTCTGATAAAAAGTGCATACATCACAAAGTTGAGCCATCCCACAAGGACAAGTGCAACAAACAAATACTTCCACAGATTGCCAAAGTCAAGAGCCTGCCAGTAGGCGATAAACACAAAAGCAACGGAAACCAGGCATGTCGAAAAAAAATAAATGATCGGATGCCGATGTGATTCAAATTTCAACAATTTACAATTGTCAGCCTTTTCACCGAATATCCATCCGAAAACCATGTATATGATGCACAACGAGGAATACGGCAGCAGGAACAGGTTGACAATTCTTCCGTATTGTTGTTTCAAACTCGGCAAAAATAAGAGGGTGACTGTAAACATGAAAACAAAAAGACTCATTGATACAAGGCTTCGCAACTTACTCATTTCTTCAAGATCCTTTCTGGATTGATTCACGAAATCTTTTATCTTGCACTCTATGTTTTCACAATTTATTCTTAATTCTTCAATTTCTTTAGAGGTGTTCCTTTTCCCCACTTTGGTGGGCTTCAGGTTATCTCTTGTGGACTTATCAGGAATTGAAGACAGACATTCTTTTTCAGCTTTGGATATTGCCTCATCAGCATGGAAGAACTTTGTTTTTAGGATGCCAATGAAAAACTCGGAATAACCCAAGATGACAAACCCCATTGCCAGGGTTGCGAGCAGCTGGATAACAGAATAAAACTCACTCATTATAACCAAACATGCTTAAGATATCGATTTCCGTGGATTCGCTGCCATTGAATAAGCCGTCAAAGAACTCCGCTGCCATGGCCGCAGTTTCGGGGCGGTTCATACTGCATTGCGCCGCTCTTTGTTTGATATCGGTTTCCATGCGGTAGGCTTTGTTGTCTCCAACGGTGAAGTGAACTTCTTTCTGATCGGGGTCGGATTCCAAATACGGTTTTGCTGTCGTTTTTTTAATGATGATATCACTGCCCTTACTCTTATAATAGGCCAAACGCATGTATAGGTTAGAATCTTTTGCAAGATCCTCGTTATAATCATTCAACATGATTCTGACCTTACCGCCTCTTTCAATGAAGTCACTTAATGCGAGAATGTATTCTGGCTTGTTACCCACTGTGAGGCATAGGTTTCCAGCGAATATTCTTACAGTATCGCTGGACTGCTTAAATATTCGCTCAAGAACAATAAGAGCATGATCCGCACCTTTGTTCAAGAAGATACGGCTGTCTGATTTTTCGCTAAGCATACGAACAAATTCCCTATACATCAATAGTTCGTCTGACATTTTTGAAATGATTTGAATTGATTAGTTAATTAAATTTGTTTGCAAATTTAATGCAAAATTTCAATTTGAAAGCAAAATGTGCCACTTTTTGCGTCAAAGTGAAAAAAATCCCCGGCGATGAAGGTCGTCGGGGCTTCGTGTTTAAGAGGTGGACTTGTTGAATTAATGCAATTCACACAGTTCAACGACTGTTGATCCACAGTTTCTGCGCGCTCTGAAAATCCATTTGCATCCGCACTGGTATGCGGTGTTCAGGTCTGGAACAAGCATTGCATCCATTTCTTTGTCAGATACCACAATGTATCTGTATCCTGTTGACACAACATTGTTGCTTATTGCGTTGTCAAATGCGTTTTCAGCGATTTTTTTTGCTTCAAATACGTTCATCGTTTAGTGATTTAAGTGTTATTAATGATAGTTGTTTTTCATTTTTTTCAGTCGAACAGCGAGAGCTGGCTTATGTCCTGCGTTTCGGGTTCCTCCTCCAGCTCGGATGGCGGCACGCCGAGGTACGAGAGGAAAGTCTTGTAGCAGATGCCATAGACCGGCCACACGCTTCGGCGCCAGATGGCGGCATAGCACCGGCTCTGGTCGCCGGGCTGGTACTCCGCCAACACGATATCGCGGATGGCCTTGATCCGCTTCTTGGTCGATTTGTAGCGCTTCCTGCCCATCACTTGAAAGGTCTTACCGTTATGGTGATGTCGGTTGTCTTCTCCACGCGCCCGCTGCCGTCGCACACCGGGCACTCGCTCTTGATGAGACCAAGCACCGACCGATCACGGCCAGTGCCGCCGCAGTTGCGGCAAATCTCGATGGTGTTCTTGTGGTATTCTCTTACTTTTTGCATAATTAATCTGTTTTTAAATCCTTTTTAAGTGTTCCTTCCATGTACATCCTCATCGCCTGCTGGTCCTTCAGCCTGGCGGACTCCTTGCTCCTGTCAGAGCCGAAGCTTCCGAAGCTGTGCTCACGGGCCTGTTCCTGCCTCCAGTCGGCGAAGGCGTTGGCCTTCTCCCGGATGTAGTCGGTGAAAGCCTTGGTGACGATCTGGCTGTTGAGGCCGCCATAGACGTTGCCCGCCTCGCCGTTGATCAGGCGGTCAGCCACAATCTGGAGGTCGGCCAAGTTGACTGTCACGTCCTCCTCCAGCAGCATGGCCGTCACCTTCTTTGCCAGCATGGCCATCGCCTCCGGCTTCATCGGGCGGGCCACGTTGGCCATGTCCTCCACCAGGGTGAGGTGAGTGAGCACCAGGGCAGCCAGCGTGCGTTCACCGAACTCCTTGGAGAAGCGGGTCACACTCACCCCCGCATGGCGCACCGAGTCGGCAGCGGTGGCAACCGACGTGTCGGTGGAGTTCACCACCGCCACGGCTCCCAGCGGGATGCCGTCAGCGCCGCCTGTGCGGTCGTACAGCCGCTGCGCCACCGGGCAGTGCGCCAAGCTGTCGCGTGTAGGAAGCGAAACGGCTTGGTTAGAGGTAACTGAAGGCAGACTGTTGTCCATGGTTGCGTTGGGTTTTGAGTGCGATGTAGATTTTTTCAAAATCGGTGTTGAGGCCGGCAGGGGTGAATCGGTAGTCGAAGTACCAGGTGTTGCGCATCTCGCGCACCGCATGGAGGAACGACCTCAACGTATCGATGCGCTTTTCGTCGTCGATCATCACTACACCCGATTCCACCATGCGCTCCTCCAACTTCACAAGCAGCTCGCGCATGTGTTTGTAGTCGAGGTTCTTGTAGAGGCCGTTGGGCGAGTAGCGCACCCCTTTGGCCTTCAGCACGTAGCTGTCGAACACGCACATCGCCTCGTGCACGGGGTACGTGGGTGTGTTATCATCCTCCAGCTCTTTTCTGGGAATCTTCTCGTTGAGGCTGCCGAGGATCATGTTCACCAGCTTCATCTTGTCGGTCTTGCCAAGAAGGCAGGCGGCGCGGTATATCTCTTCTGTGGTCATTTTGTCGAGCCCTCCTTTCATCATCCTGATGCAACTGTCCGGACTCACGGGCTTCGCGTCCCACGGTGTGCCGCACTTCGGGCAGCTCCCAAAATGGCAGCGGACGCAGTATTCCTCGCCGCACTCCCGGCACACCGTGTAAACGCAGTGGTTGCCCATGGTCAGACTTCCTCCTTCTTGGGTTCAACATAGAAGGTCTCGTCTTGAACGACGGTGATTCCACACTTAGCCATCTGTTCGCGGACAGGTTTGCCCGGCCCGAGCGGATCGCCCGCTACCATCACGTCAATGTCGCGGTCGGCCAGCAGCTTGTCCTTGGCAATCTCCTCGGTTTGGCGTACATAGCCGGGGAGAAACTTCTTCACCAGTTGTAGTGCGCTTGCCCAAGTGAATCCCTTCAGGGTCTTCAGCTTCGGGGTGCCTGTGCGGAAGCCCATGATGCCGTGGACGGTCTCAAGGCTCTTCTTCTTCGAGAAGAGCTCCGCCTGGTTCTCCATGCCATAGGTCTGCAGCACATCGAAGGCCTTGTCTTTCTGGTCCTGGAGCTTCGACAGCTCGTCTTGGTACTTCTCGCGGATGCGGGTCATCTCCACGTCCATGGTAGCGTTGATTTTCTGGATCCGCGCGTCGGCGCGTGCGAAGTCGGCGAATGCCGTCTCCATCTGGTCGGCGGTCACGCCGCTCACGACCACTTTCTTTTCTCTTGTCTTTGCCATTTTGAATGATGTTTAAGTGATTGTTATTGGTTGTCTTGATTGGTGTATCGTATGCAAGCCGGTTGGTTAGCTTTTACCTTCAGAAGGCCGTTGGCGGTGCGTCCGCTTTCATGCGCTTTGCAGTAGTAGGTGCTTTTGCTGTAGTCGTGCCGCACACGGTTGTCGCATGTTCTACACGTTTTGCCCTGCATGATACGGCGCACACGCTCGTCGGTATAGTCTTCTATGTTGAACAATGTGCCGTCCATTTATCCAAATATTTCTGCATTGAATACCGCGTCGAGCCTTGCCAATAGAACTTCTCTATTGCATGAATCGCAGCATACGCCTTTGGCCAACGGCATGGCATTGTTGCCAAATTCCTCTTTGGTTTCGCCGCATATCACGCACTTGATGAAATGTCCCGGTGTTTTCATTTTAATTGTTGTTTAGTTGTTCGTTCATCCGTTGTCTCTCATATTGTTCTTGCTTCCATTGGCGGTACTGCTCCATGAAGGCGTCCTGCCTTTTCGATACGTCGAGCAACTTGCGGTCTTTCTCTTTTTGAAGTTTCCTGACTTTAAGGGAAAGCTCCGCTTGAAGGTCGGCGACCTGACTGTTGTAGTCGGCCACGATTTCTTTTCTCTCTGTGGCGAATCTATGATTTGCCTCGAATACTGATGTCTTGTCCATTTTAAATGATGTTTAATTGATTAATGAATATGTTTTAAAAGTAGAATTTGATTCCATAATCCATCTGCGGGATGAAGCCGCCTCTCTCGGTCTCCGTTTTGCGCCTGTCCTTACCCATTCGCTTCGCCTCATCCTTGAAGGCGGCAAGGCTCGCCTCACGGATCTCGGCCTCGCGTTTCAACACGTCATCCATGGTGCGTGTCGGGCGGAAAGGCTCCAGGGCGCGGCGCAGCAGCTCGTTGTATTCAGGGTCATTCATGTCCGTTTTCTCGGGGTAAGATGTTTTCATCAATTCCCTCCTCATGATACCGAACCTCATGACCATGGCACTTGTGGCCTTTCTTCAACGCGGTCGCCAACAGCGACGTCGAGCATCCGATGTGGTCCGCCGCCTGTTTGATCGATGCGAGGTGAACCCATTCGCCGTTGTCGCACACATCAATGGGCTTGCTATCGCGCCTGACACCTCTTTTCGTCTTTAGTTTTTTGCGGTCAAGTTCCGGCTTCGGCTGTGGTTTTAGATCGGATTCAGGCTTCGGTTCTGAATCTGGCTTGATGTCTGTCTCCTCGAAATCCTCATGGAGTTCGTCCGTGATTTCGGGCTTTTCTTCGTGCTGAAGAAGCATCCTTGCCTCTTCAACGGTGATTTCAATTGTGATTTTCATTTTCGATTGGTATTATAAGTATTATTCAAATGGTGTTTTGATCGAAACTTCGACATTAATCTGTGGTTCATGGTTCGGATTCTCTTTCAGTGCCTTAATCTGCCCCGAAAGAGATTCTATATTGCATTTTATTGGCTCGGAAATAAACAGCACAAGGGTTGTTTTAAGGTTTCCCGTTTGCTTCTCCGCAACTTTTTCAATGTAACCTAATGCGCTCTCAAGATGCTCTTTCGCTCTTTCCAGCCTGTGGATGTCAGATTCCTTCATTTCCCGTCTCCTTCCTTCAAAACATTGGCTTTTTCGGCGAACTTGTAGGTATTCCTGACTGGATGTATGTCGATGGTGAAGACATATTCATCGACATGTCCCTCTTCAGGAAGGCAAGAAATGAAGTTGCTGAAGCTAAAGTTCACCTTCAGCCTTTTCGTGCGTGGGTAGGCGGCGTTCAATTCTTCCACCTTGTGACGGAGTTCCTGAATCAGCGCATCACGCGAAATATCGTCCGCAATGAGGCAGTTTTTGAACCGCCCGACAAACTCTTGTAGCTCGGCGCACTTGCGGTTGGCCGCTCGCCAGGTGTTCGGTCTTTCAATGTAGTACATCATTTTAATTATTGTTTAGTTGGTTATTAAATGTGATTAGTAGTGTATCAGTCCGTATTTCTCGGCGCCCTCCTCCCAGATGGTGTATGGCTCGCCGCCGCCGAAGCGGCTTTGCGGATATGCCCTGTAGCCTTCCACGTAGATCTTCACGAAGGCGTCGTACTTCACCGAGTTGGCCACCGCCCCCTTGGGGTTGCGGCCATCCGCATGGCTGACGAAGATGAACAGCTTGTTCCGGAACTCGGCCCTGAGCGCCTTGTATTCGGTGTAGGTAAGGCCAGTGTATTGCAGCGAGTCGATGATCACCACCTTGGGCGAACGCTGCCGTTTCAACCGTTCCCTGAGTTCAGCGACGCCCTCTCCGTCCAGCAGTATGAAGTTACGCTTCACGTCGGCGAAGCCCACGTCCTCGATGGCGTTGCGCATCGAGAGGCTCAACCCTTCCTCCAGGCTGTCGTAGGCGACCCGGACGTGGTGCGCAAGCGCCTTCGCCAGTTGCAGGGCGAAGCGCGTCTTGCCGTTGGCCGAACCTCCCCACACGATCCAGCTTCCGGTCAGCTCCACCTCTCCGAGGGAGGCGCCAAGCTGGCCGTCAAGGAAGTAGGTCTTCGCCACGTAGTCCCTGATGTCGGTGATGGTCAAGGCTCTTTTCATAGCGACTCATTCAGTTTCCCGTCAGCGGTGACGGTGTATCTTCCCGCCGTCACCCCGTCATCCAGTTCCTTTCTCACAGCCGCCGTTTTCTGCTTGCGGCAGAACTCCGCGTAAACCCTTGTCAGGTCGGCCTCGGTGAGCTCGTTGAAGCGGTCGCGTCCCGCTGCGCGGGTGGCGATGCCCTTGGCGTAGTCGGCGTTCCAGTGGCGTCCTGTCAGTTCCCCGTAGGCGCAGATGGCCTTTATCACGCCCTTGCGTTTGCGGTCCAGTTCTTTGGCGCCCTCTTGGGAACGGTTCTCCTGGGGCTTGCGGATGTACTGTTCCAGCCGGTTGATGAGGTTCATGCACTCGATGAACTCCAGCTCGCTGACCCTGGCGGTGCGCCCGCCCGTCTCCTCCATCACGAGGTCGGCCACGCAGTCCTTCAGGTCGAGCTCCCCGAGCAGCCACCACAGGTGGCGGTTCTGTTTTGCTGTCAGTCTGTCGTTCATCACGCCGCTCCTTTCTGTTTGGTTATCGCATGTATCTTGCGGCGAACGCGGCGAAGGTCGCACTCCGAGTCGTTGATCACCGCGTCGATGTCCCTCGGGTCGGTCACGCCGTTGGCCTCGCACACCGCCGTGATGTCGGCAGCCGACACACCCTTCAGGGCGACGCACTTGCGGCCAATGCGGCTCCATATCTCGTTATAGCCCTTCTTGTTGGATTTCACGCCCCTTTTGATGCGCAGCTCCAGGTGGCTGGTGGCCACCAGCAGAAGCCCGCATTCGTCCTCCAGGGCGTTGTACAGCGAGATGAAGAAGTACAGCACCCGGTCGCTCAGCTTGTCGGCCTCGTCGAGGATGATCAGCGGCCTTTCCTGCATCTTCAGGTACCGCACCGCCTCGTTCATCATGTCGTTAACAGAGAATCCCGACGCGTCGCGTCCCATGGCCTGCATCAGCTCGCCGAGGAAGGCCGTGCGGTTCCAGTACTCGTTGCAGCACAGCATATACACTTGTCGGTTCGACTCGGTGTACTGCTTCAGGGCGAATGTCTTTCCGCTGCCGGCGTCGCCGGTGACGGCCATCACCAGCGCGTTGTCCTGGACGTCAGCGAGGATGCGGTTGATGATCACGTAGTCGCGGGTGGGCACCGCGTTCCATTTCTCGTCCTTGTAGCCGATCTGGGCGGCCACGTTGCGCCACATCTCGTCCTTGATGAGTTCCCACTTGCCGTTCAGCATCTGGCTGACGGTGGCCGAGCTCACGTTCTTCAGCGAGTTGGCGGCCTTCGCCTGGCTGTCGTAGCGCTCGCAGTAGCGGCGCAGCGCGTTGGCGATCTGTTGTTTCTTGATGTCTTCCATTTTCCCTTCTCTTTGATTTGATATTATGCGATTTGATTAGTACATGTCAAAGGTGAATTCGTCATCGTCAACCACCTCGGCTGGAACCAGTTCGGCGGCCTTCAGCCTGGCCTTCGCCTTGGGCAGCTTGTGCTGGCCACGGCTGTCGGTGAGCATCGTCTTGCTCAGGGTGGTCTGCTCCAGCACTCCAAAGGCGGTCTCACGCAGGCTGTTCATCTTCTCTGTCAGTTCCTCCTCGTTGCGGCGGTTGAAGTCCATCACCCGCTTCAGCTCCGCGGCATCGCCGTCGGTGCGGTCGGCCAGCGCCATGGGCTGGATGTGTTTCTCCTCCAGCACGAACTGGAGGCTCTCGTCAGCGTTCACCGCCAAGGCGTAGCTGGGATCCTCAGGGTCGTAGCGCAGCTGCCATTGGGTTGACGCGTGGTTGCGGAACCGGGTGTCGAAACAGTCATAGTACATCTTGCGCGCGCCGATTGTCGCCGTGATGCCCGACCCCTGCAGAAGATACCGGCGGTCGCCGCTGCTCTGCCCGAAGGCCATCAGGTATTGCTGTGTGGTGAGTTCGTCCAACCCCTCGTCGCTGAATGAAGCGACGTATTGCTCATGTTTCTCGGCGCGTTCCATCTGGATGAAGCCCACGATCTGCCTGATGAGCCCATCTTTGTCGGGGAAGTCCTTTTTCCGGACTTCCAGCGCCTCCATGTTGGGCTGGTTGTCCTTTTCGCTGGTGATGCCGTGGCCGCTCCAGTTGTCGCACAGGTGGCAGTATTTCTCGTTGAAGTAGTCGAACCAGTGCTCTATGGGCTTTGTCTTGGCGTTCTTTACCCTGGCCAGCGTCGGTTTTTCGGCCACCGTCACATAGATTGGCATCATGGCCTTCTTGGCGAAATGGTCGCTTTGTATCTGCACTGCGCGGTACATCTTGCCGAACAGCCGTTGCGTCTCGCGCACCGCGTCGCGCAGCGCCTCGCGTATCAGGGATGCGTCCTCGTTCTTTCCGATGGCGAATCCTATCGGGTAGTTGGCACATGGGTCAAGCACCACTTCAAGCGTCAGCCGGTTGGTGTAGGTCACAACGCCTTTCTTGTTGCGCTCCTGGTAGAGCAGCTCCACGTCCCATCCGTCCAATGTCCAGAAGAGGAGCGGACGCGTCGGCGCGCTGCGCTTCACCTGCATCGCCTTGTTCGACCGGTATAGCTCCTTGCCCCGTCTGTAACCATATATGAGGTTGTCGCATTTGTCGCGCCACACGGC
>JAEEII010000032.1 GCA_016281295.1 Bacteroidales bacterium
ATGGTCTTATGGCTCATGATAAGCGTGGGCCTCGACATCTACATGGGTTGGCCGTCGAAAGGATATGACTTGAACATCAAGAAAAATAAATCAAAATAAACAATCATTATGGGAATCATCAAAACAAATGACAACTTCAAGGAAAAAGAAGAGAAAAGGAACACAACAATTTTCCACTGAGGAATTATCGCTGGGATGCGGTTAAAGAAGTATTCCCCAGTTTGAACTACACATTGGATGACGTGGAAGGGTTTTCATGAATCCACGTTTGGTTGGCCAATTTGATATTTTTTTAATATAACAATATACCTGTTGCCATCTATTTTTCTATATCTTTGCACATTGCATGAATGCAACCCCAAAACACTCAAAAATGAGCAACATCCAAGATATTCACGCTTTCGTAGAAAGCATCTATGACATCGTCCAAGAAGACATAAATCCACACCCCAAAAGGCCTGGTTAAAAGCGATGACAATGGTGAACCCGAGCCTAATAATGACAAAATTTCTAATAATGCTAATAATTGGTTGTTTATTGATTAAATAAAAAATCTATGTCAGAGTTACATTCATCGCTCCCCTACAACATAAAAAGCGAAACAAGTATCTTCGAGTACAGCAAAGGCTTACTTGGCAAAACCCTACGTGATTTTGTGTGGAAAGATTATGAAATCAAGAAAGGAAAAGGTAGTTTAGGGCAAATGGTGGAGAACATTTTCTTCTTGCTTGAAACAAACAACTATGCTGGTGCTGATTTTTCCGAAGCTGGGATGGAACTGAAATGCACACCACTGAAGAAAAGTGACCAAGACGATTACTTAATCAAAGAACGCCTTGTCTGCAATATGATAAATTATTGCGAAGTTGTAAAGGAAGATTTTGAGCATTCACATTTCTATCTGAAATGCAAATTGATGTTACTACTATTCTATTTGCACAAGAAGGATTACGACAATCTAGACCTTGAGTTCATTTTTTCAGTTCTATGGAAGTTGCCAAAAAAAGATCTCTTAATCATCAAACACGATTACGAGATCATCATAGACAAAATCAAACAAGGTAAAGCTCACGAACTTTCCGAAGGCGACACAATGTATCTAGGTGCTTGTCGCAAGGGGCAGAAAGGCGACAGCCTGATGAAACAGCCTAACAATCCCAGTATTGACGCTCCACGCAGAGCGTTTAGCCTTAAAATGGCATACATGCGAACCATTCTTGATTACGTCATTAAAAGTGGTAAAAATGCCGTCTCGAACGTTCCAGGTACAAAATCAGAGCTTGTCAGCACCAATGCTCTTTTGAAACAATCTTTTGACGACATTCTGCTTAGCCGATTCAAACCGTTTCTAAACATGCCATTTGAGAAAATTGCCAAACGCAAGAATGTGGACATCTCTAACAACCCGAAGAACAAGTTTGCTTTAGTTTCTAACGCTATCGCAGCCACTAGGAAGTGTGCTAATGTGAACCGCTCAGAGGAATTCCTCAAAGCAGGTCTTACAATGAAAACAATTCGCATACAAGCCAATGGCATTATCAAAGAGGCAATGTCCTTTGAAAACATTGACTACATTGAAGTATCTGAGTGCGAGGATTGGATTGAATCTCGCCTATACGAGCTCTTTTCCAGCCGTTTTTTGTTTGTGATTTTTAGAGAACAAGCCGAAGGCAACAATGACTATGTGTTAGACGATGTGTTTTTCTGGACAATGCCACAAAAAGACTTAGAGTTAGCTGAAATATATTGGAACCACATAAAAGATAATGTACTTGCTGGCCATATTTCAGAAGATTATTGGTGGAAAGGTGCGGATAAAAAGAAGTTCCATGTTCGCCCAAAGGCACAGAAAGCAACCGACCTCGCACCCACTCCCGATGGCAAAGGAGCAAAGAAGCTCTGTTATTGGTTTAACAATGACTATGTTCGTGAAATTGTTGAAAATCGAAAAAAAGAAATAGCAAATGTCAAAGCATAAAATAAAAGTAGTGGAATTATTCGCTGGCGTAGGAGGTTTCCGTATCGGCCTTGAAGGTGCATCGGATGCCTACGAAACCATCTGGAATAACCAATGGGAACCATCAACACAACATCAAGACGCGTCATTGGTTTATGTTGCCAGATTCGGTGCGAAAGGGCACTCTAACAAAGACATTAATCTTGTGAAAACAAAGGAAATCCCCGACCATGATTTGTTGGTGGGGGGATTCCCCTGCCAGGATTATTCGGTAGCAGCATCGCTGAGCCGATCTGGTGGTATTGAAGGAAAGAAAGGGGTGCTTTGGTGGCAGATATACCGCATCCTTGAAGAAAAAGGAGACAAGCGTCCTCAATACATCTTTTTCGAAAACGTGGACCGTCTGCTGAATTCTCCCGCCACCCAACGCGGACGTGATTTTGCTATTATCTTAGCATCGTTGGCAGATTTAGGCTATGTGGTAGAATGGCGTATCATCAACGCCGCGGATTATGGTATGCCTCAACGCAGACGAAGAACATATATTGTTGGCTATTTGAATACATCCGTTGTCGCTCAAAAAATCGAGACATTGAAGGACTGGGTGGAGTTTGATGGTGTAATGGCAAAAGCCTTTGAGATTAGGCAGAAAGTCGGCACCCTTTCAGAGTTTGATATTGAAGGTTCTGTCCAAGAAGTTTCAGCTAACTTTAACAAAGGCAAGAAAAACAGCCCATTTGGAAATGCTGGGATAATGATGGACCGCCATGTTTATTCCATTGATGCAGAACCCGTTTATGACGGTCCACGTCAGACTCTTGGTGGAAATTTGGTTGACGAAAAACTAGTTCCAGACGACTTCTTTATCTCAGAAGAAGAACTACCAAAGTGGGAATATGAAAAGGGGGCAAAAAAAATTGAAAGGATTTCTAAAGATGGATTCAAATATACTTTTTCTGAAGGCGGAATGGCTTTCCCAGATTATCTTGACCAACCCTCACGTACCATCATTACGGGCGAAGGCGGCACAGCCCCATCACGATTCAAGCATGTGGTGAAGACTAAATCCGGGCGTTTTCGCCGTTTATTACCCATCGAATTAGAACGCATGAACATGTTCCCTGATAATCATACACTTCACCCAGAAGTATCAGATGGTCGTCGTGCATTTCTGATGGGTAATGCGCTTGTATGTGGTATAATAGAACAGATTGGGAAAAACCTTTATCAATCCATCTATGATGAGGCTCCCGTTTCTTCGAGACCAATCTTTTTAAACCGCGATTCGATGCCAATGCTTGACTTAGGTCTCTTTGCCACTGAAGAGAAAACTATTGTGGTAAACCGCCCAAAGAAGAATTACCTATTGGACAAAACGAAACATTTACTGATAGGTGTCGTGAAGAAAGATAACGAGGAGTACTTTTTGAAAGAAGAGCCGACTAAAATCTACTATACAGGCCCTTCTGGAACCTTTCCTTCTACAATAGCCCTCAATAAACTATATTATTTCATGCCTTATATTAAAGGAAAAGGCGTTTCTGACCTTTATCTGATTCGAGTGGCTCGCATAGGAACTAAAGCAGAGGTTCATCCCGAAACAGGAGATGAAAGCCCAAGATTAGTATTTGAACTGGAGTATTTAGAATCTCTTCCCCATAATCAATGGGTAAGTTTGGATAAAGACAAAAATTTCGCATTCAAAGACACCCTCTTAGGAAAAATATTTAAGGATAATCAAGAATTATAGGAATACTTAAATTCAGCAGTACTATATTTTTTTATTTTGCAAGACTATATTTTTCCATTTTATTAAGAAGCTGTATTTAGAAGTTGTTTTGTTTTTTTCGATTATATTTATCGGAGCGATCGAAACAAAAAATCAAAACAGCTTCTAAAAAATTCAAAACCATTTTTTCAAACCCAGGTTGAAAAAAACCTCTCTTTGCCACTATATACCCATAGGAATCCGCAACGCCTTACCTGCGTAGGATATAAAGAGAGGTAAAACAAAAGACAATACTATATACAAAAAACAATCATTATGGGAATCATCAAAACAAATGACAACTTCAAGCATCCCGAAGGAAAAATCCAACTCCTGAACGGCACTGTGCTTGACTGCTATCCTTTGGAACAGCAGCAGGACAAGGTGGAGAACGATTTAAAGCTGGACACCACCGGCAATTACCTGGTTGTTGGCAGTAAAAAGACCGCCTCAACCCCTCAAAGTGACAAAGAAAAAGAAGAGGAAAAGAAGCTGTTTCTATACAACGCTTTCAGGTTTCTTCAGTACCGAGACAGAATCATGTCGGACAGCCGCATGTTCCTCTGCCCCGTGCCCATCCAAAGCTGCATCGCCTACACTGGAACAAGCGGATTCTACGGCCCCACCTTGGGTGTTTACCTTGAATGGTGGCTCAACTGCGAAAGCGCCTTGATTTGTGAAAAAGACGAGACAAAGAAACTTGTTTATCACATCGCCGGCAGCCCCTTGTCGGGCAGCAACCACTGTGGCGTTGTTGATGAAAACGGCAAAACCGAAACGCAATCCATCTATCCATTCCTGTCGCTGTGGCCTGACTTCATGAGAATCAACAGCCGTTACGACGACGCAAAGGGCTTGTATCAGGCTTACACCTTGGAACAAGTTGTCGAAATCATGGATGAAGAAGACCTTTCCTCGGTTGACGACAAGGAAATAGAGATTCTATTTCTCAAAAGTGCCTTGCGCAAACGACAAAAAAACTCGTCTAATCAGATAAAACAGTTGTACGAAATAATAGACAAACTCAAATTCCATTTGTTTTACGCACATCGGGACGCATTGAAAAACATCATGGCCATCCACGACGAAAAGAAAGAGCAGAAAGAGAAAAGAGAAAAGGAAATCGATGCAGCTTGCAAGGAGCTGCGCAAGAAATTTAAGGCAGGCGAGATTGACAACATACATTACCAACAGCAACTTACACCGTTGAAAAAGGAAAAGGAACACAACGATTTTCAGCTGAGGAATTATCGCTGGGATGCGGTTAAAGAGTTGTTCCCCGATTTGAATTACACCTTGGATGACGTGGAAAGTTTTTTCAAGGATCCTCGTTTAACTAAGCTATGATAGCAATACCTGTTTATGGAATTTTTATTATCTTTGCTTTTTCCACAAAACACGCAACACCATGAAAATACTACATACCAGCGATTGGCACTTGGGACACGTACTCTATGGCTTTGACCGCACCGAAGAGCAACAAGCCATGCTCGACCAGATGGCTGACATCGTCGAGGAACAAAAACCCGACGTGTTTCTGCTGTGCGGCGACGTGTTCCATACCTCACAACCATCCAACACCGTACAAACCATACTTTCGGAAGGTCTCGTGAACATCCACAAGGCAAATCCCGAAATGGTCATCGTTATGACCGCCGGCAACCATGACAGCCCCACAAAACACGAGATATTCCGTACCCCCTGGCGAGCATTGAACGTGTATGCCATCGGACGACTGGAGAAAGAGAACCTGGACGAACACATCATCGAAGTACCAGGGAAAGGCTATATCCTTGCCATCCCATACGCCTACGAGCAAACACTCCCCAATGGTTTATTCCAACAGCTACTCGACAGGGTGACAGAAAGGAACGCCAAGGGACTTCCCGTGATCATGACAGCCCATACCACGGTAAAAGGTTGTGACTTCCTGGGTCATGAACAAGCCACGGAATACATCGTGGGCGGCATCGACTCGATAGCACTGGAACAACTGGGCGAAGGCTATGACTACCTTGCACTGGGCCACATCCATCACGGACAGTTTGTGCATAGTGGCAAACACAACGTAAGATACTGCGGCACCCCGTTGCCCATCAGCTTCGACGAGACTTTCAACCATACCATCAGCATGGTGGAAATCAACAAGCATGGCGAAACCCCAACCGTGACGGAGATCGCCATCCAAAACCCTCATCCACTGGTGAACCTGCCCTCGGAAGGACTCGCGTCATGGGAAACAGCCAAAGAGTTGTTGCAACAGTTCCCCGATGACCTTCCCGCCTATATCCGCTTGAATGTGGAGGTGGAAAACCATCTCCCCGTGGAAGCCACTGCCGAAGCAGTCAGTCTGGCCAAAGGAAAACAATGCCGGTTCTGCCACATCAACTCCAAAAGGAAAGCAGCAAGCCAAAGCGAGGTCAAGGTGCTGACAGTTCAGGAATTCCAGGCGGAACAGCCCATCAAAATCGCCAAACAATACGCCGCCTACACAGGCACCGAATTCAACGAAGAAATGACCGCTATGTTTAATGAGGTATTGGACATGGTGGCTAATGACACCCGTAACGAACAATAAAAACCAAGACCATGAAACTACAAAAACTCATCATACACAACATCGCATCCATTGAAGATGCCACCATCGATTTTGAAGCACAACCGCTGGCCGACTGCGAAGTGTTCCTGATTACTGGCAAGACGGGATCAGGGAAATCAACCATCCTGGATGCCATCTGCCTGGCCTTGTTTGCCAACACCCCAAGGTTGTCTGGAACACAGATGCAAGGTGGCACCAAAGACGGAGAGACTGACGTCACCATCAAAGACCCGCGCCAACTGATGCGTCGAAATACCGGCGAGGCTTTCGTGTCGCTCACCTTCACCGGCAGCAATGGCATACACTATGAAGCTAAATGGTCGGTTGCCAGAGCCAGAAAGAAAGTGAACGGCAACATCCAAAGCAAAACCTGGCTACTGACAAATCTCGACTCGGAGGACACCTACACCAAAGACAACGAAATCAAGGATGAGATCCAGACAGCCATCGGCCTCGATTTTGGTCAATTTTGCCGCACCACCCTTCTGGCACAAGGTGAGTTTACCCGCTTCCTAAACAGCAAGGATGACGACAAAGCGGAGATCCTGGAGAAAATCACTGGGGTGGACATCTACTCGAAGATCGGAAAGAAGATCTTTGATGTGACCGGAAAGAAAAAAGAAGACTGGGAGAAAGCCCAGCAAAAAATCACAGGCACCCCCACCCTGTCAGAGGAAGACATTGCCACCAAGAAAAAGGCAATCGCTGATTACGAAGTGCTGTTGACTCAAGTCAAGAAAGCTGGCGAAGAAGACAAGGCCAAAAAGCAATGGATCAACACGGACACGGAGCTGGAAAAAGCCGTCAGCAAAGCCACCGAAGACCACCGTCGTGCCCAAGCCGTAGTGGAAAATGACGACTTCAAGACGAAAGAAACACTGGTCAACCAATGGAACGCCACGATAGAAGCACGTAACTGGCTCAGCCAAATGAAAAGTGCTGAAGCCATGGCCTCCAAAGGGAAACAACAAATAGAAGAATGCAAGCGCACCATCAACAACGAAAGCAAGATGCTTGTGGAAACGTTACAGCCAGCTTTCGACAAGGCGCAACAAGAGGTAAACAAAGCGCAAACCGCTCTTGACCAACAGACTGCCGAACTAAAATCCCAAGAAACAGCACTCGACGAGCTCCATCTGCCCGACCTGAGAAAAAAACGCGACGAGGCCAAAGAACTGCAACGGAACATCGCCATCACCTTCGAGCGAATCGAAATACGCAACAACGAAAAAGTACGCCGAAACAAAACCGCCCAATTGCTTGCAGATACCGCCTCCGACATTGAAAAGAAACAGCTAGTATCAGCGGAAATGAATCCGCTGATCCACGATGCCAAGGTGGTGATGGACGACCGCAAGGCGACACTCGACAAACAGAGCGACACCGTCAACAAGTTCGCCAAAACCCTACGACAGAAACTCCATATTGGCGACACCTGCCCCGTCTGCCGACAGGAAATCAAAAGCGCATTGCCCCACGAGGAGGAATTGGCCCAACTCGTCGGAGGCCTTGAAAAGGCTTATAAAGAGGCCGAAACGGCATATCAAGAACTGATGAACAAGAAAAACAAGCTGGATGCCGAGATCAAAGCAGCGCAAAAATCGTATCAGACCACCAAAGAAGAGTTCGACAAGGACAACTCCATCAAAACAGCAACCCAAAAAGTCATCGAAGCCTGCAAGAATTGTGGGCTGGAGACCATCGACGAAAAGACACCCGAAAAGCTGGCGACCCTAAAAGACAATACCGAAACCAGCTTGAAAAACCTTGAAGAAAAGATTGCCGAAGGAGCCAAAAAGGAAGCGCTCATCAAAACGCAAAGAGACGCCCTCGACAAGTCGAACAAAAGCTTAGAGCAACTAAAGACCGCTGCACAAAAAGCCCAACAGAACATCTCCGAATGCAAAAACAAGATCGCCATCGCTGAAGAACGCAAGAAAAACATAGAACTCGTGCAACTGAGACAAGCCGAAGAAACCTTGCAGACCAACAAACAGCAATTGGATGCTTTCCTTGACACGCATACCGAACTTGACATGACACGACTGGCCATCTTGAACGGCTACACCTCTCAAAACATCAACGAGACTCAGGCGACATTGGTAGCCGACAAGAACAAGGTGCTCACCCAAAACACACTGAAGGAAGATGCTGCAAGAAAACTGGAAGCGCACCGGCTGACGAAGCCCGCACTGAAAGAAGACGACACTATTGATCTTCTGGAAGCTCGTATCAAGGAAAACGAAAAGAACTCGGGAGAAATCTCAGAGAAGATTGGAGCCATCAACCAAGAGCTGAAAACCAATGAGGAAAACGAGAAACAGTGTGAACAGCTGAAAAAAGAAGCCGAGCAAAAGAAAGCCGATTACGAGAAATGGTCGAATTTGAACCAACTCATCGGAGATTCCACGGGCAACAAGTTCCGCAAAATCGCACAGAGCTATGTGCTAAACAGCTTGATCCACTCGGCGAACCACTATATGAAGACACTGACCGACCGATATACGCTGAAAGTGGCACCAGGCACCTTCGTCATCTCACTCGAAGATGCCTATCAAGGGTATGTAAGCCGGGCGGCAAGCACCATCTCTGGCGGGGAGAGTTTCCTGGTCTCGCTATCGTTAGCCCTCGCGCTCAGCGACATAGGACAGCAACTGGCGGTGGACACGCTCTTCATCGACGAAGGCTTCGGCACCCTCAGCGGTGAACCCCTGCAAAACGCCATCAACACATTGCGCACGCTGCACAAGAACGCGGGCCGACATGTGGGAATCATCAGCCATGTGGAAGAGCTGCAAGGAAAGATTCCAGTACAGATCCAGGTGGTCCAAGAAGGGAACCTCTCCAGCAGCGAAGTAAGGGTGGTGACCGCTGACCAGAGGAGTTAAACTAACTCCCCAAGTTCATCTTTATCCTTGAAGCCAAAATATCCACCACCACAGGGCTGGAGCCTTGCGGCAGGATGATGTCGGCGTAACGTTTGGTAGGCTCGATGAACTGCAAGTGCATGGGCTTCACAAAGGTCTGGTAATGACGCAACACCGCCTCCCAGGTGCGACCACGCTCGGCAATGTCGCGGTGGATGATACGCATCAAACGCTCATCGCTGTCGGTATCGACAAACACCTTGATATCCATGCGCTTACGCAACTCCTCGTTGTTCAGTACCAGAATACCCTCCACGATGATCACCTCCGTAGGCTCCACATGCACCACCTCTTGCGAACGAGCACAGGTGACGTAAGTATAAATAGGCATCGGGATGGTCTCGCCTCTCTTCAGACGATCAAGGTGCTCAATCATCAAACTCCATTCAATGGCGTCAGGATGGTCGAAGTTGATGTGCAGCTTCTCCTCCGGTGAGAGATGACCATTGTCATAATAATAAGCGTCTTGGGAAATCACTGAAACTGAATTGTTGGGCAGCTGTTTTACCAGCTCCTTGACGACGGTGGTTTTGCCCGAACCCGAACCGCCTGCGATACCAATGATTAACATGTTACATGCATTTTTTTTGAATCCACAAAAATAAAAAAAAGTACTTTTGTGGCAAATTTCAATGCCATGAAAAATTCAAAGAAGTTTTTTGCAGGGCTGATATTTGCCCTCGCCGCCTTAACAACAGGTTCATTTACAGCATGTTCCAATTACAAACCCACCGAAAAAGATCTTCCTATCGAGACTTTGACGGAGCTCCAAACTGCCTTTCCTAAAGCCGCTTACGTGGAGCTGACCGAGACCGCCACCTACGCCGTGAAAAACGAGAAAGGAAAAGTCATCGGCAGCGTCATGCTCTCCTCCCCTTACGCTGACGACATCAAAGGCTTCAACGGCCCCACGCCCTTGCAAATCGCCTTTGACCAAAACGGTAAGATCATCGAAGTGCGTGTGCTCGACAACGACGAGACTCCAAACTTCTTGAAACGTGTTGTCAACGCCGGATTCCTCGACTCCTGGAACGGCCTTACCGCTGAAGAAGCCCTCAACAAAGAAGTGGACGCTGTCAGCGGTGCCACCTTCTCCTCCAACGGCATCCAGAAAAGCCTAAAAGCAACACTGTCGCATAAGAAATAACGAGGGCTGACCACACGCCTTAAGAAATGGTATGATTCTTGTTTTAATATTTGTCTTTGTGTCAAATATTAAAAACAATTAATACCATGAAAAAGCTATTAGTATCGTTATTGTTGGTTCTCGCCGTCACCCTCTCGGCTGAAGCCCAACATTATAGAAAGCCGCATCCACGCAGGTTTGCACGCCGTCCCCACAGAGAGGCTCCCGCGCCAAGACCCAGATACCATGACCGGGGAATGACTTATTATTACAATCCCATCGGCGAGGTTCGGCTCCACGTCGGCGGCGAGCTGGGATTTACCGACATCGGAGGTCTCTTCATGCATGAGATCCCCTATCATTATGGCATTGGGGCCATGGCTGAAGTGCAGACCGGACGCCTGTTGAGTCTTGGCCTCGGAGCAGACTACTACGGCAGCCGCAACCTGGGCAGAGGCAACTACCAAAACGACACCTATCTCAATTGTGTGCCAATCTACGCCAACATCAGGCTCAGCACACCCGGACACTGCACTCGACTCTTTGTGGAAGGCAAAGCGGGTTATGCCATCCCTCTCAACAGCATGGAGCTCACGCATCCCTACCGTGGCGAGGTCGTAGCCCAAGGATTCTACACAGGAGTCGGCGTCGGACTTGACTTCTATAACAACAACATCAGCATTGGATTCAATTCCATTGACCTGCATTACATGGATAAAAACCACCTCCACAATGGCAGCACTGCAGACGGGATGTTCACCGATTTCTATATCAAATACTCGTATGCCTTCCCGCTGAATTAAGCTATTAACATCTTTTTAATTTTTAAACATCTTAATTTTTAAACATCTTAATTTTTAAACATCGAAAAACACGAAAAACACGAAAAATTTGTTCCTTTCGTGTTTTTCGTGTTTTTCGATGTTCCCTTATATTTCGATGTTCCCTTATATTTTCGATGTTCCCTTATATTTCGATGTTCCCTTAATTAAAGGTTGTCTTTGAAATATTGGGTGATTTTGGTGATTAGGTGGGCACGATCCATACCGCGGACATTATGTCCGTGACCAGGATAAACGAAGTAGTCGAGCTGTTTGCCATTATGGATGCAGTTCTCCACAAACACCAAGCTATGTTGCCACATCACTACATCGTCGGTGGTACAGTGAATCATCAGCAACTTGCCTTCCAGTTTGTCCGTCTTGTTTTCCAAGCTGGTCAGTTCATAGCCCTCGGGGTTCTCCTGTGGGGTATCCATATAACGCTCGCCATACATGATTTCATAATACTTCCAGTCGAGAACTGGGCCACCAGCCACGCTCACCTTGAACACTTCAGGATGGTTGATTTTCAGTGAGGTTGACATGAAGCCACCATAGCTCCAGCCATCGGAACCGATACGGTTGGCATCCACGTAAGGAAGGGTCTTCAGCCATTCGATGCCCGTCAACTGGTCGCGCATCTCCAACTGTCCGCACTGGCGATGGATGCACTGCTCGAAGGCCTCGCCACGGTCGGCAGAGCCACGGTTGTCGAGGGTGAACACGAGGAAGCCTTCCTGAGCGAGATAGTTCAGATAGATGCCTGCGCCAGCCGTCCAGTCGTCGGTAATCAGCTGGGCATGAGGACCGCCATACACATAGACGATGACAGGATATTTCTTCGAGGAGTCGAAGTTATAAGGCTTGATCAGACGCGTGTAGAGGGTCTGGCCGTCTTCAGCTTTCAACGTGCCGAGGGTAGTCTCACCGATGTTATAGTCCTTCAGCGGGTTCTCAGCTTCATGCAGACGGCTCACGAACTTACCGTTTTTATCCATCAAATCCACATTGAGCGGCACATCGGTGCTGGTGTAAACATCGATGAAATATCTCCCGCTCTTGGAGGGAGTCACATCATGGGTGCCGTGTTCCTTGGTGAGTTTGGTGACCTTGCCGTTCTTGATGTTCATCATGTAGCAGTGGCGTTCCAGCGGACTGACCTCGGTGGAACGGTAGTAGATGTATTGTCCGTCCTTGGAGAAGCCGTTGAAATCAGTGATGACAAACTCACCCTTGGTAAGCTGCTTCACCTGATGCTTGCTGATGGTGTAGAGATAAAGATGATAGTAGCCATCGCGCTGAGCCTTCCAGATGAACTGGTCGGGATTGTTGGGCAGGAAGTAAGCAGGGCCTTGAGGTTCCACATATTGCTCATCGCGATCCTCGAAGATAGTTTGGATAAAATCTCCGTTGACGGCACTATATTCATTGAATCTCAGATAGTTCTGTTCACGGTTCAGCACACCGATATAGACTCGTTTATTGTCGGGATTCCAAGTGATGGCGGTGAGATACTGTTCCACAGGCTCGCCTGTCTTGACCACGATTTCCTTGCCTGAAGCCATGTCATAGACATGCAGGGTAACTTGATGGCTCGTCATGCCAGCCATAGGATATTTGATAGGATTGGCGGTGGCGATACGTTCGGTGATATCCACCAGCGGGTAGTCGGTGACCATGCGTTCATCCATGGAATAGTAAGCCAGTTTGGAGCCATCGGGTGACCAGAAGATGCCCCCGTTGATGGCGAACTCGTTGCGATGCACGCTTTGGCCAGCCACCACGCCTTGGGGGTTGTCGGTAATCTGAATCTGCTTATCGCCGTCAGCCACATAGAGATTGTTGTCGATGGTATAGGCGATGCGCATGGTGCTCTCGCAAATATTTTGATTTTCAGAATTTTGAGGCAGAGATGTAATGGGGGTCATCACCTTCTTTTTGATATCAAATCGGTTCAGTGCGATGCCGTCTTTGCCCATGCTATAGAAATAGCACTCACGGTCGTTGAGCCAGGTCATCTGCGGGATACGGCGGAGGCTGTCCATGCCAGCCTCATGAGCATAGCCATTGAGTTCGTCCAAGGTGAGGAACACCCCTTCGTCTTTCTTTCCAGGGATCATGGTGAGGACTTCTTTGTCTTTCACCTTCATCAGGATGTCGGAATCGCCCACCCATTTCAGTTGGTTAGGCCGTTGGGCATAGAGGCTCCTGTTGTTATAAGAAGCGTCAGCGGGAGTAAAGAATTTCTTTTCTTGGGCGAAACCCTGTAGCGAAAGCAACAAGGTCAATGCTAATGAGAATAATGATAACGTTTTTTTCATGTTGTTGATGATTTGAGAATTTGGTGCAAAAATAAAAAATAGTTTGTTAGAGTCAAACATGCCATGCTAACTGCCAACTTTTTCTGTCTTTTTCTTGCGGGATAAACATTTATGACATATTTTTGCTGAAAAATTAAAATCATGAGACTATACACCAATGGCTTCACCGATTATGAACGTATCCGTACGGATGGACGCATTTATGTCGATAAAACCGACTTAATTTATAGTCTGACTCAAGAATCCAGTTTTGTTTTCCTTAGCAGGCCAAGGAGATTTGGCAAGTCACTGCTTTGCAGCACGTTGAAATATTACTTCCAAGGAAGAAAGGATCTCTTCGAGGGGCTCAGCATCATGGACCTGGAGAAGAAGTGGAACCAGCACCCTGTGCTGCATTTCGACATGAGCACTTGTAAGCATAAGTCGGATGAAAATGTCATCAAGGCACTGAACCTCCAGCTGGAGGATTACGAAGCGTTGTATGGCCGGAACGAGGAAGAGGTCACACCAGGGTTAAGGTTGAAAGGAGTGATTCGTCGAGCTCACAAAATGACCGGGTTAAAAACCGTGGTGATCATCGACGAGTACGACGCCCCGCTTTTGGATGTCCTGAACAAACCTGAAAGGCTGGAATCTTTGAGAGAGATTTTACAGGAGTTCTACCAAACCCTCAAGATCTGCGATGCCGACGAGCAGTTCGTCTTTATCACTGGCATCACCAAGTTCTCACAGCTGAGCATCTTCTCCACCATCAACAACCTTGACAACATCTCAATGGTATCTCGCTATTCTGCCATCTGCGGCTTTACCAAAGAAGAGCTTTTTACCTATTATAAAACTGACATCCAAGACCTTGCCAACAAGAGCCAAACATCGTTCGATCAAATTCTCGACAAGCTCAAGCTCCAATATGACGGCTACCATTTCGGGAAAGATTCCAAGGACATCTATAACCCTTACAGCCTTGTTAAAGCCTTTTGGGCCAATGAAATTGGTTCCTACTGGTTCTCCTCGGGCACTCCCACCTTTCTTTTCGAGGTGATGAGACGCTTCCACACTAACGTCCTCGAACTTGGCAACCTTGAAGTGCCTTCTTCGCAGTTCGACGTGCCCACCGAAGGGATGACCTCCGCCCTGCCCCTCCTTTATCAGTCGGGCTATCTCACCATCAAAAGCTACAATCCGGAACGCAACAAATTCACCCTCGGTTTTCCCAACGCCGAGGTCAAGGTGGGGTTCATGGAGAATTTCCTCAGCACCATGATGGGTGTCAACCAAAGCTCGAGAGGTTTCGCCGACGACTTTTACTTCAGTCTGAACAATCGTGACATCAATGGTGCCATGAAGGCCATGCAGGCTTTCTTCGCCTCCATCCCCTACCTCGAGTTCGGCCCAAAGGAGCTGGAGGACATCGCCAAATATGAGGCATATTATCAGGTGCTGACCTACGTGGTGTTCTCCACCATCAACTGCCGCACCTTCACCGAAGTGAAGGCAGCACTGGGACGCACCGACTTGGTGGTGTTCCTATCCGACACCATCTACGTGATGGAACTCAAGACCCGTGGCACCGCCCAGGAAGCCCTCGATTGTATCAATAGCCGAGACTACGCCATCCCTTACCAAACCGACGGACGAAAGGTGGTCAAGATAGGCATTGCCTTCTCCAAAGAGACACGCACCGTAGAAGATTGGCAAATTGATAGTTAACCCTAATTTTGTAAAATACCCGTATATTTTCAACTTGAAATAGAAAAAGAACAACTATGGACAAACTATTTGAACGTCACGATGTGTGATAGACAAGCTTCAAGAAGATATAATAATTCGGGCGAAATCTATCCAAAAATAGGTAGATTTCGCCCGAGAAATATAGTATTCGGGCGAAATCGATATAAAAATACATAGATTTCGCCCGAAATACTATTGTTCTTTCCTTCTTTTACCCTATCTTTGCACGGTCATCAAACAGCAACGCCATGGAAAAAATCATCGGAAGAGACTCGGAAATCAACCAACTAAAGACCATCTTCGATAGCTCCCGCTCGGAATTCCTTGCCTTGTACGGCCGCCGACGGGTGGGCAAGACCTTCCTCATCAACGAAGTGTTCAAAAAACACTTCGTTTTCAACATGACAGGAGTCATCGAAGGCTCGCTGAAAGACCAATTCACCGCCTTTTCCGACGCCATGGAAGATTACGGGTACAACCTTCCCGAACCCCCAAAAGACTGGATGCACGCGTTCATCATGCTGAAAAAAGCGTTGAAAAACACCATCAACAAAGAAGAACGCTGCGTCATCTTCATCGACGAACTCCCCGCCATGGATGCGGAAAACTCAAACGTGGCAGGGGCAATAGGCTACTTCTGGAACAGCTGGGCCTCGCTCCAAGACAACATCGTGCTCATCATTTGCGGTAGCGCCACCAGCTGGATGATCACCAACGTCATCGACAGCAAAGGCGGCCTGCACGACCGCCTCACGGAGGAAATGCCCATCCACCCTTTCTGCCTGCGCGAAGTGGAGGACTATCTCCTGACTCACCACTTTGTCTGGAACCGGCAAATGATCCTCCAAACCTACATGATCTTCGGCGGAATCCCCTATTACTTAAGTCTGCTCAACAAAGAGGAAAGCCTGGTGCAAAACATCGACCGCCTCTTTTTCAGCAGAGACGCCAAAATGCGACGCGAGTTCAAAAGACTGTTCAACACGCTCTACAAACACCCTGAAAGATACATCGACATCATCAAAGCGCTGAGCAAAAGCCGCCAAGGAATGACCCGCGAACAGCTGGCAACCCATCTGAAATGCGCCAACAACGGTCATCTGGGCGACAAGTTAGACGATCTGGTCTATTGCGATCTTATAAGGAAAAACATCGTCAGGGAAAAAGAAATCAAAAGTAAAGACGCCATCTTCCAACTATGCGACTTTTTCAGCCTCTTTTACCTGACCTTCGCTGACCGAGCCGAGGTTGAGATCGACTATTGGTCACACCATATCAACACCCCTGAGGTGAACACATGGATGGGACTGGCCTACGAACGAATCTGTATGGCCCATATCCCGCAAATCAAACGGGCACTCCGCATCGACGGCATCTCCACCCTCAGCTACTCCTGGCGCAGTAAAACATCAGTGCCCTCCACGCAAATTGACATCATCATTGAACGCGCTGACAAAATCGTCAATGTGTGCGAAGTGAAATACTGCGAAGGCAGCTATTTGCTGGATAAAAACGAGTACGAAAAACTCAACCTGAGACGAAACACCTTCATGAAAGAGACAGGACTTCGACACGCTTCCTGGCTCACTCTCATCACCATAGAAGGCGTGGCCAAGGGGATGTATTCCGAAATGATCCAGAGCCAGGTGAAACTGGATGATTTATTTATGTGACGCTACTCCACCTCCCGCACCAACCGCACCGCAAGCTCGACAAGGTAAACCAGGTGCTCAACCTCTTTAACTATGAAATGAGACCCGCTCCCAAACACCTTGAATCATAAGAGCCGCAACAATTTACTACAAAAACCTCTTGGCCGGATTGTTGGATGCCCGCATGGGAGGCGATGATTGCCCGGTCTTTCCTTTCCGAGGATTTAAAACAACGTTTTCTCGACTTGATTCGCGACAGGCTCCGACACATTGGGATATAAGAAGCTGTTTTGATTTTTTGTTTAAAGTTTTTGATTTTTTCTTTTTCGGCTTCTTTGAGGGTCTTTTTGGTCTGATTTTTTGTTTCGCTCACTCCGATAGCCCGCTATCGTCGTTCGCTCAACAGAAAAATCATCCTC